>JAUXHA010000066.1 GCA_030621845.1 Spongiibacteraceae bacterium
ATTGATAAATTAAAGAGAGAATAAACAATGAAAGCGATGACCTTGTATGCAGTGTTACTGGCGAGTAGTTTATTGGTGGCCTGTGCATCAATGAAAGAGGCTTCTGAGCAACGACATAAAATTGAGCATGAGCCATTACAACAGGCAATAACAGATCTTGGTTATGAAACGCAGGCACCGGTTGAGCGAGTAACAGATTGGCGCCTTTATAATTGGGAGACAGTTGACGATCATGCAGTAATAATTTGGGTCGATGCCTTTCATCCCTACTTATTTACCTTAAGGCAACGCTGTCCTGCACTTGGCTTTGCGCAGACCATAGGCGTATCGAATACTGGCAGTGAGATCAATGCGAAGTTTGATGCCATTGTGGTTCCCAATCCACCCGGCGGCGGTGAAAGCTGCGACATTGATAAAATTTATCCGCTGAAGAAAATTAAAAAATAAAACGCAGTCCATGGTTATTAGTCGATGAGGTAAGTGCTGGAATTACTCGCCGCCTTGTGCCTATGTGACCGGCCGGCGGTGATAACTACCAGATTTTTACTCGCTGTGAAGGGGGTAAATACATGCCATCACTTTCTTTTACATCAAAGGCAGAATAAAATTCACTGATGTTCGGCAATACACCGTTAACCCGATATTCGGCCGGAGAGTGCGGGTCGGTCAGCAGTAATAGCCGTACAGACTCTTCCCGACGCTTTGAGCGCCAAGCCTGTGCCCAGCCAAGGAATACCCGTTGCTCCCCCGTGAAGCCATCAATAAGCGGCGATGGCTTACCTTGTAAGCTGAGTCGATAAGCTTTCAGTGCGATAGATAAACCACCGAGATCGCCAATGTTTTCTCCCAGGGTGAGCTCGCCATTAATGTGGGTGCCGGGTAGAGGTTGGTATTGCGCATACTGGTCGACTAACTGCTGTGTTCGCGCCTCGAACTGTTGGCGATCTTCTACCCGCCACCAGTTATGCAGCCTGCCTTGGCCGTCATATTTGGAACCCTGGTCATCAAAGCCATGACCGATTTCATGGCCAATGACGCCACCGATAGCACCGTAGTTAATAGCATCATCGGCATTGCTGTAAAAGAAGGGTGGCTGCAGAATGGCGGCCGGAAAAACAATTTCGTTCATACCGGGGTTGTAATAGGCGTTAACTGTTTGCGGGGGCATAAACCATTCATCACGGTTAACGGGCTGCTCGAGTTTGGCAATCTGATAGCGGTAATTAAACCGTTGCAGTGTATCGATATTGCTGATTAATTCCTTGCCGAGCACCAGTCCGCTATAGTCGCGCCAGCGTTCGGGGTAGCCTATTTTGACAGTAAACTGGTTGAGTTTTTCCAGTGCTTTATCTCGAGTATCCTGCTGCATCCAGTCGAGATTATTGATGGATTGGCGATAGGCGGCGATGAGGTTATCGACAAGCATTAGCATGCGTTGTTTGGCCTGGGGGGAAAAATGTTTTTCTACATAGCGCTCACCCAGCAATTCACCCATTTGCTGGTTCATGCTGCTAATGGCGCGTTGCCAGCGAGGCTCCTGATCGGGGGTACCCAATAATGTTCGACCATAGAAGTCGAACCGCGCTTCACTGAATGGCTCACTGAGGTAGCGGGCATAGTGATTGATAAGATGAAATTGCAAGTAGCTGCGCCAGTCGGCTAAGGGGGTGTCAGTAACAACAGTACCCAGCTCGGAAAAGTAGCTCGGCTGCCGAATGATGTAAGTATCAATTGTATCGACAGCGGTGTGTTGTAAGTAGCGCTGCCAGTTTATCCCAGCATTAATCGTTTGTAGTTGATCACTGTTTACCGGGTTATAGGTTTTATCACGATCGCGATTGTCGACCCGGCTCCACTGTATGCTGGCCAGACGAGTTTCCAGTGCCAGTACGTTACTGGCGCTGGCTTGATCCAGCCCTGCCAGCAGCAACAATCGTTCGATATAGACCAGGTAACGCTGGCGTAATTTCTGGCCCTTTTCGCTGTCATCAAAATAATAATCGCGGTCGGGTAATCCCAGGCCGGATTGGGTGAAATAAACGGTGTAGGCATCAGGGTTTTTGGCATCCTGGTCTACCCAGAAATTCAGAGGGGAAGCCAGGCCCATAGTAGCGGCGTTGGCAAATGCCGTGCTCAATTCCTCATGCCGGCTAATATTGCCCAGTGCGGTTAATTTTTCCTGCAGGGGTTTATTGCCCGCCTGTTGAATACGCTGCTGATCCATAAACGACTGGTAAAAATAAGCGAGATTTTTCTGCGAGGGGTTAGCCTCGTCGGCGGGAGGTAATTCCTTGACGATGGTTTTGAGGTTATAGAGCGCTTGTTCACGGAGTATGGCGAAAGAGCCCCAGCTTGATTTGTCAGTGGGTATTTCAGTATTCTCCAGCCAGTGACCATTAGCGTACTGGAAAAAATCCTGTTGCGGCGGGGTGCCGGGATCCATTCCCTTGAGTTCAACGCCGGAGATTAGTGATTGCTGATCGGGGCTCTCAAGCTGCGTCGGCTGGCATGATGTCAAGAAAACGATGCCGATCAGAAAGGGTATGGCTTTGAACATTAAACGTCCTTTGTGGTCAGTTTTTGTTAGCGAGTGGAAATAATAGGGTATTAAAGCGCTGGCGCATAGTTTCCTGGCATAGATCCTTGAAAGTGGTAAGCGTCCAACAGTGAAAGCCGTGAAGGCAGAAGAGATGACGTTTAACATGGCAAGCATTGAACAAGCCGCTAAAAGTCCAGGCTAAGATTACCAATGGAGAAATTATAGATGCTTGCTGTATGACCCGCGCATCAACTTTGCTGGCCGAGGCCTGGGATAGCGCCCTAGTGAAATATATTGAATTTATTTTCGCCTGATAATTGGCACAAGCTTAATTCAATCAATAAAAAAGCATCGCATTGCCTTCTAATGACATGGCAAGCATAACCAGGCCTGTGAGTAGTGATACATACAGTATATCTAACATTTTGCACTCCCTTGACAGCATAAACCCTAAATAGAACGTTGTTATTAATTCGAGTCTAAAAGAAATACGCAAATACTATGCCGAAGTAAAAGGTAAAAAATAAATTTCACATTTGTTCAGTGGCTTAGCGTAGTTATCTTTGAAATTTATTAACTGGCAGGGATGCTCTGGTGGTCAGCATAGGGCATAGTTGTAAAAAAAACCGACAGCTCAGCTTATACTAAAGTCAGCTTGGCTGGGTAGGGAGTTAGCAGCAGCTGGCTACCGTCCGTCGCATTAGGGAACAGGGACGTCCACCTGTACCCCAAAGTGATCTGAGGGATGCGTTGTGAGTGGTGAATCTTCGCTCGCCAGGTCTTGCTCAGGATTCAGGGCAATAATTTCTACCGCTTGATCAAAGACGCGCTCGGCGGTGATCGCAGCAGGGTTTCCAACGTTTTTAATAAACACATGATCGAGCAGGGTATTGCCTCCACCGCCTGAGTTTTGTTGTTCAATGAGGATCAGGTTTTCATCAGAACAAAATGAGCAGGCCAGTTGTTCGGCGGCGACATCGATAAAGCCGTCATCCAGCCATAGCTGGCAATTGGCAGAAAATTCAGCATCAACCTGATTGCTGGCATTAGCCGTACTGCAGTTGAAGTCGCCAGCAAACAAGATAGGATTTTCACCCGCTTTGGCGTTTACAAAAGCGATCATTTGCTGCTGCATAAAACGGTTTTCTACTTCCCAGGAACCATGCTTTCCTGATAGTGGATAATTGATGGTGGCGGATAGATTAGCGGTTGGATGGGTACAAGCAATCACATGGCTTTGCTGCTTGAGGGTGATTTCGGCGTAGAGTGCACCGCGATGATTGCCGCTGGAGTCGTTAATGAAATCCTGGAATTCGGTGTTAGTGAGCTCAAAGCGGGAAGCGAGCATCAAGCCGAGGGAGCCATCAAAGGCAAATTTACCAGCGGGTTGGGTTACCGCAGCAACCAGCGCATCAACGGTAATGTTAGGAATGCCAACGGCACCAATAACACCATCGAGGCAGCTCGATGACAGACCGCCGATAAACACGCCGCATTGACTAGTGGCACAATCCACCAGTGCGGTACCGGAGAGATCGGGACACATGGTGGTGGCGCAATCGGCAAAGCCGGCAACTTCAGACGTGGTGCAGGCAGCGGTTTCAGAAAAAATTTGCTCAGGTGCTACCGTATAGAGGTAGGGATAGTTAGCGGATACGGCATTGGTGATGGCTTCCACTTGCTCTGGCAGCCAAACTTCCTGAAAACAAATCACATCACTTTCATGGGTCGCCACAAGTGCTTCATTGGCTACCAGGCGCTCCGCCGTATAGGGAACAAAATTGAGTGCCAAGCCCATGTTGTAGGAAGTGATGCTAAGAGAGTCTACAGAGTTATTATCGTTATTATCCGAACAAGCAAATAATATCAACACGATAGGAAAAAGTAACAGAGCCCGGGGTTTGGATATTTTTTTTAGTTTTTTTGTCACGGCATAATCTCCAGGGGGAAGGTGTAATACAGCGGACCCGTTTATTCCAGCAGCATAACATAGACGTTAAAAGATCGCTTATCCTCATAAAATACAGCAATCGCAAGCATCGGCAACAACAGCCTTGTCAGGCGAAAAATATACTTGAGCCTTAAGTGAGCACTTCGTCAACAAAATTTAATTCTACCTTTATTCCGGCGGGGTCTGTTATAAACAATTGCGTTTGCTTTAATTCTTCCATTTCAAGCACGCTATAGTGAATGTTATTTATTGTTAATGCTTCAACCATGGCAGTAAGATCGGTACAGTAAAAAGCAATGTGATCAAAGTAACCATTGCTACCGTTGCTATTGTCCAGCACTAGTAAGTGTACCAGCGGGTGATCACCCTGATACAACCAAAAACCCGTTATGCCAAAGTCAGGACGATAACCCACAGTTAACCCCAGTATTTCAACATAAAATTTTATTACCTCGTCGATAACCGTCCGGGGTGCGGTGATATTAATATGGTGTAGTGATACGATAGCCATAGGATTCTCTCAAACTTTTGTCGATATAACGTGGTTGATTTGATGGTAAACGTCTCATAGTTCAGCACTCGGATCAAGCAGATGGTCATGAGCATAACAATGGTTGAATAATGTTAAAACTGCTACTGCTAATGGTTTCCGCAATCGCCCTGACTTTTTACTGTTGGCATTATGGTACTTTGCGCAGATCACGAATTCTGCTGTTATTAGCGGCAATGGGCGTGGCTTGCTCGGTTTACTCGATGAAATACTATGGCGTATCATTAATCGACTTTTTATTACTGAACCATAATCATACAGTGTTGAGTACCGAGCTTGTTTTTACCCTGGTTTTAGCGTGTTCAGGTTTTTTGCAGCTTATCCATGCCGTAAAAAAATAGCTCCCCTTTTACAGGCAGCAATAATTATACCCTTAGCGGCACATTTTTGGGCTTGGCCCCAGTTCTTTGTCAGCATTATCTGGTGTATGTGTATTATCGCCGGTATGCTGTGGCAAAATTGCCGGGTGATGATAAGCGCCGGCTTCAGGCCAAAGAGAGATCATTACAGGGAAATCGGCTACACTTTCCCTGCATTATTATTTTAACTATCGGGGTGTGATGTGAAAAAAATTGGCTTGTTACTACTGGGTATTCTCGCGGTAATAATACTGGGCCTGGTAGTCGATCCCGAAATCAACCCTTCCCATAGCAGCCCTTACCTGGTCCTGAAGACCGAGCGCGAAGCTCCGGCACCGGGGCCGGAGGAGCTTGTTCAGCGGGTTATACTCTATGGCGATGCCGGTCATTCGAGCACGGATCCCTGGCAGGCAAGCCTGGCAAAGATCGCAGAGCGGGCGAGTATTGACCCAGGCAAAACAGCGGTTATTGCACTGGGTGATAATATTTATTATCGGGGTTACCCGGAAAAGGAAGACGGGGAGGCTGAATTTGATCAAGGGCAGCTTGAATCCATCAGCTATCTCGATGCCCAGTTACAGATAGCCAGGGTCAGTGGTGCGCCGATGTTTCTGGTGCCGGGTAATCATGATTGGTACGCCAGCGAGCTGGAAGGCCAGGGCCAGCATATAGCCGCCTATGCTAAAGAGCATCAGGTCAACACCAGCCTGCAACCCTGGCGGTCGGGGCAATTGCCCTTACCCCGGTCGGTGCAGCTGCCAGGTGTCAGTTTGGTGTTTCTGGATTCAGAGTGGATGATGCATGCCAGCGAAGAGCATTACGATAGCGCAATGACAGCGCTGGACACAGAGATTGAGCGGATACGCTCGGTGAGCCCGGATCAGTTAATTTTGGTAAGCGCCCATCACCCGATGGAAACAATGGGTCAGCACGCGGGTTATTTGAGCAATTTTAGTTATTGGTTTTTTATTAAGATCATCTATTCAATATTCGATGTGGATCAGGATATTGATCACCCGACCTATATGCGCTTTATTAACAGTATCGATGAAATTTTTTCAAAGTCACGGCGGATTATTTATGCCGCCGGTCATGAGCATAGTTTGCAGGTATTTGGTAGCCCCGACGGTAAAGCACCGGAGTACAAATTGGTAAGTGGTGCGGGAAATACGTCCAAGTTGAGCGGTGTATGGCATACAGCGAATACTCGTTTTGCACTTTCACAGGAGGGGTTTATGGAACTGCAAATCACCGCCAGTGGTGTCCATATTTCCATTTACGATATTCACAATGATGCCCCTGTGGCGGCGTTCTGGCTGGATATCTGAAAGGGTAAAGGGAGATAACGGTTGAAAAATTTACTCGTTGTATCGCTGCTGGCTGCTTATTTATCCTCGCTGGTCACTGCAGAAGAGGGTGCCGGGTTTTTTGTCGGCACCGGTTTTGGCGTAAGTGATTATGATGAAGAGAGTTTTTATCAGCAACAACAGCTTGATGATAGTGCTAGCGGGGGGAAGTTTTACGGAGGTTATCGCTTTAATCACTATGTAAGTGTAGAGGGCGCACTGCTTGCTTTGGGCACATTTGATGCAGATTCATTCAGCGCTAAAGTAGAAAATGATTTTTCTGTACTTAGCGTTGCTGTGCTGGGTAATCTGCCTTTGGCGTACGGGTTCTCATTATTTGGACAGTTGGGTGTGGGCATGGCGACTATTTCCCAGGAAATTTCTTATGCCAGCCCGAGCGGCCAATTATTCACTGGGGATGATGATGATAGTGCGGGAACAAGCGTTTATGGTGTAGGCGTAAAGCTGATTCCACCGAAGCTGCCCCGAATTGAATTTCGATTAAGCTGGGAGCGTTATAATTTTTCAGTAAACACGATCAGGATTGAAAATAATACGAGGATTAAAGACGGTGTCGATACTGAACTGGATTTGTATCTATTGGGTATAGCCTATAATTTTTAAACCGAGCAGCAATAGAGAGAAAAGTTAACAATTGTGATTGCTTGAAAACGCTATATGTCAAAATTAATTGTTGTAATTGATGATGAAACAAGAGGAGAGAAAAATGTTAAAAACAATTTTTTACACCGGCATACTGTGGTTGCTTATGCAAATAACGGGCTGTGGCACCACGGCTGAAATAACCAATACCTGGGTAGACGCAGCACAGAAAAAAAATGACCTGCAGGGTATTTTGGTGGTTGCCGTAGCCGAGCGCGATGCGGCGAGAGTAGAGTTTGAAGATGCATTTACCCAGGCGCTGCAAGATAAGGATCTGAAGGCAACGGCCAGCCATACTCTTGTTCCTGGCGATACCACCAAGGAAGCGATACTGGGGGTGGCGCGCCTGTCCGATTTATACACCATCCTGGTGATACGTTATGCCGGCACCATCGAAGAACCCGTGTTTCATAAAGGCAACACATACTATGACGTTGTTCCAGCGTACGGGGGTGACTATCACAGAGGCTTTGGTGGCTACTATGGGCATGTACAAAAAGCTTATTCTGATCCCGATGTCTGGACCACGAATAAATATGTAACACTGGTGGTCGATCTCTATAATACGGCGACAGAGAAACCGTTATGGCAGGCCTCTTCTCGCGCTATTGATCCCAATGACCGGGACGAGTTGCGGCATGCTTTTGTTAAGGCCTTTGTTAATGAATTGATGGACCAGAAATTACTGATAAAAGAAAAATAAGTTTGGTGGTATTGGAGAATAAACAATTTATCTTTTGCCGAACAGAGCCATTATAGTGTAGCCGTCATGGGTTTATCGGTTTCCAATAATACCGTCGTGGTTATTACTGGCGCATCAGCAGGTGTTGGTGCTGCCTGTGCCAGGGCATTTACCAAACTGGGTGCCCGGTTGGTACTGGTGGCCAGTCGGGATTAATAAAGATAGCCTTTAGTTAGTGTACAATTAATCAAACCCTGTCGATTTCGGTGCCTATGAAAAACCTGTTGCGTACATTGTTTTCCCCCCTGCTTAATCGCCTGGAGTCGGGTAATGAGCCCTATGCCTATAAAGCCTCCCATCGAAGTATTCTTATGGCAATGAGTGCCATGTTTGCCGCCTTGGCCGCCATTGTTTTCTTTCGGGCCGACGGCGCAGATCTCGGTTATTTATTCCCGGTCATTGTTTTTGGTGCAGGGGGTGTATTGGGTTTGATCATCGGCTGGCTGGGCGATGATCGAGCGGTGGCGAAAATATGGGGCACCGGTAAATAATAACCGCCCGGGCAATCAGCAATCACCAACACGCTTGCCCTCTGTCTCCGAATTCATCTCCATGAGGGTGCCATTCATCTCTAACTGCATATCGGTGGAGATACGGTAGCTGTCAGGGGAGTAGTTACCCGTAGTTTTCATCTTCATATTGCCGCCATCCGGCGTACAGTGCATCACCAGCTCAATCTTGTTGTTTTGCATGGTGAAGGTAGTTATTTGACAGTCTTTAGCGTTGCCCATCTGTTCGCCCAGCAATTGACTCGGGTCCCTGGCAAAATCTTCAGACTTAAGACAGTGTTGGCTGCTTTGCGAAATTTTTGGTATGGGTGAGCTGGAGCTGATGTTGGTGGTGATAGCATACAGTCCCGATCGAGGAAGTTCGTCGTCGGCATTGAGGCTAAATGGCGTCAGGCAAAGCAGGCATAAAATAAATAATTTGTTATTCACGGGCAGTTCCTATGGCTGGATAGCGTTGGATTATAAACGCCTTAGGGCAAACTATAAATACTAAAAGCGGACAGTAAAAAAAGCGTTTTATCTCAAAACGTAATAAAGGATGAAGTGTTGATTTTACTCGACACTGCTCGTACAGTGCGTTCATTGAATTATTTCAAGTTCATGCCTACAGGCTAATCATTCAACAAAGGATTTTGATATGATTTACGCTAACCCCGGCCAGGCCGGTTCGCTTGTTACTTTCAAACAGCGTTATGAAAATTACATAGGCGGTGAGTGGGTTGCTCCCGTTGACGGTAATTATTTCGACAACATCACCCCTGTTACTGGCGATGTATTTTGCCAAATTCCCCGTTCCAATGCAGCAGATATTGAGCTGGCACTGGATGCCGCCCACGCGGCTAAAGAGGGTTGGGGAACCACCTCGGTTGTTGAGCGAAGTAATTTACTTTTGCGAGTAGCCGACAGGATTGAAAGCAACCTGACCATGCTGGCGGTGGCGGAAAGCTGGGATAATGGCAAAGCCGTGCGTGAAACCCTGGCGGCGGATATTCCCCTGGCGGCCGACCACTTCCGCTATTTTGCGGGCTGTCTTCGCGCCCAGGAGGGCACTAACGGCGAAATTGACCAGCACACGGTTTCCTATCATTTTCACGAGCCACTGGGTGTTGTCGGACAGATAATTCCCTGGAATTTTCCTATCCTGATGGCTGCCTGGAAACTGGGGCCGGCACTGGCGGCGGGCAATTGCGTGGTGCTTAAACCCGCCGAGCAAACACCGGCTTCTATTTTATTACTGATGGAATTAATCGGTGAGCTGTTCCCTCCCGGTGTGGTTAATATTGTTAATGGCTACGGCGTTGAAGCGGGCGCGGCACTGGCCAGTAACAAACGCATTGCTAAAATCGCCTTTACCGGTTCCACCCCGGTGGGTGCCCAGATTATGAAATACGCGGCCGAGAATATTATTCCCTCAACGGTAGAGTTGGGTGGCAAGTCACCGAATATTTATTTTGAGGATATTTTTAATTATGAAGATGATTACTTAAGTAAATGCGTAGAGGGCACGGTGCTGGCTTTTTTCAATCAGGGAGAAGTGTGTACCTGCCCATCACGCGCGTTAATACAGGCATCGATCTATGAGGATTTTATTAAGCTGGTGATAGAGCGTACCAGCAAAATTCAGCGGGGTAATCCACTGGATACCAATACTATGGTCGGCGCCCAGGCGTCAGCTGAGCAATTCGAAAAAATCATGAGCTATATGGAGATAGGCAGGAAGGAAGGGGTTGAGTTCCTGGCCGGGGGTGGCGCTGAAAAATTACCCGGCAATCTGGCAAAAGGCTATTACGTGCAGCCTACGTTAATGGCCGGGAATAACGATATGCGGGTGTTTCAGGAAGAGATTTTTGGTCCGGTAGTTGGTGTTACCACCTTTAAGGACGAGGCCGAGGCGCTGGCATTAGCCAACCATAGCCAGTTTGGTTTAGGTGCGGGCCTGTGGACCCGGGACATGAATCGGGCTTATCGCATGGGACGTGGTATTCAGGCTGGCCGGGTCTGGACCAATTGCTATCATGCCTACCCGGCCCATGCCGCCTTTGGCGGTTATAAAAAGTCCGGGGTGGGCAGGGAGACGCATAAAATGGCCCTGGAACATTACCAGCAAACTAAAAATTTGCTGGTGAGTTACGATACCAGCCCGCTGGGATTTTTTTAGAAAGCCTGTTGGAGGTTTTGTTCGCGTACGCAGAAGCATTTATATCGAACGTAAGATATGTTTTATATTTTCTTCAAGTTAAGCGAAATTTTAATGGCTTATGCTGCGTTTGATAAAATTGCAGGCGAGGGGCACATTGTGTTGAGAGATTTTAATTCTCCGGGCTATGGTAATAAAGTGTTAATAAAAATGGCCGACTTCGCTCTGTGGAGGCATAAACTTTTCATGCTAACGTCCTGCGGTAAGCTACTATATAAATAAAAAGCTACTACTATATAAATAGAAAATATCTATGCTGAGAATAGAATTATAAATAATGTTCATTATTCAGGGTGTTAACTCAGGGGAACTTATGTCTAATTACCAATCATTGGGTAGAAAATCGCTACTCACTGCTGCCATTGTTGCTGTCACGGCCGCAATGACCAGCAACGCTATCGCTCAGGAGCAGGGCTTAGTACTTGAAGAGATTATTATTACCGCGCAAAAACGCGAGTCCAGTGTGCAGGATATCTCGGCCACTGTTAACGTGGTGACCGGTGCCGATATCGAAAAATTTCAAATCTTTGAGTTTGGCGCGATCGAAGAGCAGACCGCCGGCCTGACCTTATCTTCACCGAATGCACGGAATAGCACTATCTCCATGCGCGGTGTGGGTACTGACCCGGAAGCGGGTACACCGCCCGCTGTGGATGTGTACTGGAATGAAATCAATGTCCGCCCGGATATTATTTTTAATCAATTATATGACCTGGAGCGAATGGAAATTCTGCGCGGGCCCCAGGGTACGCTGCAGGGCCGGACGTCACCGGGTGGAGCGATTAACGTCCTGTCCAGACGAGCCAGCGTTGATGAGGCCAGCGGTTATATTCAGGGTTCGGTAGGTGATGATGATACGATCAATACCCAGGCAGCCTATGGTGCGCCTTTGGTTGATGGTGTATTGGGTGCGCGTGTTGCCCTGGTCTACGATGAAAATAATTCTAACAATGTTAACAACATCACCACGGGTCTTGATCCGGACGCTAAAGCCGTCTCGACGCGTGTGTCACTGGCCTGGCAGGCTATGGATACCCTGTCAGCGGACCTGGCCTGGCAATGGCTGGATAATGATATTAACGATCCCAAGGGCCTTTGGGGCTCGGATCTTACCGGCGGCGGACGGCCAACGCTGGGCACCTCTGATCTCAAAGCCTTGGCTAAGACTAATGATGGTTCTAAAATGGATTACAACATTGTCAGCTTGCGACTGGGCTGGGAATTGACAGATAGCCTGGAACTGGCCTATGTATTCGGTTATAACGATTCCGAAAAGAAATCCAAAACAAACAATGACCGGGCATTTTATGTTACCGATAGTCCGGATCAATTAACCCACCAGACCACAGATACGGAGATAACCAGCTGGGCAAATGAGTTGCGCTTGTCTTCCCAGGATAACGAGTTCTGGGATTGGATGACCGGCCTTTACTACCTGGATCAGGATAGCGACACCACCTTTAATGCGCATACTACTTTGCCGGGTAATACGCCGGCGATTGGCGCGTCTTCATTCTCAACTAACGGCGCTATTCCGCTAGATAGTAACGAGATGGGCATCTTCACCTTTAACAGCTTTTACCTGACCGAAACAGTCACGCTGGAGGCGGGTTTACGCTTCTCGCGTTATGACCGTTACCGTAAAGCGGATGTTTTTTATGGCAGTGCTACCTACGGGGATAATGGCTTTGATCCTGCTGTAATCGATGCCCTGATTGGCGGCAGTGGCCAATTTCCTCTGACCGGCGTTACCCAAAAGCATGATGACGATACCGCGCTTACCGGCTCGTTGACCATGCGTTACGACTGGAGTGATGAGACCTCCTGGTACCTGTCCTATAACCACGGTTATCGTCCAGGGGGCAGTTCGATTGTTCCCGACCCCGACCTGGCCTTGCTGACGCCGGAACAGCGTGATGACATTCTGCTGTATGATGAAGAGACCAGTGATGCCGTTGAATTAGGCTTTAAAAGTCGGCTCATGGATGGCCGCGCGACCTTAAACGGCGCTTTGTATTACCAGGCGTTTAGCGATTACTTTGGCTTTACCCGCGGTATACAAATTCTGGATACGCCGGCACCGGGGGGCGCTCCTAAAGATATTACGGGTGGTATTGTCTACAATGGCGACGCCACTATTTGGGGTGCCGAACTGGAAGGGCAGGTGCTGTTAACCGAGACTTGGTCACTGGGATCTTCACTTAGCTACAGTAAAGGCGAATGGGATGATGGTGCCGAGGCGCCTTGTAATGTCTACGCACCAGGCGAGCAGGTTGGCTCTTGCGCTATAGATGGTGACGCTCTCGGCGGAGAGCCGGAGTACTCGGCCTCTGTGAACTCTGAGTTCTACGTGCCGATCAGCGAGATGGAGTTGTATCTTCGGGGCCTGTATAAGTACACCGGTGAACGTGACAACACCGATGCCTCCGCCGGCATTGGCAATGTGATGAACAAGTTTGAAGATCACCACATCGTCAATCTCTATACCGGAATTCGCAGCGCGGATTACAGTTGGGATGTTACCCTTTGGGTCAAAAACGTCTTTGATTCCGATGAGGTTACCTACCAGCAAGCGGCGGATCAGTACGATAAAGCCGCCACCGTTGCCGCCAACCCGGCAAATATTAACGGTTCGTATACTCATCCCAATATTCAGAAGGAGCGTTCGTTTGGCGTAACAGCTCGCTATAACTTCTAGACGCCCCAGGGTCACAATAAAAAACCGGCGAGAGATTGCCGGTTTTTTTGTTTAAAATTAACGCAGCAGACCCAGCTCGAACAATACCTATTCTTCAAGTATTACCCAGGTGTTGCGCGCCAGTGCCAGGCACTCGCCCTGCTCACTAAACAGCCCCGCACCGCCATAACATTTACGACCCTCCCGGCCCGATGGCCAGGCGGTGACAATATACGGCTGGTCTACAGGGATACTGGCGCTGAAAATGGTCACCGCCTGTCGGCCTAATAATGCGTGTGGATTGGATTGACCGATAAAGGTGCCAAAATAACTGGGGCAATCCAGCGCCGCCCAGATAAATTCCGGCGCTAGCATTCCCTGCTCGTCAGCGAGGGCAGCAAAAGGTTGCCAAAGGCAACTGACCTGGCTGCCATCGGCAACAGGGCCGGGGTAAATACACAGGCCATCTTCAGGCGCCCTGTTCGGTCCGCAGACAAAGCAACCGGGGTAGGGATGTTGCTGAAAGCCGGTATAGCCGCCCGATGCCTGTAAGGCATCCGCCGAGGAGGGTGGTTCGGGGTATTTCACCGTGAGATCGATCCGTTTGGCGCTGGCGATCAAGGTCTGTTCATCGCGAACAGTAACCCCTTCTGTGGTGGTGAGCACCGACAATGGTTGCTGTAGCGGTGGCGGGCTGCGGAGGGTGACTTCAACGGCTTCGCCGGGAGCCGGGTTCAGTGTGGCGGCAAACAGGCCACAGCAATAGCCGCCGTTGCCACTGTCAGGCGGGCCATTGAATTGAGTGTCAATACTAATGGCAGTCATCAGCCGCTCTCCGTTGCCTGTTTTTACATAGATTATATCTGAACACAGTGCTTCCAGTGAGGCAAGCGGCCTGTTGGTGCCCTGGCAGTGTGTAGACCTGGTGAGGGGAAGCCAATAGACTGCAAGCAACAGTCAGCTTCAAAGAGATGGGCTTTATGGTCGCAGCAATGGTGTTAGTGTTAATCGTCGTATTGATACTGTTATTTATGTATTGGGTGATTTGGCGGGACAGGCTGATTCGCAATCGTCCTTTTCTTTCGGCCTGGCGGGCGATTCTCGAGGCCAATTTGCCCATATATTCCGCCCTGCCTGGGGAAGATCAACACCGCTTGCAGCAGTTGATTAATCTCTTTATGGCAAAAAAACGTTTTGTTGGCTGTGGTGGCTTGCAGATCAGCGATGAAATACGCATCACCATCGCGGCTCAAGCGTGTTTGCTGTTATTACGCCAGGGCTGGTCGGTTTATCCCAAGTTGTATTCGGTCCTGGTTTACCCTTATGGTTTCAAGGTAAAACACGAAGAGAGTCAACTTGACGGCACAGTGTCGCGCACCGGTAAAAATCTTTCCGGTGAATCCTGGAGTAATGGCAAGGTGATTTTATCATGGGATGATGTGACTTCCGGTGTGGCGGATTTTACCGATGGACGCAACGTGGTATTGCATGAGTTTGCCCATCAGTTGGATACAGAATCGGGATCGGCCAATGGCGCGCCTCTTTTGCGCCGCAATAGTTACCAGACCTGGGCGCAGGTCTTCACAAAAAATTTCAAAGATTTGCAGTGGCGAAGCCAGCATCACCATAAAACAGTGATGGACGAATATGGCACCACCAATCCGGCAGAATTTTTTGCGGTAGCAACGGAAACTTTTTTTGAAAAACCACAACAGCTATACCGCAAACGCCCAAAATTATATCAGCAATTAAGCCAATATTATCAAATCGACCCACGGCAGTGGCATCAATAAAATAGTATCTGTTAACCAGTAAATTCTGCTTTGATTGGGCTCAGCGACGCGATCAGATTTCTTAAGGCGTCTATTTTGACCGGTTTAATAACCACATTATTCATCCCCACCTCCAGGCAGTGCTGATAATTTTCATCCATCGCATGTGCGGTGAGCGCGAAAATAGTGACAGGTGATAATTGTTGGCTTGTTTCAAATTGACGTATCGCTTTTGTTGCCGAGTAACCGTCCATAACAGGCATTTCACAGTCCATTAAAATTAAATCAAAATCACCCCCTTGCTGCTGGTAGCAAGTCAGGGCTTCCTTGCCATTACTGACCAGGGTGATGTGCTGATGCAATTTATCCAGCAGCGATTTAATAACAATTTGATTGGTGATATTGTCTTCGGCAATCAGTATCCTGAGCGAGGGCAGTTGCTGTTCATCAGTGGGTGTTAGTGGAAGCTTCGCATCGATGAATATAACGCCGGATAATGCCTTGACTAAAATGGATTCCATATCGATAGAGGCCAGGGGAAGATAAATAAAATGAGCTTTAACAGCGGCAAACCATGCCTCATCAACGTGGTTATAATTGGTGCGGGTGACGACCACGGGCGTTTGAGCATCGTGGCATTGTTTTAATAAACCTTGCAGGCGCTCGCCGATAAGGTCGCTGGCAACAACAACATCAGCGTCACCAATATCGTTTATAGGCTGGTGGTGACGTACAAGGTGTAAGCTGGGTTGGGCGCCGATAGCTTTTAAGTGCTGCAGTTCATTGTTTCCGTAAGATTCACTGGTGAAAAACAGCGCGATTTTTTTACCCTGGATTTGCTTTCGTTGCTTAGCCAACAGCGCTTCCCTGGGCTGGTCTATGTCGAAACTGAGGGTAAACCAGAATTCAGAACCTACGTTCGGCTGACTTTTTACGCCAATTTGGCCTCCCATTAATTCTACCAGTTGCTTGGATATGGACAAGCCCAATCCTGTGCCGCCATATTTTCTGGTGGAAGACTTGTCCGACTGTTCATAGGGATGAAAAAGTTTTTCCTGGATTTCTTCATCGATCCCTATACCCGTATCTTTGATGGAGAAATACAATGTTTGTCGAGATGAGCTATTGTCTATGCGCCGACAGATAAGTTGTATCTGGCCTTTTTCGGTAAATTTAAAGGCATTAGACAGCAAGTTATTGAGAACCTGCTTTAATCTTAATTGGTCGCCAATGAGGAAATTAGGCAGGCTACCTTCAATCCCCAGAGAGAGTTCAATATTGGGGTTTTTATTAACTTCATGGAAAACTGTTCCCAGTAAGGAAAACACATGACCGATAGAAAAGCTTTCGTGAATGATACGTAACTTGCCGGCTTCGATTTTTGATAAATCAAGGATGTCGTTAACCACAGCTAATAAATCATCCGCTGAATTTAATAAAATATCTGCGGTATGCCTGTCCTGTTCTTTGTCTGCATTTTCCTTAATGATCTCTGCCATGCCAATAACCCCGTTAATGGGGGTGCGAATTTCATGGCTCATATGGGCAAGGAATTGCCCTTTTAAATCAGCTGATTCCTGAGCCGCCCTGGCTTCAGCGGCGTATTGTAGTCGCTGTTTCTTCAACTCCTGAATGC
>JAUXHA010000067.1 GCA_030621845.1 Spongiibacteraceae bacterium
TGAAAACCTAAGTGGTTGTTTTAATTTGGAAAAATGGTGGGCCGTGCGCGATTCGAACGCGCGACCAATTGGTTAAAAGCCAACTGCTCTACCAACTGAGCTAACGGCCCCGGAAGGAGGCGCATATAGTAATGATTTCATTGAAAAAAACAAGCCCTGATGGCACTTATCCGAGCAGTTTTTTTGATCTTCAGGCAATATAGTGGGTGGGGTCATCCAACGCTGCGGCAAGAAAGCCTTCTCGCCTTAAATAACAGCTGTCGCAGTGCCCGCAGGCCTCTCCCTTACTGTTAGCCTGGTAGCAGGAGACGGTTAAACCGTAATCGACCCCCAGCGCGCTACCCGCGCGAATGATATCGCCTTTATTTAGCGCCATTAAAGGGGTCACGATTTCCAGTCCACGGCCTTCGACGCCGGCTTTGGTGGCCAGGTTGGCCATGGATTCGAAGGCGGCAATGTATTCCGGGCGGCAGTCGGGGTAGCCGGAGTAATCAACCGCATTAACGCCAATAAAGAGTTTACTGGCACCCAATACTTCTGCCCAACCGAGGCCAATAGAAAGAAAAATGGTATTGCGCGCCGGGACATAGGTGACCGGTATGCCCTCACCACCATGATCGGGCACCGCGATCGATGTATCGGTCAAGGCCGAGCCACCGATGGTGCTTAAATCCAGCTTTACTTCTTTATGCTCAACGGCCCCCAGCGCCGCTGAGACACCTTGCGCCGCCTGTAACTCCGAGCGATGACGTTGGCCGTAATCAAAGGCCAGGCTGTAACAGGCATAACCCTGGTTCTTCGCCATCGCCAATACCGTGGCTGAATCAAGACCACCCGATACCAGTATTACCGCCTTTTCTTCTCCGACTTTCATCCTAGCTGCTCACCCTTCTAGTGTCCCGCCGCATCATTCCAGAGGATTTTGTGCAGCTGTAATTGCAATCGTGCTGGTAAGTTATCCGCCAACATCCACTCGGCAAGGTCAGTGGCATTGAGCTGCTCAAAGGCCGGGGAAAACAATACGTCAGCAACCCGTGTCGCCAGCTGGTATTGATCTATTTTAAAGCGTGACCATTCATAGTCCTGGCGATCACAAATAACAAATTTAACCTGGTCCTGGCGGTTTAATAAATCCATATTGCTGTAATCGTTGCGTTCCAGTTCACCAGAGGCGGGGGTTTTTAAATCCATCACCTTGACCACCCTGGGGTCAACATCAAGCATGGCGATGGCTCCACTGGTCTCCAGGGACACTTCGTAACCTTGGTCACACAGTGCGCTTAGCAAAGGCCAACAGGCTTTTTGCGCCAGCGGTTCACCACCAGTGACGGTGACATAGCGGGGGGAAAATCCGGCTACTTTATCCAGCACCGCCTGCTGGCTCCATTTTTCACCGCCGTGGAAAGCATACTCGGTATCACAGTAGCCACAGCGCAGCGGGCAGCCGGTCAGCCGTACAAAAACCGTCGGCAGACCTACGCTACGAGTTTCACCTTGCAGGGAATAAAAAATTTCAGTGATGCGTAAATCAGGCATGGAAGGATTTCTGCTCTTGCACCCGGACGGGGTAAAAATAGTATCGTGGCCCTGTTGTACGATCTAGAATACAGTCGAAAGTACGGGCGAGCTTAAAAATTATCGCGCAGGAATTTCCGGGCTTTGTCGGCCACTTTGCTACTGCCATTTTCAGCAATCACCCGATTCAACCACTGCCTGGACTTTTCCCGGTCGCCTTTCTGGTAATAAACCTTACCCAATTTATACATCGCATCCGCTGCCTTTGAATTATCGGGGTAACGCTCCAGCAATTGGGTAAACGCCTGCCGTGCAGCCTCCAGGTTCTTTGGCTTTACTACCTGGTAAAGTTCACCCATCCAATACAAGGCATTGGGCGTGTAGTGGCCATCAGGATAATCGACTACAAATTGTTTAAACGCTTCCAGGGCTGACTCAAAGCGTTTGCTGGTGACCAGTGCATAGGCACTGTTATAGGCGGCCTTTTCTGCAGAGGTAGCCGTGCCAGAAACCGGTATCGCCACCACCGCAGATTGGCTCGTGTTGCCAGCAGCAACAGGTGCCTGGGTAGACAGGCTGGCCACACGCCGATCGAGGTCAATATAGCGTTCCATGCTCTGTTTTTTAAGCTGATTAATCATGTGGGCCTGCTCTTCAACCAGCCCCCGTAATTGCATCACCTCTTGCTGTACCAGCTGTAACTGGTAAAACAATTCCCCCTGCGCAGCACCGGTAGTCGGTGCCGAGGCTGGCGGCGCGGAGGGCGAGGCAACAGGCACGCCGTCCACTACCGGCACCTGGGAAAGCGCAGCGGGCGAAATAACAAAAGCCGCACCCAGAAAGAGCGCGGCTATCGGATAAAACCGTTTAGACATTGAATTTATTTCAATTCAACACGACGGTTTTCAGCCCAGGCAGCGTCGGTGCTGGCTGAATTGATGGGACGTTCTTCACCGTAGCTTACGGTCTCAACACGGTAACGCTCAATACCATTAATGATCAGGTAGTTAGCGACAGCATTGGCACGACGCTCACCCAGAGCCATGTTGTACTCGCGAGTACCGCGCTCATCGGCGTGGCCTTCAAGGCGCACCTTGGTATTGGCATTTTTCAGCACAGCGATCTGGGCATCCAGTTCAGCGCGGGTATCGGCGCTCAAGGTTGCCTGGTCGAAGTCGAAGTAGAAAACTGATGTCAGATTCGCAGCGGCTGCAGCAGCGGCGGCTGCGGCATCAGCAGCGGCTTTATTAGCAGCGGCTTGCTCGGCAGCATCCTGGGCAGCAGCATCGCCAGTGTTGACAGCTGAATCGTCCGCGTCATTTGACGCACAACCGACCATAAAAGCAAAAGCAAAAATGACACTCAATAATTGAATCTTTTTAGTTTTCATATTTATTCCTAGTAGTTCAGCAATTGTTAAAATCTAGTCTTATCTATCTGTCCACCATAATGATAGCAGCCATCAAGGTAAACCATTCTACTTCTTCTCGCAATATAACGCATAAACACCAACTGCGAAATAGCTATAGCGCAATTTGAGCGATAGTTTACCGCTAAATTTGCCAAGGGGCTATCTTCATATTCAGCGTAGTGTGACCCTGATCAAGGCTTTACCTTAAAAAAGGTGACCACGCCGGCTCACGAACATCCCCAAACCGTGATGGCAGCCTGAATTTGACGCCGCCATCCAGCGACACCGCGGCCAGTATACCCTTGCCCTGATACTTGGTGGCATACAGTAACATCGCGCCATTGGGCGAAATGCTCGGCGATTCATCCAGCGCCGTTTCGGTCAACACCTCAATGCTCCCCTTATCGATATTCAACAGGGCGATATGATAATCACCGGTACCCTTGTGTACTATGATGATACCGCTGCCGTCGGGAACGACTCTTGCCCGGGCATTATAACTGCCTTCAAAGGTCAGCCGCTCTTCATAACCCGTCGCCAGCGTCACCTGGTAAATTTGCGGCCTGCCGCCACGATCCGAGGTATAGATAATGGATTTTCCATCGGGCATCCACGAGGGCTCGGTATCGATAGCAAAATGACGGGTAACCCTTTTCAATTGTCGGGTAGCAATATCCATCACATAGATATCAGGGCTACCATCCTTGGACAGCACCATCGCTAACTGGCGGCCATCGGGAGACCAGGCCGGCGCGCCATTCAAACCCTTGAAATTTGTCAGTTGCTGCCGCACACCCGTGCGCAGGTTATGCATAAAAATCGCCGGCCGCGTGGTTTCAAAAGAAACATAGGCGATGGTTTCACCGTCCGGCGCCCAGCTCGGGGTTAATATCGGCTGGCTCTGTTCCAGAATAACTTCTTCCCCTGCACCATCCACATCGGCCTGTAATAAACGGAACTTGAACTGGCCTGCGGCCTGCTTAACCGCAGAGACATAGAGAATACGGGTACTGAAAGCACCCCTGATGCCAGTGATTTTCTCATAAACCCGATCACTCACCCCGTGAGCCACGCCCCTAAGATCGCTGATCGCACCGGATTGGCTGCCGGTTAAAATACGCTTCTCCGCATAGACATCGAATAATTCAAATTGAGCAACCATATGGTTTTCACTGGGAATCAACCGGCCAACCAGCAAGTAATCCACCCCCAGCGCCCGCCAATCCCGGTAATAGACCTCGCTTTGCTGCTGTGGTGAACTGAGCATGTCATCCCGATCGACCGGGGCAAACTGGCCGGTACGGAACAAATCTGCCTGGACAATCCCGCTGACATCTTCCTTCGGGATACCACTTCCCTGCCAGCCAAAGGGCACAATGGCAATCGAGGTGGGGTTATCAACACCCTGGGTGATTTCTATGGTGAGCTCTGCATTCACCGGGCTGGACAGTACCAGCGCCACTACAATAAACAAAAATACTCGCATCACAAACGTAAATCCTCTGGTCTGAATTTTATTCGAAGGCGCCGAAAGTTTTTCTCAAACACCCGGCTGGGTAAATTTTGTAACTCGGGAAAACGCTCGGCTTTCCATACCGCTTTTTGTGCTGATCGATCAAAGGCATCATTGCCGCTGCTTTTTACAATATCCACACTGACCACCTCTCCCGTCGGCACCAGCTGGATAATTAATTCCGTTTCCATATTATTACGAGCACTGGGCGGTCGATTCCAGCGACTTTGGATCGTTTCTATAATCAGCCCAATATAGCTATTGGCTAGTTCAGCTTCACTCTCCGCCTGCTGCTGCAACTCTTCATCCGCGATCGCCTGGGCCAGTTCCTGCTCAGCCTCCCGGGCCAGTCGATCCTGGCGCTGTCGCTCCAGCTCTGCCTGTTTTTCCGCCTGTCGCTGCTGTTCTACCCGCTGCCGTTTTTTAGCCTCATCGGCCTGCTTTTTTTGTGCCGCCGGCTGGGTCTTTTTAGCGACCGCCGCTTTTTTTGGCGGCGGGCGTTTCTTCACCACCTTTTTAACTTTGGCTTTGGCCTTTGGCTTTTCCATAGTAACCAACCGCGCCTTAACAAAGCTCGGCTGGACTTTTCGAACCCGGGAATCGCTGCCATCCCAATCGATCAGGAACACCAGCACCAGGCTGGCATGCAACAATAGCGTGGCGATTAATGGCAGCACCAATGTTTTATACATAGACCTTAACCGTCAAGGTGCCTCGGTGACCAGGCCAACAGCCGGAACGCCGACCCCCTGCAATGCGGCCATCAATTTGACCACCTCACCATAGGGCACACTGGCATCACCCCACACCAATACCGAGGTATTGGGCTTGCGCCTGAGGATTTTCCCTGCCTTATCGGCAATGACATCAAGTGATGCCGATTTCTCCTGGTCTTTACCCAGGTTAATATAGAAACTGCCATCCGCTTTTATCGATATGATCAGCGGCTCATCATCCTGCTTACCCACTGGCATGGAAGGCGCCTTTGGCAATTCTACCTTCACCCCCTGCATAAGCATTGGCGCTGTCACCATAAAAATGATTAACAGCACTAACATCACATCAATGTAGGGCACTACATTGATTTCTGACATCGGCTTGCGGCGTTTCTGTCGTCTGGACATAATGCTTAGTTCTCACCCCGTGTATTCGAGGCCAGCGCCTGACGGTGCAAAATACTGTAAAACTCTTCGGCAAACATATCGTATTTATTGAGCAGGCTTTCCACTTTAGCGGCAAAGCGGTTGTACGCCACCACCGCAGGAATAGCAGCAAATAAACCCATCGCCGTGGCCACCAGCGCCTCTGAAATACCCGGCGCCACCGTCGCCAATGTGGCCTGGTGCATAGTAGCCAGGCCCTGGAATGAAGTAATAATGCCCCAGACCGTACCAAACAATCCTACATAGGGACTGGTAGACCCTACTGTTGCCAAAAAAGGCAGATGGCTTTCCATCTTTTCTTCTTCACGGGAAGTAGCAATACGCATCGCCCGCTGCGCGCCTTCCATTACCGCCTCGGCATCGGTATCACCGCCGCCCTGCTGGCGCAAACGGGAAAACTCCTTGAAACCTGCTCTGAAAATACTTTCCATGCCGACGCTGGCACCGCCCTCTGAACCTTTACGAAACAACTGGCTGAGGTCAATGCCGGACCAAAATTGTTGCTCGAAGTTATCCATCGCGCGCTGGGCGGCACTAAAATAAAGCACTCGCTGGGCAATCATAAACCAGGACGCAGCTGAGGCCATTAGCAACAATAGCATGACAAACTGCACCGTTAAGCTGGCACTCATCACCAATTGCCATACCGATAATTCTCCCGTCACTGATCTTCTCCCCTTACTGACTTAAATGTAAATAAACTAATGCTTGATTGCTGATACTATTTCTTTGGGTAGTCGCTGTGGTTTCATGCTTTGCTTATCCACACAGACAACTTCGACTTCACCTTTGCATAGCAGCTCATCATTGCGTTGTATTAACTGCTCCATATGTAAACTGGCAGCACCGATTTTAACCAACCGCGCTGTTGCCGTTAACTCATCATCCAATCGTGCGGGCTGGATGTACTCCGCATGAACGGCGCGAACAACAAACATTAGCGCGGAATTAAAGATGAACTGTTTACCAAAGCCCAGGCTGCGCAGGTACTCGGTACGCGCGCGCTCCATAAATTTAAGGTAATTAACATAATAGACAATACCACCCGCATCGGTATCCTCAATATAAACCCTCAGCGGCCATTCAAAATAGCTGTTAGCCATATTATTCCGCATCACCGGCTAGCAACTCCTGTTGCGAAGCCGATAAATTATGTGCGGGTATTTTTAAGCCAAAATGTAAATAGGCATTGCGCGTCACCATTCGTCCCCGCGGAGTGCGCATAATATAGCCCTGTTGAATAAGATACGGTTCCAGTACATCCTCTATCGTACCGCGATCTTCACTGATTGCCGCAGCGAGGCTATCCACCCCAACCGGGCCACCATCGAACTTTTCAATTAAGGCAAGCAGTAAACGGCGATCCTGGCGGTCAAAACCCTGCTCATCCACGGCGAGCATTGCCAGCGCCTTGTCGGCCACCTGCTGAGTGATATTACCATCGGCCTTCACCTCGGCATAGTCGCGAACCCGACGCAATAAACGATTGGCAATACGGGGTGTACCCCTGGCTCGGCAGGCAATCTCCCGGCTCCCGGCGGCCTCAATATTAACATTGAGAATACCCGCCGAACGCCCAACAATATGGCTTAAATCCTGATGATTATAAAACTCCAGTCGTTGCACAATACCGAAACGATCGCGCAGCGGCGATGTCAACAAACCGGCTCGGGTGGTAGCACCCACTAAAGTGAAGGGCGGTAAATCCAGCTTGATCGAGCGAGCGGCTGGCCCCTCACCAATCATAATATCCAATTGATAATCTTCCATCGCCGGATAGAGTACTTCTTCCACCTGGGGGCTGAGGCGATGTATCTCGTCAATAAACAGCACATCCCCTGATTCAAGATTAGTCAGCAGCGCCGCCAGATCACCGGCTTTTTCCAGTACCGGCCCGGAAGTGCTGGTCAGGGAGACGCCCATTTCATTGGCCAGAATATGTGCCAGCGTGGTTTTTCCGAGACCGGGAGGGCCAAAAATCAGAGTGTGATCCAGCGGTTCACCACGCTGCCTGGCCGCATTGACGAAGATATCCATCTGCTCACAAACGGCGGGCTGGCCAACGTAATCCGACAGTGTTTTCGGACGAATAGCACGATCCATCGAGTCTTCCTGCTCGACAGTTTCCGCGGCGATTAAGCGATCAGTTTCTATCATTATTGCTAACTATGTTGACTCTCGTTTACCCACTGTCGTGCAGCCACTATCGCTGCACCATGCTTTTTAGCGCCAGTCGAATTAACTCTTCGCTGGTTTTGCTGTCGTCATTAATCGCTGCAATCGCCCGACTAGCATCCTGGGGCTTATAGCCCAGCGCCACCAGGGCCGACTCCGCTTCGTTAAGATTGTCTTTACGCCCCGCGCCATGCTGGCCCGATGCAGCAAGACTGCCACCTTCAATTTGCCAGTCGTCCAAACGGTCACGCATTTCCACCAGCAAACGTTCCGCGGTTTTTTTACCCACACCGGGCAATCGTACCAAAGTCGCCGTATCATTATCGCGTACACAGCGCACAAAATCATTGGATTCAATGCCTGAGAGGATGGTCAGCGCCATTTTCGGGCCAACGCCATTAACCTTGATCAGGGTTCGGAACAATTGCCGCTCCCGCACATCGGCAAAACCATACAGCAACTGGGCATCTTCGCGCACCACAAAATGTGTATGCAAAATAACCCGCTCACCCGGTTCCGGTAATTGATAGATAGTGGTCATCGGCACCAGTACTTCGTAGCCAATTCCATTCACGTCAATCAGCAATGCCGGGGGCTGTTTCTCGAGTAAAACACCCTGGATACGAGCAATCATTGCATAACACCCCGACTCAGGGGCAAGGTAGCCCGCCCCGGTTTATTTTTCCCGCATATCGACATCAACTCAAACGTCCCCGCCGAACCCGGCTAACGCCAGCAAGATTGATCAGGCTGGCGCGGGTGTGAGCATGGCAAATCGCCGTCGCCAGTGCATCGGCAGCATCTTCCTGGGGTGTCGCCGGCAATTTTAACAGGGTTTTTACCATATGCTGCACCTGTTCTTTGTTAGCGGCACCGGTTCCCACCACCGCCTGTTTGATCTGCCTGGCAGAATATTCTGCCACCTCAAGGTTGCTGGTCACACAGGCAACGATAGCCGCCCCCCGCGCCTGCCCCAATTTCAACGCCGAGCCGGCACTTTTTGCCATAAACACCTGTTCAACGGCAACAAACTGCGGCGAGTGCAGATCAATAATTTCTATCAGGCTGTCGTAAATCACCTTGAGCCGCACCGGGAGCTCTTCTTTAACCGGTAAGCGGATGACACCACTGGTCACATAGTCATGGCGATTACCAAGGACATTGATAATACCAAAACCGGTTTTTACTGAACCAGGGTCAATCCCGAGTATTAGAGCCATCGATCGGTGCTAGCGAGTTATTGTGGTTGTCATTATGCCCTTTGCTACAGGGCGGAAGGAAGGAGAATTTATAGAATTTGACCCGTAACAAGCAATATAAAAACTCCGCCGAAGGTCATCGCAGCACTCAGTCCAACTGCTCGAGAATCTCATCGGGAATATTGGCATTGCTGTAGACATTCTGGACATCATCAAGATCTTCCAGCATATCTACCAACCCGATGACTTTTTCCGCACCGGCTTTATCCAGCTCCACCGTGGTGGCGGGAATCATGGTGACTTCCGCATGCTCTGGAACCAGGCCCGCGGCACCCATGGCGTCTTTTACCGAAAGAAAATCCTCAAAACCCGTTAGCACCTCAATCGAGCCATCTTCATGACTGAGCACATCTTCAGCCCCTGCCTCCAGCGCCACTTCCATGATCTGGTCTTCATCACCCTGGCTGTAGCTGAGCTGGCCGGTGCGGGTAAACAAATAGGCCACTGAACCATCTGTGCCCAGGTTGCCACCGCGCTTGGTAAAGGCATGGCGCACTTCAGCAACCGTGCGATTGCGGTTATCGGTGAGGCATTCAACCAATACCGCGATGCCTCCGGCACCATAGCCCTCATAAGTCACCGCTTCGTAGTTGTCCTCGTCGCCGGTTCCCGCCCCCCTGGCAATCGCTTTATCGACTGTATCGCGCTTCATGTTGGCGCCCAGGGCTTTATCCACTACCGCCCGCAAACCGGGGTTATCTTCAGGATTTGGGCCGCCTGCCTTGGCAGCCACCACTATTTCACGAATAATCTTGGTAAATATTTTACCCCGCTTGGCATCCTGTGCTGCCTTGCGGTGTTTGATGTTGGCCCATTTACTGTGCCCCGCCATAAATAGTCTCCGCGTGTACTGCAACAGGCCGGGGGCGTGATTTTCGATAACCACAGTCCCGCCTGAAAATTTTTAAGCGCCGGGCTTTTCTCGCAAGCTGATGTTTAATTCCCGCAACTGGGCGTTGCCCACGGTACCTGGCGCCTCGGTCATCACACAGGAAGCACTCTGGGTTTTCGGGAAGGCGATAACGTCGCGAATCGATTTTGCACCCGTCATCAGCATCACCAGGCGATCGAGACCAAAGGCCAGGCCACCGTGAGGCGGCGCACCAAAGGTCAATGCATCCAGCAGGAAGCCAAACTTTTCACGGGCTTCATCTTCGCCAATACCGAGGATTCGAAACACCGCCTGCTGCATTTCCAGCTGGTGAATACGGATCGAACCGCCCCCCAGCTCCATGCCATTCAAGACCATATCGTAGGCCACGGACAATGCCGCCGCGGGATCTTTTTCCAATGCTTCAGGGCTGCAAGCCGGCGCAGTAAACGGGTGATGCAGTGACGTCCAGTTACCATCGCCGGTCTCTTCGAACATGGGGAAATCAACCACCCACAACGGCGCCCACTGCGAAGTAAATAAATTCAAATCTTCACCCAGCTTAACCCGCAGCGCACCCAGGGCCTCATTAACGACTTTGGTTTTATCGGCACCAAAAAATACAATATCACCATCCGCAACAGCCAGCCGTTCCATCATCTGCTTAACAATATCATCGGGCATAAATTTCAGAATCGGCGATTGCAGCCCTTCGATACCCGCTGCCTGGTCATTGACCTTAATCCAGGCCAGCCCCCTGGCACCATAAATACTGACAAATTTGGTGTAACCATCAATCTGCTTACGGCTAATACTTGCCCCGCCAGGTACTTTCAGCGCCGCAACACGCCCTTTGGGGTCATTGGCAGGACCATTGAATACTTTGAAATCAACCTGCCGCATCAAATCATTAACGTCGACCAGTTCCAGCGGAATACGCAAATCCGGTTTATCACTACCAAAACGCTCCATGGCCTCGGCATAGGGCATTCTGGGGAAATCACCCAGCTCAACATTGAGCACTTCTTTCAGCAGCTCACGAATCATTTCTTCGGTAATGGTCATGATTTCCTCGTCCGTCATAAACGAGGTTTCCAGGTCGATCTGGGTAAATTCCGGCTGGCGATCGGCACGCAGGTCTTCGTCGCGAAAACAGCGGGCAATCTGGTAATAGCGATCCATACCCGACACCATGAGCAACTGCTTGAACAATTGTGGCGATTGCGGCAAGGCAAAAAACTTACCTTCATGGGTGCGACTGGGCACCAGGTAATCCCGCGCACCTTCCGGCGTGGCACGGGTAAGAATCGGCGTCTCTATATCCATAAAACCATGATCATCCAGGTAGCGACGAATTACCGAGGTAATGCGTGAACGCAAGCGCAATCTTTCCTGCATCTCCGGGCGCCGCAAATCGACATAGCGGTATTTCAGGCGCACATCCTCACCCACCTCGATATGCTCATCCAGCTGAAAAGGAGGGGTTGCTGCGCTATTGAGAATCTCCAGCTCTTTACCGAGTATTTCAATCTCACCGGTTGGCATATTGGGATTCACCGTTGTCTCAGTGCGGGCACGTACTCGCCCCTTAACAGCGATAACATACTCGTTGCGTACCTTGTCGGCGCGGGCAAAGTGCGCCTCAGTATCGGGGTCAAAAACGACCTGGACGATACCTTCGCGGTCGCGCAGGTCGAGAAAAATAACCCCGCCATGGTCGCGACGGCGGTCTACCCAGCCGCAAAGAGTGACGTCCTGGTCAATTTGATCCGCTGTGATGGTGCCACAATAATGACTGCGCATTGTCTGTTTTCCTGTTACTGCTAATTGGCTATCGATAAAATTTATTTGGCTGCTGAGTTCGGGTTATTAACTGCCGAGGTCGCCGCATCATTTGAAGACGATGAGGATTTGCTCTCACCCCCCTTATCACCGGCGAGATTTTTCTTCTTGCCCGTTTTGAAATCAGTTTCATACCAACCTCCGCCCTTGAGGCGAAACGCGGCGGCAGAAATCAGTTTCTTCAAGGCGGGTTCACCGCAGTCCGGACAGTCAGTTAACGCTGGGGCGCTTATTTTCTGCAACGCTTCCAACTGGTGCGTACAACTTTCACACTGGTATTCATAAATTGGCATTGAAAAACCCCGTCAATTGCCCAATTGCGCCGTAAATTCCGGCCGCCCTGTGGCAAAAACGCGCGATTATACCCTAATTTTCAGGGGCTGGTGAAAGGCCGGGGCAAGGATTGACAATCAGCGGGGAGCCAGTGCAGCAATATATCACTAAGCATCTGATTTAAAAGGAAATAAAAGAATATATGACAAGCCTGAAAAGGCGCGAAAATACCCCGGACAGCCACGACAGGCTGCCCGGGGTAACACTGCTTTCAATATCAAAGCACTCTTTAAGAAGCGGCGAACTCTTTCAGCTTCTTCAGGGGACGAACTTTAACCGCAATACTGGCAGGTTTAGCCTTGAACATCTGCTCTTCACCAGTGAAGGGGTTGATTCCCTTGCGCGCTTTTTTAGCCGGCTTCTTCACAGTAGTAACCTTCATCAGGCCAGGGATTGTGAACTCGCCCAGGGCGCGCTTGGAGATGCTGCGAGAAATCAATATTTCCAGCTCATCAAAAACAGAAGCTACCTGCTTACGACTCAGGCCGGTGTTATCACCAATTTCAGTCAAAATTGCACTCTTGCTCATTTTGGCTTTGATCGCTGTTGTTTTACGCTTGGGTGCTGCTGCTACTTTCTTTGCAGGTGCCTTTTTCTTGGCGACTACTTTTTTCTTGGCTGGTGCTTTTTTCTTGGCGACTGCTTTTTTCTTGGCTGGTGCTTTTTTCGCTACGGCTTTCTTGGCAACTGCTTTTTTCTTTGCAGGTGCTTTTTTAGCGACAGTTTTTTTAGCAGCTACTTTTTTCTTTGCAGCGGCTTTCTTTTTTGGTGCAGCTTTCTTTTTAGTTGCCATGTTCGTATAGCCCTATGTTGTGTTGTGAAATTCACCCCTTAATGACCTGGATAAAAAGGTTAATAAGAAAACTTTTTAACCTATATATACAGTGTCTGCGCATTATATAGTCCATTTAAATCTACAATACAAGGTTTTTGGCGCTTT
Source organism: Spongiibacteraceae bacterium (assembly GCA_030621845.1). Classification (GTDB taxonomy): domain Bacteria; phylum Pseudomonadota; class Gammaproteobacteria; order Pseudomonadales; family Dasaniaceae; genus JAUXHA01. Next base: position 13,023 of record JAUXHA010000067.1, read on the forward strand.
AATGACAATAAAAATTTAAAAAAAACGCTGTTGCGCAAAAAAATACGGACTAAAAACGCTAAAAAAACCACTAATTCTTTCAACAAAAAAACAAATGACGATTTTTCTTACACTTTTATTCATCGGGAAAATACTCAACAATCGCAAAACACAGCCCTCAATTGCAGCCTCTCCGAGATCAATTCACACTGTCAATACACGCTCAAAGCGGTGAAAAATCTTCCGCAGAAAAAAGTAAGCGTAACTCGGCTAAACATTTTTTCCGTTCATCTTCCTCATACGCTACTGAAGGTAACATTCCCCACACAGGTTTCGGCCATACCGGATCATGCTTATAACGAACAATATGATGAATATGCAATTGTGGAACAACGTTACCCAGTGCCGCCACGTTAATTTTGTCCGCATTAAAGTGTTCGGCTATCGCAGCGGACACTTTGCAGGATTCTCGCTGAAGCTGCTGCTGGTCTTCCACACTGAGCTGATAGACTTCGCTTATTTGTGCTTTTCTTGGCACCAAAATCAGCCAGGGAAATTGCCTGTCATTCATTAATAACAGGCGGCACAGGGGGTAATCACCAATAGTTTCGCAATCTTTTGCTAATTGCGCGTGTAAATTAAACATTTTCAAGCTCCTTTGCTGTACCCAAACTCACATCAATCGTAAAATGCCCGCTTATTTATTTCACGAGCAAGAACTCAGTATACAATGAGAATCCCATCATGAGAGCCAGTCAATTCCTTATTGCCACCGTTAAAGAAACACCCTCCGACGCTGTCGTCATCAGTCACCAGTTGATGTTACGTGCCGGCATGATCCGCAAACTTGCCTCCGGCCTCTATAGCTGGCTACCCATGGGACTGCGCGTACTTCGCAAAGTGGAAGCCATTGTACGGGATGAAATGAATAAAGCCGGTGCCCAGGAGGTACTGATGCCCGTGGTGCAACCCGCCGAATTATGGGAGAAATCCGGGCGCTGGCAACAGTATGGCCCAGAATTACTGCGCATCACCGATCGACACAACAACAGCTTTTGCCTGGGCCCTACCCACGAAGAAGTCATCACCGATTTGATTCGCAGTGAGCTTAACAGCTACAAGCAATTACCCGCCACTTTCTACCAAATTCAGACCAAATTCAGGGATGAGATTCGCCCTCGCTTTGGCGTAATGCGCTCCCGGGAGTTCATTATGAAAGACGCCTACTCGTTTCATAATGACCACGCTTCACTGCAGCAAAGCTATGACATTATGCACCAGGCCTACTGCAATATTTTTACCCGTATCGGCCTGGATTTTCGCCCTGTAATAGCCGATACCGGCTCAATCGGCGGCAGCGGATCTCATGAATTCCATGTATTGGCTGACTCCGGTGAGGACGATATCGCTTTCAGCGACAGCAGTGATTATGCAGCCAATGTTGAAATGGCCGAGGCACTGGCGCCAACAACTGAACGTCCCGCCCCCACACAAACGCTGGAAAAAATAGCAACACCGGGTAAAAAGAGCATCGAAGATGTCAGTGAATTTCTCAACAGCAGCCCTCAACAGCTACTCAAAACACTGCTAGTCGTGGCTGAAAGCGATGATGACAACGACCAGGTATCACTGATCGCACTGATTGTTGCGGGCAATCATGAGCTCAATGAAATCAAGGCAGAAAAAATACCTGGCGTGGCATCTCCCCTGCAATTTGCCAGCGATGAAGAAATCGTCAATGCCATAGGCTGCGCTCCCGGCTCCATTGGTCCGGTAGGCCTCAAACTCGATATCATCGTCGATCGCAGCGCAGCACAATTGGCTGACTTTATCTGTGGTGCCAATGATAGCGGCTACCACCTCACCGGCGTAAACTGGGAAAGAGACTGCCCACTTGTACGCATTGAAGATATTCGCAAAGTCACCGCGGGCGACCCCAGCCCCGACGGCAAGGGGAAACTGCAAATAAAACGCGGCATTGAAGTCGGCCATATCTTCCAGCTGGGCAACAAGTATTCTGAAGCACTCAACGCCACCGTACTCAATGAACAGGGACGGGAACAAGTGATGACCATGGGTTGCTACGGCATTGGCATTACTCGTGTCGTCGCCTCGGCCATCGAACAAAATCACGATGACAAGGGCATTATCTGGCCAGAGAGTATTGCCCCGTTCCAAATCGCAATCGTGCCCCTCAATATGCAAAAATCGCAACAGGTCGCCGAGCACGCAGAGCGGCTTTACCAACAATTATCTGAGTTGGGCTATGAAGTCTTACTCGATGATCGCAATGAGCGACCCGGGGTAAAATTCGCCGATATGGAGTTGATCGGTATTCCACAGCGCATTGTGATCGGCGACCGGGGTTTAAAAGAAGGTATCTTCGAGGTTAAAGGTCGACAGGATGCCGATAGCCAGAATATTGAACTGGCTAACATTCTGGAGCATGTAAAGACCCACATACCGCGTCTATAATAAAGCCATGCGATATTTATTAAACTTGGCTTTCAGTCTCGCCCTGCTAGCACCTGCTGCGCAGGGGAGTTCACCCGAAACAACAACGGATGAACAACCGGAACTGCGGGCGTTTCTCAAGGAAACCATCAATGATGCCGACAGCTTCGGCGATCGCTTTGATGCCGAAGTCTGGCTGATCGATATGTCCGCTCGCCTGTCGCCTTTCATCAAAGACCCAAAGCAACGGCTATCGCTGCTAAGGTCTGTACACCGCGAGGCAAAACAAGCCAATTTAAAACCGGACCTGGTCCTCGCCCTGATCGAAGTCGAAAGCCATTTTAATAGCTATGCTATTTCAAGAGCTGGCGCACAGGGCCTGATGCAGGTGATGCCGTTCTGGAAAAACGAAATAGGCCGCCCGGATGATAATCTCACTAATATTGACACCAATCTTCGTTACGGCTGCCGTATTCTCCAGTTCTACCTGAAGAAAGAGGATGGTAGGTGGATGGAGGCACTGGCGCGCTACAATGGCAGCTACGGCAAGTACTGGTACCCGGAGCGGGTAATGAATGCCTGGCGTAAACACTGGTATGTTGGGGAGTTATAGTCCGGTCTGGTACAGATACAAAAAAACTGATTCAGCACTGCTGTCCTACAAATACTGAATAGAAAAGTTTCGGCTCTGGGTAACATAGTATTCAGGTAGTAATAAACACAAAAACACTTTTTGGGCCCGGCTAGCGGAGCAGTGAATCCAGGCGATGGTGGCTGCCCCTGGTTCAGGGGCTTTTTTATTGGCTTACCTTTACAGGGTCTGGTAATAATCCATAAGGATTT
>JAUXHA010000051.1 GCA_030621845.1 Spongiibacteraceae bacterium
ATGGGTATCCCGGTGCTGGCAGAAGGCGTAGAGAGTAGTGAACAAGCACGTATGCTGGCCGATAACGGTTGCGATTTGTATCAGGGATTCTATTTCTCAAAACCACTGAATAAAGAAGATATCACGGTTTTTTTATCAGAGCATAAAAAATAGAATAAAGTCTGCTTACAGCACTCGGCCACTGTGGTTTTCTGCCTTCGCCTTTTGCCACGCCCTCAGCTTTGGCGGCCTGTTCCTGCTGGGCGTCCATATATGTCCCCGTTCACTCCCGGTCACTCTTTCTCAGGAGAACAGCTGTCGTGGTTGTTTCCAGGATAGATTATATGAAAGGGATGTCCCGGGACACATGCTGGGCTTGTGGAGGCGGTAAAACCCAAGTTCACCAACAAATGATGGTTGAGGGCTTGGTATCAGCTCGGGGGTGGAGTAGAGGTAGCAATTATGATCAGTTATCACCGCCCCTTTTGAATGGACAGAATAAGCGGGTGTGCTATCAGTCGGCGGCAATACTTTCAGCGAGTGGTATATCGAGCGTATAAATACGTTTCTCTACCCGTTGAATAACACCACAGCTACGGAGTGTGCTTATACAGCGACTGATACTTTCATCGCTGGTAGCTAGTACTGATGCAATATCCTGATTACTAATCAGTAGCAATTGATCATCGGGCATTTGTTGTAGCCGGTGCTGCATGAGCAAAAAACGGCATAAACGCTGTTTGATAGTGCCTGTAAAAAATTGACTTAACCAGTTGTCGGCTTCGGCCAGTTGTTGCAGCCATTGCTTGGTTAACGATTCATGGATAGTGGGTTGCTCTTTCTCTATTTCAAAAATTGTTTTTATGGGAACTGTACAAAAATCGATTTCGGTCAGTGCTTCAGCCGTCTGCTTGTAGTTTTGCTGCAGCAGTGCTTCAAGCCCCAGGCAGGAACCGGGGCCCAATAGGCGCACGATATGTTCCTCGCCATTCTCGTTAAGCTGAATCAGCTTTACAAAGCCCCGGCGGATAGAAAAAACGCTCTGAGGTGGCTGGCCCTGATGGTAGAGGCGGGTTTTGGCTTCACAGATCATATGGTTGATGGGCCATAGCCACGGCGTCAGTTTATCAATATCCAATGGGGCAAATAGCATCCGGTGACGGATGCTGCAGTGCTGGCAATCGGCCCGACGAATTTTTTTATCCTCCAGGCAAACAGAGGGTATGTTTTTACTTGCGTTAGCAGTCATTTTTAGTCCCGCAGAGGGCGGCAGGGTATAGCCCTCGATCACAGCTATTTTATGTAAAAAAACCGCTACTATGCTCTCGAATAGTGGCAGCTTCAATTTTTATGCGTATTACGTATACACTGACAAGAATAGATTTCTGATCATCCCCTCACGGCCAGTCACCCGAGTTTATAACAGTAAATGAGGGCAAAAAGTAATTTTTACTTTAGGGCGGTACATAGTCTGCTGTACTCCTTTTTCAGGGCGTAGCCACAATAAGCACAATATCGCCAGAAAGGCCGGATAGCACCTAAAAATTTCGGAAAAATGATATAAATCATCTCCGCTGACCGCTTTCTATTGTATTGTCGAAGTGTTGTAAGTTCGCAGCCTTACTTCATATTTTCATGGCATGCTGTATTTTTGTGCGGAGGAAACCTATTGCAATACTTCAAAATCAGACTGAGCCCGAGATTGAGCAAAGCGATTATCGCAGTAATGAGTTTAAGCCTTATTAGTGGAAGTGGTATTGCTCAAGAGCCTGAACCTACCACTTATACCGATGTTCCTGTTCCTCAACTAACAGCTTGGAATGATGTCAATGTTCACACCCTGGATGGCATGACCGGTGCCACGGAAAAGAGCCACATATATGAATCTGCTGCGGCTAAAGATGACCCGAACATCAGCAGTATAGCCGCTGTCTTCTGGGAACTTGATAATGGCAGTGGTCGCTCACCGGGTATACAGGTGATGACCGATGACTTTGATTTCCCGACTAACAACTGCATTATGGCCTCTGGCGAAATTGAAAGCACTCAGTTTCCCGGCACCATCGTACCTAAGAGCTGTAGCGATGAAGAGGGCAGCTCCAAGCGCTATTTTCTTGAGCTGACCACCAGCGACGTACCGGTAGATCTGGTATTTGATCTCGGCGTCAAGGATGTTCGCTACAAGGGTGTGAAGGATCCTTCTACTGATGGGGGTGAGGCGTTGGCTGAGTTTAAAGCAACTTACGGCATCGGGCGTATCTATCGCGTGATCCAGAAGGTTATCAATAACACAGATAAACGCATTGCTAACTACAGGTTTGAGCTGGGTACTGGCGTCGGCGATGCGTTCCAGCCGCTGACTTTTGAAGAGCATACAGTTGCCTTTGAGATGCGTGCTTTGGTGCCCCGTGAGTTTTTCGAAGGAGAAACCGGCGCGCCGGATATCAAGGTATGGACCCCGCTGCGTTTTGCAACAATTTCGCCAAAAATGTTTGATGATGGATCCCGCGAACGATTCGAGCCTGGTTTCCTGGATCATGCTGCTGCGGGCTTCCTGCCTCCACAACTGCCTGCCGACGGCGCTGAAAAGAGCCAGTACATCGACAGTGGCACGAGTATTGTCGACGGTGTCATTGGCTCCATGACCCCCAATTATTTCAATATCGCTGATACCCAGGGTGTCGTACTGCCGGGAAATATGCTGGGTTACCAGCTTCCTGATTTACTGATTCCGACGGTCATTGCTGAATACAACACCAATGAAATTGGTAAGGAGTCAGATGCGATTCTTGCCATATGGGATGGTATCGATTGGCGCTCAGGGCGTGCCGGCCTTGATGGAGATCCTGCTACAACGCTGGATAATTATGGAATTATTCCACTGGATCAACTGGAGCAATGGGCAGCCAAGCCGCTGGGCTTGAATATTCCGGGCGAAGCACCGGAAGACATTGTCCGTTATGACGGCATCTTGAGTGATGACTTGTCTGGCCTCAATACCGACATTTTCATCTATATCGGAGACAAATTGCTGGATGAGGGGGGTGAGCTGCTATTGGATTCCATCACTTTACGTCTCACAGCAAATTCTGTGGACGAGGTTATAGGTGATGTAGCCGGTAGCGAAGATCCGCTTTGGGTGCAGGCAGGCAACGAGCCGCCGGCCCTATCGAGCTATATGCCAGCGACAGGTACGCCGGTTGCAATCAATGATCTTGCTACCACCGTGGAAACTGACCCGGTTCGTATTGAGATTCTGGAGAATGATCTGCTTGATGGTGCGCCAGTCATCCCTGCCGATGGGGCGATAAATTTTACATCCGGTCCTACCGATGGTGACATTGTTATTAATGCTGACAATAGCATCACTTACACTGCGGTAGCAGATTTTACGGGTACTGAGATTATCAGCTATACCGTAACGGTGAATGCATTCGTCTCCAATATCGCCACCATTAAGATCGTGGTAGACGCGGCACCGGTACCTGATGCGCCACTGGCCAATAATGATTCTGCTGAAACGTTCAAGGACACTGAGGTTATACTCGATGTACTGGCTAACGATGAGCTGAACCAGGAGGCCCCGTCCAGCGTTGTGGTCAGTATTAATAATGGCGCCCTGAACGGTGTAGCAAGCGTTCAGGGCGACAACAATATCGGCTATACGCCGAATGCTGGCTTTGTAGGTTTCGAGCGCTTCACCTACATTGTTACGGTGGATGGTAAGGTTTCCAATTCCGCACTGATTACGATCAGGATTGATGAGCCGGTTATTGATGATGAGCCGCCGACTAAGAGTAGATCGAACAATAACGGTTTTTGTTCAGCAGGCAGCGCCGGTGCGCCGTTCGACCCGATACTGCCCGGCATGGTATTACTTGCCTTGGCTGGTTTGTTGATGCGAAGCAGAAAACCTAGTATTTAAAATTAAACCGAGAAGCGTAAAGGGCCGGTGACGGCCCTTTTTTTGGTTCTTCCTCTGTATTGAGAAGGCAGACAGACCATTTTTATATGAGCCAGGCCCCATCAAAGCAAACTGAATTAAATCAGCCTATTCGCCCCGATCCACTTCGGGATGTACAGCTGTTGGTAGTCTTGGTAGCTACTGTATTGATTGGCATAGGGCTTTGGTATAGCTTACCGTACGATGCTGTGGCAGATGTTGTCGCCAGCCCGCTATTAATACTCAGTGTGCTGTTGCTCTACCCGTTGGTAGAAGAATTCTTATTCCGTGGTGTTATTCAGGGGGCGTTATTAAGCCGTCCATCGCTGGTGATCCGCAATCTTTACGTTAGCCGAGCGAACCTGATCACTTCGATATTTTTTGTCGCGCTGCACCTGCTTAATCATCCGCCGAGCTGGGCGCTGGCGGTGCTAGTGCCGTCACTTACCCTTGGTCATATCCGTGAGCGTTATCAAAATCTGCTGGCACCTATAATCCTCCATATTTTCTTTAACGCCACCTATCTTTTTGCTGCTTGGCTCTAAAAATAAGAAAGCGGTCGATAAAAAACGATTCTAACTTATTTTCTTTGGATGTGATGAAAATACTACTTTGAATTGATCTTTGTCATCTATGAAAATTATAGAAGTTGTAACATCATCTATTATAATTGGTGGCTAGTAATTGAGAGGTGTGCAGTGAAATTGATATCGAAATGCTTGGTAATTGGCCTTTTTGTACTTGGAAGTATCTCGACTATTAATTCTGCTATTGCTGGTAATGGTAATGGTAATGGTAATGGAAAATCATCGGGTGGGGGTAATCAGGAGCTGAATTTTAATGAGCAGACTCACTTGGAATTTATGTGTGAAGAGGAAAAGTTGGCGCGTGATGTTTATATCACCTTGGGCGCCATCTATCCGGGTTCGACAGTGTTTGGTCGCATTGATGACTCTGAAGAAAGGCACAAATGCGCGGTAGAAGATAAGCTGGAAAAATACGGTATTCCTAGTCCCAGTACCAATGACAATGTTGGCGTCTTCACGGGAAAGGACTATGGTTGGTATTTCACGGAAAAATTTAACGCTTTAATTGAACGTGGAAAAATTAGTGAGTTAGAGGCATTGTACGTGGGTGCGTATATTGAAGAGATCGACATGCTGGATATCAATCAGTGCCCAAAGGTTATTGTCGAAGCAGATAATGGGATAAATGATGAAACCCAGTGCGGAAAAATTTATACCGATAAAAAAGATATACAGCGGCTATACAGTTCTTTGCTGGCGGGTTCAAAAAATCATCTGCGTGCCTATGTTAAGAATATCGAAAAAAACACGGGCGCTGGGAGTTATTCAGCACAGGTTCTTAGCCAGGAAGATGTAAACGAGATTCTTGGCCGTTAAGTATCATGAAAGTGATAAAAGGGGCGCCCAGTTTTAGTCAGAGCTGGTCGTTTACGACCAAACCTGTGATAAAAGAACTGCTCGAATTGCGTGGTATTTTTCAGTCATCGTTTTTGATCCAAATTCAGCCGCTGCAGGATAGGGAGTGGGAGAGTGCCTGTCCCAGGTCACTCCCCCGCCTCTCAATTCTCAAAAAACATCTCCAATTGAAGATCAAAGGACCAGGCACCTTCGCGGTCGTAACCGGCTTCTTTCTTGCGCCATGAATAGCTCGGAACGAGATCCAGGAATAGATAATCCCGGAACACAGTCTGACGATAACGAATACCTGGCCCGTAGGATTTGATTAACTTATCCGGGTCAGTGATGCCATTGACCCCGACAAAATAAGTGACTGCCTTGTTGGGGGAAAGACGCTCTTGCCAACCGACACTGCTGCGCCACTCGACACCGTCAGTCTCTTCACCGTAGCGCACACGATTAGCCCAACGCCATAGGCTGTTATGGTCAAGTTTGTAGCTCAAATCGAGCCGAGTGGTACTGATAGCACGATCTGACTGGTCATAGGCAAGCTCTTGCCTGAAGCGATGGAAATAATTGGCGGAAGGGGTGTATTGATAGCGATATCGAATCCCGACCCTGGCCTTGAGTCCGGCTCGAACCCCGCCAAATAAATCAAGTTCGTGGCGAGGTTTTTTTTGGACAGAGTACTGCAGGGCGACCTGGCCGTCATCGCTCTCATCCCCGGCAGTTTGAATTCGATCGCTTTCGTCACCCTCACTACCCGAAAAAATAAGGCTCAGGCGATCACTCAACGCAGGTAATTGCAATTTCCCTCGGCCTCTTAGCTTGAATTCATCATCTTCGATTTCATCAATATTGTAGGACGAGGTCAGCCTCAGTATGGAGCTGGCGCTTTCAATATCAGCCACCCTTTGACCAAAAAAACTATCCAGCCACTGAGCTAACTCATCGGCCTGATCTGAAACATAGTCATGGGAGGTATCGAGCCAATTCTTCTCATCTGGCCCTTGTCCTGTCTCTGGTTCTTGCTCAGCCTCTTGTTCTGTATCAAGATCAACCGCCAGTGCAGGCACTGCTAATAGCAGTATTGCCAGGAGTAAATACTGTAACTGCAAGTCGATCAATACCCGATATAACAGAGTGACCATAAGCTGCCAGGAATGACTGTTTTCACTGTCTACCAGTGCTCAGTGTAGGCGATAGGAGCGTTGCCAGCTTGCGTGGCGTTTCCCAGTGGTAGTTTGCTGCTCATATCGTAAAATAATGGTGAGTGCCTGTCCCCGGTCACTATGGGGGAGCGCTTGCCGGGTTACGGAAGAAATCTTTTCGTGCGTCTGGATTACCGCTGGTAAGCGATGCCGGTAGTAGTGGTTTTATGGTGTGGTTGAATCCGGTTTCAGGTATTCATTGTACTGGCTGGCATCCGGGGAGTCGGGGCTGATAATCCACTTGTTAATATCATAAACGTCCTGTGGCGTAAGAATACCGGCGGCCTGCTTTAGCTGTAGCAGGTTAACGACATAGTCATAACGGGAATTGGAATAATCCCGGATCGAGCTATACAGGGAGCGCTGGGCTTGCAGCACATCCACAATATTACGTGTGCCGACTTCGTAGCCAGCTTGAGTGGCATCCAGCGCGCTGCTGGTTGAGAGGATCGCCTGTGCCCTGGCGTTGACTCGTTGTACGTCAGTGACGGTGGTGATGTGTGAGGAGCGAGCGCTTTGTACCACGACACGCTGGGTGTTAATTTTTGTCTGCAAGGTGGCGTTGTACTGTTCATAAGCTTTACGCCTTGATGCGCTGATGCCACCTCCGGCAAAGAGCGGCACGGATAAATTAACCGACCAGGTGGTACCGTCGGTCTCGGAATCCAGTCCGAAAGCAGGAAAGCCAGACTGATCGCCAGAGTTATCCTGATCGACATAATTGATATCGCCGGTTATCTTTGGCAGGTGCTCCATTTTCTTCGAGGCGGCGGCTTGCCGGGATGCTTCCATACCATAAATAGCCGCTTTCAGGGTGTAGTTGTTTAGCAACGCGAATTCTACCCAGGCGCCACGGGAAATAGGGTCGGGATCGACAATGGGGAAATCCTTGTGCAGCAACCAGAGATCGGAGTGGGGCAGGCCGGTTAATACTGTTATCGCCTCATAAGCGGTACCGAGATTACCTTCATCGGTAAGGCGCCGAACGACAGTGTCGTCGAAAACCGCCTTCGCTTCATGGACATCGGTAATGGCAATCAGGCCGACATCAAAGCGTTGCTGGGTCTGTTCCAGTTGACGCTTGGTCGCGCGCTCTTCAGCTTTTGAGGCTTGAAGATTATCCAGTGAGCGGAGCACATCGAAATAGACATTGGCAACGCGAATAATTAGCGCCTGCTGGTCGGCGGCAAATTGCGCCTCGGCCTGGGCGCTAAGCTCCTTGCCCTGCTTGAAGGTAAACCACACCGGGAGATCGAACAGTTTTTGTTGCAGGTTGACGCCGTATTCTGTGGTGTTGCCATCCTGGTTGAAGTCTTGATCAGGCGAAATAGGAACGCCGGGGATAGAAATGCCCTCCCGAGTTGAATCATGATCAAACTCGGAATAACTGGCCGTGGCAGTAACTTGCGGCAATAACTGTGAAAAGGCCTCATTTTCGGTTTCCAGGTTTGCCCTGTAACTTGCTTCGGCTGACTTTAACTGGGCATCATTTTTCAGCGATAATTCATAAATGTCAGCCAGTGTGTCGGCAGTAACGGGCAGGCTGCTGATGGCGGCCAATAAGCCGATTGCGAGAGGGTGAAACAGGGTTTTCATTGGCGCATCCAGGTCCGGGTTGAATCAATAGCGGACAAGTGTATCAAAACCCCCGCCAAAGCCCTACCTAATACGGTGAAAAATAAACGGATGTTAACTAAAGGCAGTGGGTTTGAAAGCTGCTAGACTTTTAGCTGTATTATTAACAAGAGCTACGTTTCCGTGCCCAAGCGAAAATACAAAATAGACCTGGCGGGCCAGATGGCGGAATGTGAGGCTAATTATGCTCGCCTGATGCAATTACTGCCCAATATGGCAGCGGTGGACCAGTGTCGATTTGCGGTAGAGCAGCCTAATGGCCGCTCGGCACATTATTGCATCAGCGTGGTTGAGCGCTGTAAATATACCACCATGCTGGAGTTGAGCCAGTCTTTGCCGGTATCCGAGTGGGCGGGCGCGCCGGATTTCAGCCTGCGGGTTTATCATGATGCCAAAATGGCCGAGGTCACGGCATTCCAGGGGCGTCATCGCTTACAACCCCGCTATGAATACCCCAATCAGCAGATGCTGCATTGTGATGAAAAGTCCCAGCTGAATATCTTTCTTGGCGAGTGGTTAAGCCATTGCCTGGCCTATGGGCGGGTACTTGAACGACCATCTTTTAGCTAATTATTTGCCATTATTCAGAGGTGCCCTAGGTATTAGTTACTGGTATTGGGCAGCAATTCACCGTTAAACTTATCGCAGTATAAGAACCATGGGAAAAGCACTTGCTGATAGATATTGAAGTCACAGACCGGCCAATACAGCTGGTACAGATTACCGATTGCCATCTGGGTAAGCGAGCGGGCGATCAACTGTTGGGTCTGGATAGCGACCATAGCCTGCAGCTGCTTACCGATTTGATCAATCAGCAATTGCCCGCCCCCGATCTGCTGCTGGCGACCGGTGATATCTCCAATCACGGCCATAAGTCGGCCTATACCCGTTTTCGCCAGCTTAGCCAGAATGTAGCGAGACGGGCTGTGTGGCTGCCGGGGAATCACGATGACCCCGATATGATGCGCGAGGCGCTGGCGGGTGGTGAGGAATTATCGCGCTGTGTGGATATAGGTGGCTGGCGGGTGCTGATGCTCGACTCCACCGTACCGGGTAAGGTCGGTGGTCGCTTTAGTGCGCAGGAATTGCTTTTTCTGCGGCAGATGCTGGAGCAGGCTGGCGACAGGCATGTGCTGGTTTGTCTGCATCACCACCCGATTGCCATTGGCTGCGAGTGGCTGGACGAGCAGGTAGTGGAAAATGCCGATGAATTCTTTGCCCTGCTCGATGAATCGAAGCAGGTGCGCGGCGTACTTTGGGGGCATGTGCACCAGCAACTGGATGTTGAGCGCCGCGGGGTTATGCTGATGTCGACGCCTTCCAGTTGCATTCAGTTTGCGCCTGGCAGTAAGAGCTTCAAGCTTGATAGAATGAATCCGGGTTATCGCGAGTTACGGCTTTATCCCGATGGCCGTATTGAAACCAGTGTTTCCCGCCTGGCTGATGTTGAATTTGCCATTGATTATGACTCTGCGCAGGGTTATTAGCGCGTCTACACTTTCCCCCCGCTCGCACAACAGGTATGCTCTTCGCATTGTCTGGACGATTTTATCGCATGAGCCCCCTGTTACTTTATATACACGGTTTTAACAGTTCACCGCACTCCCTGAAAGCGATGGAAGTTAGTAAATATGTTGAACAACAGGCCCTTGGTGTAACATTTGTTGCCCCGGCGCTACCGAACTATCCGGGTGAAGCCTGGCGACAGCTGGAACAGACACTGGCAGAGCAGTTGCAACAAAAACGCAGAAAAGTGGCCCTGATCGGCAGTTCCCTGGGCGGTTATTATGCCACGGCGCTAGCGGAGCTTTTTCAAATAAAAGCAGTTCTGGTCAATCCCGCTGTCCGCCCCTATGATTTGATGGCGCATACCTTAGGTGCCAACCAGAATCCCTACTCTGGTGAGGAGTTTTATCTTCACGAGGGGCATGTTGATGAATTGCGTGCGGTTGAATGTGATCGCTTGCAGCACCCCTCAAATTTATTATTAATGGTTCAGAAGGGTGATGAAACTTTGGATTACCGCCATGCAGTCGATTATTATACCGGCTGCCCTCATATTATTGAGGAGGCGGGTGACCATGGTTTTCAACAATTTAAACGCCATTTACCTGAAGTAATGCAGTTTTTAGCATTGACTGATTGATCTCTTACCACAGTAAGCAGGGGCAACCCTGGTTCGATGAATAAACCGAAGATACTATGACAGACTATAATGCCGATTCGATTGAAGTACTGACGGGCCTTGATCCGGTTCGTAAACGCCCGGGAATGTATACCGATACCACGCGGCCCAATCACCTCGCCCAGGAAATTATTGATAACAGCGTTGATGAGGCGCTGGCAGGTTTTGCCAACCAGATTGATGTTGTTCTGTATAAAGACGGCTCATTGAGCTGTGAGGATAATGGTCGGGGTATGCCGGTTGACCTGCACCCTGAGCAGAAAAAACCCGGGGTTGAGGTGATCATGACCACCTTGCATGCCGGCGGTAAATTTTCTGGCAAGAATTACCAGTTCTCCGGGGGCCTGCACGGGGTGGGTGTGTCGGTGGTGAATGCCCTGTCAACGGTACTGGATGTCACCATTCGCCGTGACGGCCAGGTGTATGAAATGGGCTTCAAGCACGGGGATACGGTCAGGCAGCTTGAGGTCGTTGGTAGTTGTGGCAAGCGCAATACCGGTACCCAGGTGCATTTTTGGCCAGAGGCATCCTATTTTGATTCGGCAAAATTTTCGGTGCCGAGGCTCAAGCATGTGCTGCGGGCCAAGGCAGTATTGTGTCCGGGCTTGAAAGTGACATTTAAGGATGAGGCGACTAAGGAGAAAGAAGAGTGGTTTTATGAAGATGGCCTCAAGGATTACCTGATCGGTAGCACCACCGGTTGGGAAACCTTGCCGCTGGAGCCTTTTATTGGCAGTTATGCGGGAAGTAATGAGGCGGTAGATTGGGCTGTTCAGTGGTTGCCGGAAGGCGGGGAGTATATTACGGAATCCTATGTCAACCTGATTCCGACCCCGCAGGGGGGAACCCATGTGAATGGTTTGCGCACCGGTCTACTGGACGCGCTGCGTGAGTTTTGTGAGTTTCGCAACCTTTTACCCAGGGGAATTAAGTTAAGCCCCGATGACATTTGGGATAAATGTTGCTATGTGCTGTCATCCAAACTGGCCGATCCACAGTTCTCAGGGCAAACCAAAGAGCGTTTGAGCTCTCGTGAAGCGGCGGCTTTTGTTTCGGGTGTAGCCAAAGATGCTTTTAGCCTGTGGTTAAACCAGCATACCGAAGACGCTGAAAAACTGGCTGAAATGTGTATTAGTAATGCGCAGGCCCGGCTCAAAAAATCGAAAAAAGTTGCCCGTAAAAAAATCACCAGCGGCCCGGCACTGCCGGGTAAATTGGCCGATTGTTCTGGTTCAGATCCGGAGTTAGCTGAACTATTTCTGGTGGAAGGCGATTCCGCTGGCGGCAGTGCCAAACAGGCGCGCGACCGACAATACCAGGCCATTCTTCCGCTGCGTGGAAAAATCCTCAACACCTGGGAAGTTGATTCCCAGGATATCCTCGCTTCGGAGGAGGTGCACAATATTTCTGTTGCCATCGGTGTCGATCCGGCCTCCGATGATCTACAGGGCTTGCGCTACCACAAGGTCTGTATTCTTGCCGATGCCGATTCGGATGGCCTGCATATTGCCACCCTGATCAGTGCGTTATTTCTGCGCCATTTCAGGCCACTGGTCACCGCCGGGCATATTTTTGTCTCCATGCCGCCGCTGTATCGAATCGATATCGGCAAGGAAGTTTACTATGCCCTGGATGAAGCGGAGAAGCAGGGCGTGCTGGATCGTATTGAAGCAGAAAAGAAAAAAGGCAAGGTCAATGTGCAGCGTTTTAAAGGCCTGGGTGAAATGAACCCCTTGCAGCTCAGGGAAACCGTTATGAACAGCGATACCCGCCGCCTGGTGCGCTTAACCATTGATGCGGGCGATGACACTAATCAAATGTTCGATATGCTGTTGGCGAAAAAGCGTTCGGCCGATAGAAAATCCTGGCTGGAAGAAAAGGGTAATCTTGCTGAGGTGTGATGGTTAGCCGCTACTGTAGCGCAGTTTGGGTGATGAACTGCCCCGAGTGTTTATTTCCGGGGCACGCCGTAAACCCATCCCTGGGGGCTCGACTTCAGCATTCTTGCTGAAGACGGCCCCGGAAATAAACACTCGGGGCAGTGGCCATTGAGCTGAAGCGTCCTCCGTATAAATACTTATATTGAAAACAGCAGAATAGGCCGTATTATGTTTTCCTGCGCAGTGATTCCAGCAATAAAAAGCTGCGCTATTCGTTGACAGCTACTCTATTGATTGTCGGCGCTTAGGGGTTGCGGGGGTGTCATGAAGAAATTACTTGGTTTGACAGCAGTCTTGCTGGGAACGTGTCTTTCTGCTGTCGCCGGTGAAAGCGGTGCGCAGCTGTATAAACCCTGTATCGCTTGTCACGGGGTGCAGGGAGAAGGCAATGTCGCCCTGAATGCGCCGGCGCTGGCGGGACAGCTTTCGACCTATCTGGAACGCCAACTGAATAATTTCAACAGCGGCCGTCGCGGCAGTGCGCCCGGTGATACTTTTGGCGCGCAGATGAAGCCGATGGCGGCAAGCCTGGCTACGGAACAGGCGATAAACGACGTGGCGGCTTATTTATCTGCTATGCCGGTGACCGTATCCGCCGCTGCACCGTCAGGTGATCTGCGCAATGGCAACAACTATTACCATGCCAACTGCGGTGCCTGTCACGGCGGTAAGGCGGAGGGTAATGCCCGTTTGAATGCGCCGCGCCTGAGCGGACTTGATACCGCTTACTTAAAACGTCAATACGGTAATTTCCAGCAGGGGCGACGCGGTAGTCACCCCGACGATCGCTTTGGTCGGCAGATGAAAATGATGTCTACCAGCCTGCCCACGGAAAAGGATCTGGATGATGTGATTGCTTTTATTCACACCCTGGGCAGCGGTGGTCAGGGAGAGTAGTGGCTATTATCTGCCCGAAACTTTCAATCATCAGCCTCAGCCTCAGTCTGATGCTGTTGATACCGCGGGTGAGTGTTGCCAGTGAGCAGGATTTTGTGTTGAGCGCAGACTGCCCGCCCAGTTTTGAAAAAACCGTTGCCGGCGTTTGCGAGTTGCGCACCCTCTATCAGTTTTATGATTCGGTGCAGGGGCATGGTCTCGGCGGCACACAAACTGCTTTGCCCGCGCACCGTGATGGCTTTACGCCGCAGCAAATAGACCTGGGACGCTACCTGTTTTTTGACCCACTGCTTTCCGCAGATGGCAGCCTTTCCTGTGCGAGCTGTCACCATCCCGATAAGGGCTTTGCCGATGATCTGCCTCGTTCGGTGGGTATTAACGGGCAAGAAGTCTCCAGGGCGGCACCGACGTTGTGGAATGTCGCTTTCCTGCAGCGTTTTTCTTGGGATGCCCGATCCGATAGCCTGGAGACACAAATGATCGGGCCGCTTTATTCCAGCGAGGAGATGGGCAATAACCCCGTGCAGCTATTGGCTTCAGTCAATGCCAATGCGACCTATCGCGCCCTGTTCAAGCAGGCTTTTCCCCAGCGCGAACGGCGGGAGGATGACATCGATCTCGATCAAATTTATACCGCGATTGCCGCCTTTGAAGCCTCGTTGATTTCGCTGAATAGTCGCTATGACCGTTACGCTCACGGTTACCATGCCGCGTTGACGGAGCAGGAAGTCGAAGGCTTGAATGTTTTTCGCTCCTTTGTCGCTCGCTGCGCTGAATGCCATATGCCGCCGTTGTTTACCACCCAGCAAGTGGCGGTGATAGGAAGCCCTGAGCCTGCCGGGCGGCCACTGGATGTAGGCGCGGAAAAAACATTTAATGAACCTCGGCTTAAGGGGGGATTTAAAGTGCCCAGTTTACGCAATGTTGCCCTGACCGCACCGTATATGCATTCCGGTGTCTTTGACACTTTGCGCGATACAGCGGAGTTTTATAATAAGGGTCGCGGTCACGCGGTGCCAGAAGGCGTCGCGATGGAATTGCACTGGCATATTTCGGAACCTAATTTGACTGATTATGAACTCGATCGATTGGTGGATTTTTTACAGACCTTGACGGACGAAAGCCTTAAGCCGCAAACTCCCGATCGTGTGCCCTCCGGTTTAACGCCGATCGGGCACAATATTGAATCTACAAAAACACTATTACTATCAAACCCTGGAGTATCATCATGAAGGTGGGAAAAATTATCGGCCTGGTTTTTGTTCTCGTTGCATTCATTGTGGGCATGGCGATTGGCCGGGGTGGCAGTGCCGGCGCTCCGGTGATTACTGCAAGCAGCGGTGGCGCCAGTTTTAGCGGTGGCTTTCGTGTAGAGGGAGGCAAAGTTGTTGGCAGTGGCAATGCCAAGTCCGTGGCCGGTCCGCCGATGACGGATATTGTTATTGTGGTCGAGGACGGGCAGTCGATACAGGAGGCGGTTAAGAACGCCGAACCGGGTAGCACTATCCAGGTGATGCCGGGAACCTATAAAGAAACGGTTTACATTGATAAAGACGGTATTCGACTGATTGGTATTATTCAACAGGGAAAGCGCGCGGTGTTGGATGGCGAAGGAAAACTAAACGATGCCATTCTCTACTCGGGTAATAATATCGTAGTGGAAAATTTTATGATTACGCGTTACAAGGGCAACGGTATCATGAGCCAGGCGGGTAATAATTGGGAAATCCGCAATAATATTATTATCGATACAGGCGTTTACGGTATTTTCCCGCAACTAGGGCAGAACGGCGTGATTGAACATAATGTGGTGTCCGGTATTGAAGATGCGGCTATTTATGTGGGCATGAGCGATAACGTCCACGTTGCCTATAATGATGTTTTCGATAGTGTCGCCGGAATTGAAATCGAAAACAGTCGTCACGCTGTTGTTGAAAATAATTATGTTCACAATAATGCGGGTGGAATACTGGCGTTTATCACTCCGGGTTTACCGATCAAAACCACCTTTGATGTGATCATTCGAAATAATTTTATCGTGGGCAATAACCACAAAAACTTTGGTGCGCCGGGTTCAACGGTTTCAGGCATTCCCGCCGGTACCGGTATCCTGATAATGGCTGCTGATGATGTCATTATTGAAGGCAACATCATCAGTGATAATAAAACCATTGGCATATTAATCACCGATCACGGTCACGCGAGCAATGTTACCGTTGACCCTGAGTCGGAACCCAATGCTGACCGCATAATGATCCTTAATAACACCATGATCAATAATGGCTACGACACCCTTGATGAGATTAAGGCGATTATGCTGACTGAGTTTAAAGCCGGCGCACCCGACATCGGCCGGGTTGGGCCCAGCGAGGGCAGTTGCATTATTAATCGTCATCGCTATGTCACCGTGGGCGTGGATGATTTTTCCGAATGCGAATTTACCAATACAGCAGATATAGCGAACTATTTACTGGAGCCTGTGCCTGCCATGGATATTCACGGGGAAGATCGCGGCAAGATTGCCTATCTGGGGATCTGCGCGGGCTGTCATACCTATACCGGGCGTATGGTTGGGCCTTCGGTGCAGATTATCCAGGCACTGTATATGGATAACCCGGAAGGGCTGGCGGCCTATATTACCAGTCCGGTAAAAAAACGTGACGATTACCCGGAGATGCCACCGCAGAATTACCTTGATGAAAAAACGCGATTAGCCGTAGCGAAATATATGCTCGAGGTCACCAGATAACGGCTGCCCTAAAATAAAAATAGTTTGAAGAGGCAAATTATGGCTGCTTATAACAAACCTTACATCAGCTCCACGAAGAAGAATCTTGTGCCTGTCATTGCGCCCATGTTGGCGATAGCGGCCTTAATGGGCGCAATGACGATGCAGGCCCATGGACAGAATGGCGCTCAACTCGAAGAAGTGATTGTTACGGCCCAAAAGCGTGAGCAGGATGCCATGTCGGTACCGATAACCGTTGATACATTTTCCGCCCAGGATATGGAAGTGGTGGGGGCCCAGGATGTTAAGGATATTGCGGCCTACATTCCCGGCTTTGAAACCGGGGATGGCGTTACCCAGGTTGGCCTGACCATCAGGGGCATTAGCAGTTCGAACATCAGCTCGGGTGGCGATCCTTCGGTGGCGACTTTCTATGATGAGGTTTATTTGCCACAGGCCGCCTCGACAGTGACTTTTTCTGATATGAATCGCGTTGAAGTGTTAAAGGGGCCACAGGGAACGTTGTTTGGCCGCAACGCGGCGGCGGGCGTGGTGAACCTGGTGCCCAACGCGCCATCGGCTGATCTGGAAGGCTTTGCCAAAATAAAGGCCGGTAACTATAACTTGATTCGCCTGGAGGGCATGATTAATGCGCCGTTAACGGATACGCTGTTTCTACGGGCCAATGTCTATACCAATTGGCGTGACGGCTATGTTGAGAATGTTGGCAGCGGTGATGACGTCGGCGAACAGGATAACCAGGCCGCCAGGGTGGCGCTGCTATGGAATGTCAGTGATGCTACCGATTTACAAATTTCTTATGACTATGACCGCATCGACAATGCTCCGCGCGGTTCTATCGGCACCGGTGAGTTTGCCTACAATGATAACCCCTTATCAGGCAAACTCGATAACGATGTCATCGGCGGTAAAGAAATCCGTGATATGTATGCTGTTACCTCAAAATTAAATCATGCCTTTAATGAAAACCTTTCAATGAAGTATATTGTTAGCTACCGGGACTGGGACACCACTAACCGTGAAGATGAAGATGGTTCCGGAGAGCGAACGGCTTATCTGGATATTAGTACGGCCTATGATGCAGATATTTTTTATAATGAGCTGCAATTTCATTTTTCCAACGATATCTTTGACTGGATTACCGGAGCCAGCTACAGCCAGGAGCATGTTCAGCAGCGACTCAAAACCACATTGTTTACCGACTCTGAAGCCCGCTTTGTCACTAATGAGTTAAACGCAACGCTGGGTTCTGATTATAATCACTACTGGAATCCGGTGGAGTTTGCCGATGCACTCAATACTTACCTCGGCCAAAATGTAACGCCCGCTGAAGTTGCCGCGGCCAACGGTACGGCCAATGATTATTATGACCAGGTCAGTAATATACTCGGCGACCCCGCTATTTTCGGCCCGGTTCCCTGGGCGGGTAATCTCTGGCAGGAGCGCATTGACAACGACGGCGACCTCTATAACTGGGGCGTCTTTACTGATGTCGATATTACACTAACGGATAACTTTAGCCTTATTGCCGGTCTGCGTTATAGCAAGGACCAGAAGGACTATAGCTGGTTTACCCCGGTCAACACTTTTGCCGCACTGCGTCCCCAGACCGAGAATATTATTTTTGGTGTTGCCCCGGGCGAGGTGGTTGGGCAGAAAGTCGAGGCGACGGAGGAGTGGGATAAAGTGACCGGAAGAATGATTGGCACTTACCATTTTGCCGAAGAAGCGATGACGTTTATTTCGGTATCCACCGGCTATAAATCCGGCGGCTTTGATAGCTTAAGCCAGGCCTCGGCCACCTCACCCTTCGATGCAGAAGATGTGACAAATTATGAGTGGGGTATCAAAGGTACTCTGTTGGAGAATCGCCTGCGCACCCAGTTGAGTCTGTTCCGTATGGAAGTGGAGAATCGCCAGCGCAGTGTTGACCAACTCCCTCCCGGAGAAGCCGCAGCACGACCGGGTATTATTAATGGCGACCAGACCATTGACGGCGTTGAAGTTACCGTGGATTGGCTGGCGCTGGATACGCTGCGATTGGGAGCGATTAGCACCTTCCGTGATGAGGACTCTGAGTGGGACAACTTTTACGATATCAACGGGGTGTTGCAAACACAGAAAGAGAACAACAGTGCCAACGCGGAGTTTACCCTGACCCTGGACTGGACGCCCGCTATTCCCCTGGGTGATATGCTGTTCCATATTGACTATGTTTTCCAGGAGCAGGATCTGGAAAATGATCCCAGGCATCTGGATGCGTATAACAGCATAGAAAACTATAATCAGGATATGAAATTCCTCAATGCACGACTGGCCTGGTTTAGCGATGACGGTCATTACGAGGTGGCGCTATGGGGGCAGAATTTACTGGATAACCAGTACACCTCAGTTCCCGGTGGCCTGGCTTCCTCGCCTGATACTCTGGGCGCTTCCTTCGTGACGATCAATCCGCCCTGGACCTACGGGGCTGATTTTAAATATGCTTTTTAAGCAGGGCTGTTAGCCGGAGCGATAGATTCCCTCCCTTTACCTGCCATACAATGATATAACCGATAGATAAAATGACTTATCAGGACAATAGGATGAATGACGTCAGTAATATTGTTATGAACATGGATGAAAATATATCGATCGGTGAGCCCGAGGGCAGTTTTGATGAGCGCCGTTTACACCGCAAGCAGCGCCTGGCCGCGGCCTATCGGCTGTTTGGGAAATTTGGTTTTGATGAGGGCGTGGCCGGGCATATTACCGTACGCGACCCGGAGCGAACGGATCATTTTTGGGTTAATCCAATGGGTATTTCTTTTAAGCAGATCAAGGTATCGGATCTGCTGCTGGTTAACCATGATGGCGAGGTAGTGGAGGGTGAGGGTTTGTTGAATGGTGCCGCGTTTACCATACACTCCCATATCCATAAGGCGCGCCCCGATGTGGTTGCCGCTGCGCATTCACACTCCATTCATGGTAAAGCCTGGTCTTCCCTGGGCCGAAAACTGGATCCAATCACCCAGGATGCCTGCGCCTTCTATGATGATCACGTGGTGTTTGAGGATTTTACCGGCGTGGTACTGGATGCAGCCGAGGGAGAAAAAATTGCGGCGGGATTGGGGCAGAACAAGGCCTGCATTTTGCAAAACCATGGTCTATTAACTGTGGGCCACTCTGTCGAGGAAGCGGCCTGGTGGTTTATTACCATGGAGCGCAGCTGTCAGGCACAGTTATTGGCGGAGGCAGCGGGGACACCGCGTATCATCAATGATGAGAGCGCCCGGCAAACCCACCAGACCATCGGTTCCAATCTTGCCGGGTGGTTTAGTTTTCAGCCACTCTACAATGTGATTGTTGCTGAGCAGCCTGATTTGTTTGACTGAGCACAGCGGGCAGCGAAATAATAATTATATAACTCATTGATTATAATGAATAAAATAAACATATCGCGCCTTCGGGTGTTGCCGCCGCGGCTTGCCCTGTTGAGGGAAATGTCGCGTCACCTGGCACGCTCGCGGTGTTGTTTCGTAGTACACTGCCGTCATAATCGCGTAGCTAATCCATTCCCGGGTGGCTTGGGTGGTACCCATGGCAATTGAAATTTCGGCGCAGTAGTATGAGTGTCGGCAGTGTGTAAATGGCAGAATGACTTTGAATTTTGATAAGAACAGGGAACGGACGCTGTTGGATTATATTCAGCGCTTGCAGCATAACGATGCTGTGCTGAGTTATTACCAA
>JAUXHA010000058.1 GCA_030621845.1 Spongiibacteraceae bacterium
TTTGACCCGGAATACATTAACTCTATTGAGGTGGGATTGAAGAGTCGTATGCTTAATGACAGCCTGCAGGTTAACCTTAGTTACTTTTACTATGATTACGAAGACATGCAAATTGCCAAATTTGTAGAATCTGTTGCCTTAAATGAGAACGTGGATGCGGCGATTCAGGGCATAGAAGCTGAATTTCTTTATGCGCCCGATGTTCACTGGCAATTTGGTTTGGATGCGGCGTGGCTCGATACAGAAATTGACAGTTTTTCTACGGTGGACCCCACTAACCCCAACCAGATGGGCACAACGCAGGATGTTGTTTCTGCCTTTAACGGTTCCAATACCACTCCGGCTCTTTGTGGTATAGGTTGTCCGGGTATAGAGACAGACCTGAACGGTAATAATATTCCTAATTCACCGAAGTTCTCGATGAATTTAACCGCGGCGTATAACTGGGTTTTTGACAGTGGTATGTCAATGCGTGTTGGCACTAACTATTACTGGCAGGACAAATTTTATTCCCGTCACTTTAATACCCAGCAGGATAAAGTCGATAGCTGGAAAGTTTGGAATGCCAACGTAATTGTCACCAGTGCCGACGATAGCTGGTGGGCGGAAACCTGGATACGTAATATCCTCGATAACGATGATATTACCGGCCAGTTCCAGACCGATGCGGTTACCGGTTTGAGCACCAGCTACTTCTTAATGGAGCCGAAAACCTATGGTGTTACTGTTGGCTATCGCTTCTAGGATAGTCGGAGTCACGCTTACATAGTTGTTATTTAACGGGTTTGGAATTTAAGCGTTTCAAACCCGTTTTTTTCAATGTGGTATAAAATAACCTACGGTGATGCTTTGTATTTATGATGATTAATATTAGTGCTGAAACAAAAAAGTATTTCTGGTCCGATGTGGGCTATACCGTTTTATTTGCCTCATTTCTTAGTGGTATTCCCTCGACACTGCTGGCTTATTTGACCGATCGAGACATGCTGGAGGCAACCCGAGCGGCGGCGCTGATGCTGGCTACTGAGGACTCCAGTAAACTGCAGTTGGCATTGTCCGCTATTGTTGTGCACGGGTTTTTGACATTTTTTTGGGCCTCGGTATTAACCCTGTTTGCACCAAGAAAACACGCAATTCTGGTTTCTTTTTTATTAATGATCGTGGTCGGTTTCTTTAATTTACTGGTCATGGCGCCGTTATTTTTTCCATCGATAGTGCCGTTGGACTTCTGGCCGCAAATGATGGATCACGCTGCCCTGGGTTTTAGTTTTGGACTAGTGCTCTATTGGCGCTCTGAACGGCGTGCTAAACGCCAGCAACGCCGTGCTATTAGCTGACATAATATAAAGGCAGGTACACCTATGCTCGATTACCAATTATTAAAAACGATTCATATTGTTAGTTCTACGCTGTTGTTTGGCACGGGTCTGGGTACATTCTTCTTTATGCTGATGGCTAATCGCAGCAATAGTGTGGAGGCGCTCAG
This sequence comes from Spongiibacteraceae bacterium, assembly GCA_030621845.1. Lineage (GTDB taxonomy): Bacteria > Pseudomonadota > Gammaproteobacteria > Pseudomonadales > Dasaniaceae > JAUXHA01. Next base: position 1,487 of record JAUXHA010000058.1, read on the forward strand.
GGTGACCGCGCAGACGGTAGTACTGGCTGACTGGATATTTACCACGCCGGCGGTGGTGATCCAGTTGATCACCGGCGTTTTGTTGATGAATCTAATGGGTTTTTCCTTCACCTCCGTCTGGTTTATCGTCATTATTTTGCTGTTTTGTTTTGTCGGCTCGCTATGGGTGCCGGTGGTGAAGATACAGATTGAACTGAGGGATATTATCAAGACCTTACCGGAAGGCGAGCCCTTGCCCCTGCGCTTTAAACAGCTTATGCAAAAGTGGACGTATATGGGGTATCCGGCTTTTGGTACGGTGGTGGTGATTTTTGCCCTAATGGTTTATAAACCCTGGTTATAAATAAGTCGGAGTGAGTCGATGGATTACTTTTCGTTAAAGATACTGCATATTATGGGGGCGGTATTTTTGTTTGGTACGGGCATAGGGCTTACTTTTTATTTGCATGTAGCCAGGCGCTCTGGTGATGCGGATATTATTCGCTTGATGACAAAAAATGCGATTCTTGCCGATTTTATCTTTACTGTGCCGGGCTATGTAGTGGTTTGTGCCACGGGTTACCTGCTGTTCCAGCGTATGCAGCTGGCATTGGGGACGCAATGGTTATTAGTTGTCGCTGCTTTGTTCCTGTTTTTTTCGGTGCTTTGGTTTACCAGCTTGTACAAGGTGTGGAGGCTTAAACCACTGGTGCAGAATGTAGAAACAGGGTCTCCATTGGCTGCAGGTGTTACTTCAACGATACGCCAACGATGCCGGAGTGATCTGCTGGCGTTTACTGCGTTATTTCTAATTTTTGTATTGATGACATTCAAACCCTGGTATGGCGTTTGTGTGCTGGGGTGTGGCTAATGGATTATTTTACGCTGAAACTAATCCATATTATTAGTTTGACGCTATTGTTCGGTACGGGCACGGCAACGGCTGTGCTTATGGCCTTGTCCTATCGCACGGGTAATAGCCAGATTTGTAAAATCACCTCCCGACTGGTAGTGACCGCCGATTGGTTTTTCACTACACCGTCGTTTTTTGTTCAACCTATATCCGGTTACTTTCTAATGAAAGTGATGGGGATTTCTTTTACTTCCGGTTGGTTTGTTGCCGTTGCTGTTGCCTATGGCATTATGGCGATAGCCTGGTTCCCGGTTGTCTGGATTCAGATTCGTTTAAGAGATATTGCTGCTGAGCTTAAGCCGGGGGATGCCTTGCCCGCTAGTTATCATCGCTATATGACCTGGTGGCGGCTGTTAGGTGTCCCTGCCGGTTTGGCGGTTATTTTTCTAACCATCATCATGGTGTATAAGCCCTGGATGAGCGCGTTTACCTTATAAAATAGTTAAGGAACAATTATGAAGATTTTATTAACAGGAGCTACAGGTTTTATTGGTAGCCATTTGCTAAATCGTTTGCTCAATGATGGACATGAGCTTGTTGCCTGTGTCCGTGATCCCGATGCCAAGCAGAAATTGATGCCATCTATACAGTGGTTACCCTGTGATTTTTCCCGGGATGTTACTGCGGAGAGTTGGTTGCCTCGTCTGGATGGCGTTGACCTGGCTATTAATGCGGTGGGTATTATTAAAGCCTATGGCGAGCAAACCTTTGAGAACGTACAAAGCAAAGCACCGATAGCGTTGTTTAGTGCCTGTGAGCAGAAGAATATTAAGGTTATCCAGGTTTCGGCCCTGGGCGCCGACCTTGAGGGTCAACCCGAATTCCTGGAAACAAAACGGCAAGCAGACAACTTTCTACAAGGACTGTCGATTGATTCTATTATTGTCTATCCATCGCTGGTCATTGGCAGGGGCGGTACCAGTACGGCGACCTTTAATACCGTGTCGGCCAGTCCTATAACACCGTTATTAGGTGAGGGGGATCAAAAGGTCCAGCCTATACACATTGATGATGTCGCCGGAGCGATTAGCCATATGATCCAACATTGGCCTGGTGGCAAGCAGTCACATCAACTGGTGGGGCCAGAAACGCTTACCACTGCCGAGATGTATAAGACCATAAGGGGATGGCTGGGACTGGGGCGCCCGCGTTTTTTCAAAATACCGCTGGGGATGGTGCGTTCGATGGCGCGCAGGGGTGACAAGAATAGTGGCAGTATGCTCAATAGTGATTCATTACGCATGTTGCTTGAGGCGCGGACGCCGGAAGCGACCTACAATGCCTATCAAGCCAAGCCGCTTAGGGAGTCCCTGGCGTTAAACCCGGCGCAATTTTCCGATCGTATGGGCGCTCATGTCGCCTATACCCGGCCATTGATTTTATGGTCGTTAATATTTATCTGGTTGTTTACCGGTATTACCTCTGCCTTTTTTGATATGGAAAGCAGCTATGAATTTATGGCGACGGGGGGTACTACCGGGCTAAAGGCCACCATCGCTATTTATGCGGGTTCGGTTTTTGATTTTACCTTGGGTGTTGCGATGATCATGGGTTATCGAATGCGGCTGGTTCTTTCCTCCCAGATCACCTTGATGTTGGTGTATATGGTACTGATTTCGTTTATTGACCCTGCACAGTGGTTACTGCCCTTTGGTCCTATAACAAAGAACTTCACTTTACTGGCAGCAACATTTTTCCTCTTTGTTACAGAACCCAGGTTTAAGCGCTAAAAAGGAAGATACACAATGGCAACAATCAGTGCTCAGCAAGAGTGTATGACAGCAATAGTGACGTTTACTTGCGAACCGGAAAAACAGGACTTTTTATCTGAAAAAGTACGGGCTTATGTCGATGACTTTATCAGCCAGCAAGCGGGATTGATTTCTTCCCATGTGCATAAAAGTATTTGTGGCAAGCATGTGGTTAATTATGCCCAGTGGAAAGACCTGGAATCTTTTATCGCCTTTTCGGAAAAAGCCGTCGATAGACCTGAATTGCCAGTATTATTCGAGTTTGATCCTCAGCCGGTATTTTATAAGGTGGATTTTAGTGTTGATGGCCCGCAGTGATAGTCGTGAAGTCTTTATTGGCGTGCCCTGTGGCGCTATGACAGTTTAGCCTGCACTAAGAATTTAATAGCGGTGCAGGCCCTGTTCAATCTCCTGTTGTAATGCCTTGGTGAGGGGGATGTATTTATCTGACTTGGGTAGCCAGACATAGATCGGCCCCTGGTTTTTATCCAGATCAAACCCCTTTTCTTTCAGCGGGCCCTTGAGGTGTTTAAAGGTTCCGGTGACTTCAATGTCCTCATTGATGCCGAGGAATACGGGTATTGCGTAGTCCGGCATATTGACTTTTAGTTGTTGTAAAAAAGCTGAAAAATCAATTTTCTCAAGTGCGCCGTTGATGCGGATGGAGGCCATGCCGGCGCGACCATCGGTATTGGGTATCTCGACGCCGTAGACCACGGCTTCATTAACGTCATTGATTTCTTCGATGAACATTTCAACTTCGGTGGTAGAAACATTTTCACCTTTCCAGCGGAAGGTATCGCCGGTTCGATCGACAAATGCTGCATGTCTAAATCCCTGGTCTCGCATAATGTCGCCGGTGTTAAACCAGCGATCACCTTGGGTGAAAACGTTTTCCAGAATACTGGTTTTGGATTTGGCCTGATCGGTATAACCATGGAATGGCGTTTTATCGCCTATCTCGCCAATAAGTAACCCCACGCCGCCTTTTGCTACTCTTGTCATATAGCCCGTTGTGTTTTTCTCGGGCTCATCAATATCCCTGTCGTATTCGACGATGGCGTAGGGCAGGTGGCAATAGCCAACGGTTTGATCAAAATTGAAAATGTTAATAAAACCAACATTGCCTTCACTGGAGCCGTAAAACTCGACCACACGATCGATGTTAAAACGCTGCTTGAATTCTTTCCAGATGGCGGGGCGCAGGCCGTTGCCAACGATGGTATGAATTTTATTGTTGCTATCAGTAGCATGCTTGTCCTGATCGGCCAAATATCGACACAGCTCGCCGACATAAGCAAAGGCGGTGGCCTCATATTGTTGAACATCAGGCCAAAACCCCGAGGCGCTAAATTTTCTGGTCATAATCAGGCTGGCACCATTGGCCAGCGCTGAACTCCAGGCCACTGTTAATGCGGTGGCGTGGTAGAAGGGCAGTGGAACATAAATACGATCCTGTTTTTTCAGCCCGACAGCGCTACAGCCAAAACCAGCGTAGATTTTCATAAACCGACCGTGGTTGAAAATGACTGCTTTAGGCAAGCCGGTAGTGCCCGATGTGTAAATATAAAAGCAGATATCTTCTGAATAAATAGCCTGGGTCTGCTGCAGATCATGTTGCGGAAATTGCTGTATTTCAGTCGCTAAATTTGTCCAGCCGTCGGCTGTTGTTCCGGTTTCTCGTTGGGTATCGGTATCGGCTAAAAACAAATGCCTGTTGCTTTCAATAGAACTCTGCGGGCGAATGTACTCATAAGCATCAATACACTCTGCACCAACAATAATGAGTTTTGGCTTGACCAGGTTAATGCTGTGAAGGAGTACTTTGCCCTTTTGTGCAGTATTTACCATCGCGCTTATGGCGCCAATTTTTGCACAGCCCAGCGCGACGGCGAGTAATTCTGGCCTGTTTTCAATGAGTATGGCAACACTGTCCCCCTTTTTAATATCGATACTCAATAGGTAATGGGCGATTTGGTTTGCCCATGCATTGAGTTGCTGGTAGTTGAGCGCACGGCCTTCATAGTGAATTGCTGCACCCAGGGGGTTCACTTTTACGGCATGCTCAAAACACAGGCCTAAACCCACCGGTTTGGTCTTGTCCGTGTTTCCTCCTATGCGTGCTCCGCGGATAAAATCAGGCAGGCGGGAGAGTATCGCAGGCGTTTTTTTGATCAGCTGTGAAAGGGTGATGATATTTTTCTTCACGACTAGTCTCTTGATTTTTTGGCTGCTATTAAAGAGCTTTATTTGGAAAATAGCGCACTTGGCAGCCATGGGTTACTGAATTGATATAGGTAGGATATTACAAGGTGCAACAGGAGGTGACAAATAATAATTGTTTGCCGAGCTTAAATTATTACTTAAACCCGGCGAACATCTACTGCTATGCCATTGAGTTGGCTCATGCCCGAGATTGGCTCGATGGCGTCCGGGCCGTCACTGGCGAGGATGTTGACGTTGGCCCCGTGGGTTGTTTTGGCGATACTCAGACCGTCGGCCTGCTGGTGTCCCCAGCCATGGGGTATCGAGACGGTACCCGGCATAAAGTCGCTGTCCAGTTTCACCGGTACGCGTATGGATTTTCCATTGGCGCTGACTTCGGCCAACTCCCCCTCGATTAATTGATGTTGCGCGGCATCATCGGGATGAATATACAGGTAGTTAGTGTTGCGCTGACCTTTAATAAAGGCGCTGACATTATGAGTCCAGCTGTTATGGGAGTAGCGTTCACGTTTACTAATCAGTTTTAGCCGAGGGTGGTTTATTTCCTGTTCAAAAATAGTGTCCAGTTGTTGGGCCAGGGCGATAAATTCTGCCGGGGCGAGTTGCACTTTTTTACTCTCGGTGGCCACGCGCTGGCCAAGATAGTCACCGGGCTGGTTGGCTTCCAGTGCCTGTCCCTGGGGGTTTTGGCGCAATTTTTTTAATCCGCCCAGTTTGGCGCCGCGGGCAATCATGCCGTAGAAGCGTTCGGCGACGCCATCTTTACAGCCGGGTAGCCCCGACAATTTCTCGCCCAGGTTCAAGACCCATTGCAGTGGTTTTGAGCCGAACAGTGAGAAGCCTGATGCACGCAAAATCTGCCGCAAAATCAGTGCTTCATCGCGGGCTTCCCCGGGCGGCGCGAGTACCGCATCGGTGTAATGAAAGTAGCGGTCTGGCATCAGCCCCATGGCGGTCATAAAGAAGAACGGTACATCCGCGCGTTCCAGAAAGTGCAGGCCGGGTAAAATATAATCGGCATAGTTGGCTGTTTCGTTTCGATATAAATCGATGCTGACCAGTAACGTCAGTTGCTCAAATGCTTCAGCCAGGCGATCGCTGTTGGCACAGGCCATCAGCGGGTTACCGGCCATCACAAACAGCGCTTTCACCTGGCCATCGCCGGGAGTGAGAATTTCGTCGGCGAGAATGCCGGTGGGAATCCCGGCGGTAATATAGGGGGTGTTGTTGATACGAGAGTATTTCGCCTCTTTGGTAGTATCCGGAAATTCTATTGCCGGTTTGCCCATTAGCGAGCCACCGCGTTTGTCGAGGTTGCCACTGATGGCATTGATGCATTCCTGTAGCCAGAACGCCAGGGTACCAAAACGGCCCTGGTTAATCCCCGTGGAAGAATAAATGGCGGCGCCGTCTGCGTTAATATAACGTGTTACCAGTGATTTAAGCTCGGCGGCGGGTATGTGAGTCACCTGTTCGACTTTCTCGGCGGTCCAGGGTTTTGCCAGTGCGGCTAATTCCTGATAGCCCTCCATATACTGCGCCACGCGCTGGTGCTTCACGCCGTCCTGTTCTATTAGCTGGTGTAAAAAGCCGAGCATAAAAAATACATCACTGTCGGGGCGTATAGGCAGGTACTTGCCGCAGCGTTTCGCCGATTCAGTTTTGCGTGGATTGATCCAGACAATCTCACCACCGCGTTGCTCAATTTTTTGCAACTGTTCCATGGGGTGGGGCAGGGCAATAAAGCTCATCTTAGAAATTAGCGGGTTGCTACCAATGGAAATGAGCATGTCAATATGGGCGATATCGGGGAAGGTCTGGTTGGCAAAACTGCCGTAGATGCGATCGGCGGCGGCAAATTTATTACTGCAGTCGAGGGTGCCGACGGTAAATAATTTATCACTGCCCAGCCCTTTAAGAAAGCCCTGGTTAGCGGTGTTGGGCCAGAGACTAAAGCCGATCGGGTTGCCGGTGTATGAGGCAATGCTCTGGCCACCGTGTTGCTGGTGAATAGCACGGAGTTTACTGCCTATTTCTGCCAGCGCCTGATCCCAGCTAATACTAATAAACTTATCGCCGACTTTTTTCTGCGGTTGGGTGAGCCGATCGGGTGATTCGACAAATTTTTCCAGGCTCAGACCCTTGATGCAGGCGTAACCCTTGCTGTTGACGTGATTTTTGTCAGGCTCTATTGCTTTAATACGATTATTGTCGATGGTCAGTTTTAAGCCACAGCCCGCTTCGCAGATACGGCAAAAAGTGTATTTGGTGTCTGTCATGTGAGTAGCCTCCCTTACACTGGCGCAGTGATGATTAACTGGTGATGGGCGCAAGCGGCCTCCCGGTAACGATGACCCTGACGATAATCGGCGTCCTGGAACAGGGCAATAAATGCATCTATCGTTGGGTATTCCACTATGCCGATAATGTCCCAGTCGCCATTGCCAATAAAGGATTGTAAAACCAGGCCACTGAATACGGCGACACCAGCGACTTTTTCCACCGCACGCAGGCTGTATTGCTGGTAGCACTGGATCAACTCAAAGCCGCTGAGGGTTTCTGTTGGGTCATAGGGATTGGGCGCTTCTGTTTTGAGCTTTAGCAGGTTAAGCATGGCGACTTTGCCAGTATGTTCGCTGCTGAGCACGCTTTGCCACTGCTCCCTGCTGGGATAAAGAGGCGAATGCCCATAAAAGGCAGTCAATTCATCCAGTATTTTGTTGCTCTGTTCTGGCATCGGAGCTTCTCATTGTCATTTGACATTATGATCATACTACGATTACGCTGGGGTTGGTGTCAATATCAAGTGAATAGGTTTTTAGATGAATAACAGGCAACAGCAAAAACAGGCTTCACGGCAGCGCTTATTAAATACGGCTGCCCAGCGCTTTCGAGAGCAGGGCTATGCGGCCACCGGGCTGAGTGAGGTCACTGAGGGGGCGGGCCTGACCAACGGCGCTTTTTATACGCATTTTGATTCCAAGCAACAATTGCTGGAAGAGGCTGTTCGCCAGTCCTGTGAGCAGACTCGGGATTACTGGTATGGCGTCGATGATAGTAACCGGGAGACTGCGCCCCTGGCCTGGATGGAGCAGCTACTCACGCATTACCTCTCTCCCGAGCATCGGCAGCTGGCAGAGCAAGGTTGTGTGGTGCCCACCCTGGGTGCTGAAGTGGCGCGTCAGGGAACGGCGGTTAAGCAGGTTTTTGAACGGGAGGTCGGTCGTAATATCGACCCGCTAAACAAGGCACTGGCACAGTTAGGTGAGGAGGGCGAGGCCAGTGATTGGGGTTTGCTTGCTTTGTTGGCGGGGGGTATGCTGTTGTCACGCGCGGTGGCCGAACCGGTCTTATCGGATAAGATTTTACAGGCGAGTGAGCGAGTGGGGCGCGCTTATCTCCATTCTTTAATGCCTGATGGGGAGTAATGCTTTAACCGGCTGCCCTTGATCTGGGTTAAGCATTTTTCAATACCATAGTCATAGAATACTAGCGGCTTTTATTTTCCAGGGTTATATCATGTCTGAGAGGGATTTCATCCACACTGTTATTGTTAAGTTAGCAGTCATGTTGCAGTTAATCTGCGCTTTGTTCTTGTTGAGCACACCCGCTTATGCAGAGGATAACGCGCTCTTTCAGCAATTGCTGGAACAGTATTCCCCCGCAGAATTATTCCCCTCCGCCGATCGAATTACCGCGCCTGAAGGCGATCCTGCTATTGCCACGGTGTTTGCCGGCGATAAGGAAATAGGCCTGCTGTTTTTTAATTCCGCTGTGGTCAATGCCACCGGCTATTCGGGTAAACCCATCCATATTTTGGTCGGTCTGGGTAATGATGCGGTCATTCGCTCAGTGCGCTTGGTTAAGCACCATGAGCCCATTGTGTTAGTGGGCATCCCCGAGTCAAAAATCAATGCCCTGATCGATGGTTATATCGGCCTCGATCTGATGCAGTATATAAGCACCGCGGGTGGTGATCATCGCTTTGATGCGATCAGTGGTGCAACCGTTACCGTGCGAATTATTGACGACAGTATTATTCGCTCGGCGATAAAAATAGCCCGCTTATATGGTCTTGGCGGTTTGAAAATGCAAAGACAGGGACCGACGGCCGAGATCAATGCTGCAATTAATCAGCGCAAGGATTGGATTGAGTTAATCAGTGAACAGGCTATTACCCGATTAAAGCTAACAACTGGGCGAGTGAATAAGGGCTTTATGGACGCCGGTTACGAGGCTGCCGCTGAGGCCGCTGAGGCGGCGGACGAAGAATTGTTTATTGATTTTTATGTCGCCCAGGTTTCGGTGCCGTCGATTGGTCGCAGCTTGCTTGGTGAGTCCGAATATAAAAACATGCAGAAACGCCTGTCGCCGGGTCAACAGGCGGTGTTGTTACTGGCTCGTGGTCCCTACTCTTTTAAGGGCTCAGGTTATGTGCGGGGCGGTATCTTTGATCGCTTCGAAATTATTCAGGGTGATGAGATTATTCGTTTTACCGACCTGGATCACAAGCGCCTGGGCAGAATTGCCGCTGAGGGTGCGCCGCAAACCCTGCGTGAGATTGATCTGTTTATTATTCCCGAGCAAAGTCAGTTGGCTATTGGCCAGCCCTGGCATATACAGTTACTGGTAAGCCGGGAAACTGGTCCCAGGGAAAAAGCCTTTATTACCTTTAATCTTGATTATCACATACCCGACAAATACCTGATTTATACCGCCAGCCCCGCCGATGCCACAATATTGTTTGATGAAGCTATGCCACTGTGGCAACAGCTGTGGTTGGATAAGCGTGTTGAGACGGGCATTCTCATCACGGCATTAGTGGTGTTGTCGCTGATTTTCTTTTTCCAAAATTTATTGGTGCAAAATTCTACGCTGACCAAGCGGCTGCGATTGGGCTTCCTGCTGTTCACGCTGTTTTTTCTCGGTTTCTATGCCAACGCACAGCTATCAGTGGTTAATATACTGACGGTGCTCAATGCTATGGTCAGTGGCTTTAGCTGGGAATATTTTCTCATGGAGCCGTTAATTTTTATTCTTTGGGGAGGGGTTTTTGCTGGCTTACTGTTGTGGGGGCGTGGTGCTTATTGCGGTTGGCTGTGTCCCTTTGGGGCTCTGCAGGAATTAAGTAATCGACTGGCGAAGCTGTTTCATGTTCCCCAGTGGATGGTGCCCTGGGGTCTGCATGAGCGTTTATGGCCGCTGAAATATATGATTTTTCTTGGCCTGTTTGGTGTTTCATTGCACTCGCTGGAACTGGCTGAACGGCTGGCGGAAGTCGAGCCGTTCAAAACGGTCATTATTCTTAAATTTATTCGCGATTGGCCCTATGTCTTATTCGCCTTGTTGATGTTGTTACCCTGTTTGTTTGTCGAGCGTTTTTATTGTCGCTATCTCTGCCCACTGGGGGCGGCATTGGCGATACCGGCTTCTATTCGCACCATGAAATGGTTAAAGCGTTACAAGAATTGCGGCGATCCTTGCCAGACTTGCAGCAAGGAGTGTATGGTTCAGGCGATACACCCTGAAGGATTTATTAATCCTAATGAGTGCCTTTATTGCCTGCATTGCCAGGAGCGCTATTACGATGAACATGTTTGCCCGGTACAGGTGAAGAAGCGCAAACGGCAACAGCGCCGGGAATTAATTGCCTCCGACAAGACTGCTTCCGTGGGTAGAAAAATTCTCGATGAGTTATTGGCCGACAAGCGCAGGGATGAATAGCAATAAGCGTGCTGTTTTTTGATCTACCGCATGTCTTGAAAGCTTACATTTATTTCACAATGACGGATGCTAATCCATAGTAAATAATTACATACTTACCGCAATGACAAGTCAGGAGATTGCCATGAAAGACCAGCAGGATGAAAACAAAGACTCGGAAAACAAAGACTCGGAAAATATTGACGATGGGAAGCGGGAGCTGTTAACCCGCAGTGCCGGTGTTGCCACCATTGCCGGCTTAACGGCGGCTACGGGTGGTTTGGCTACCTTGGCAAGTTCGCAAAGCCAGGCGGCATCGTCGCCCGGTTCTTTCCATGTGGCACCGGGTGATCTGGATGACTACTACGGCTTTTGGAGTAGTGGTCAGGCGGGGGAAATTCGTATTCTTGGTCTGCCCTCCATGCGCGAGCTGATGCGTATCCCGGTGTTTAATCGCTGTAGTGCTACGGGTTGGGGGCTAACCAACGAGAGTCGAAAAATTCTCACCGAGGGCCTGTTGCCTGAAACCCGTGATTATCTTGCCGATAAGGGCGGTGTTTGGTCGAACGGTGATGCGCATCATCCGCACATGTCATTTACCGATGGTACTTACGATGGACGTTATTTGTGGATTAACGATAAGGCCAATACCCGGGTGGCACGTATTCGCTGCGATGTGATGAAGTGTGACAAGATTATTGAAATACCCAATGCTTCTGATATTCATGGTTTACGGCCGCAAAAATACCCGCGTACCGGTTATGTCTTCGCCAACGGCGAGCACCGGGTACCCATCCCCAATGATGGCAGCATCCTCGATGAGCCAGAGAAGTATCACGCCATTTTTACGGCGATCGATGGCGACGAGATGAAAGTGGCCTGGCAGGTGATGGTCGATGGCAATCTGGATAATTGCGATGCGGATTATCAGGGTTTGTATGCGGTCTCTACCTGCTATAACAGTGAAGAGGGTGTTACCCTGGCTGAAATGGTATCCAGTGAGCAGGACTGGGCGGTGATCTTTGATATTAAAGCGATCGAAGACGGCGTTAAAAAAGGTGACTTTAAAACAATTAAAGGTGTGCCGGTACTGGATGGTCGCAAAGGGTCACGCTATACCCGCTATGTGCCTGTTTCCAACAGTCCCCATGGCTGTAATACCGCCCCTGATGGCAAGCATATTGTCATCAATGGCAAGTTGTCACCTACCTGTACGGTGCTGGATGTAAGGCTGTTTCCCAAGTTGTTTGCCGACAAGATTGAGCCGCGGGGTGTGGTGGTGGCTGAGCCGGAATTGGGTCTTGGTCCCTTGCATACCGCCTTTGATGGTCAGGGCAACTGTTTTACCACGTTGTTCCTCGATAGTCAGGTGGTCAAATGGAATATGCAAAAAGCACTGGATGCCTATAAGGGTAAGGAGGTTAACCCGATTCTGGACAAGGTTGATGTGCAGTACCAGCCTGGTCATAACCATACCTCCATGGGTGAAACCAAAGAGGCCGATGGCAAGTGGTTGGTGTCGCTAAACAAGTTTTCAAAAGATCGCTACATTAATGTTGGCCCGCTGAAGCCCGAGAATGAGCAGTTGATCGATATCGGTCAGGCTAAGATGAAAGTGGTTCACGATAGTCCTACTTTCGCCGAGCCCCATGACGGTATTATTGTTCGCGCTGACATTGTTAATCCGAAAAAAGTCTGGACGCGGGATGACGCCATGTTTGCCGATGCCCTGGTACAGGCGAAAAAGGATGGGGTTAATCTGGATACCGATAATAAGGTGATCCGCGATGGTAACAAGGTGCGTGTTTATATGGTGTCGGTTGCACCCAACTTTGGCCTGGAGAAATTTACCGTCAAGCAGGGTGATGAGGTGACTATCACCGTGAGTAATATGGACAAGATTGATGATTTAACTCACGGTCTTACCATGGCTAACTACGGTGTCGCCTTTGAAGTAGGCCCGCAGGCAACAGCCTCGGTTACCTTTAAAGCAGACCGACCCGGAGTGCACTGGTTCTATTGTCAGTGGTTCTGCCATGCCTTGCACATGGAAATGCGTGGCAGAATGCTGGTGGAGCCCGCGTGAGCCCGACTCTGCTAGCAGCAGCGTAAAGCTATGCGAATAGCTCAACAGTCTCCGGCGATCCTTGTGGTCGCCGGATTTTTTTTGTTAGTACTCTGCAGTGAACTCTGTGCAGCTACTCGCGTGGTACTGCCGGGCCCACATTCCCTGCAACAGGCGATAGCGGATGCCGCCCCTGGTGATACTCTGCAATTAGCAGCAGGCAGCTATGCCGGACCTGTGGTGATTGACCGTCCGCTGAACTTACTCGGCGTTGCGGGCAGTATTATCGATGGCGCGGGTCAGGGCAGGGTGGTGACGGTGACGGCGGCTGATGTCATGGTACGCGGGGTTACTATTCGAAACTCCGGGGCGCGGTTAGCCAGCGAGGACAGTGGAATCTATGTCACCGTCGACGGTGAGCGGGCGCAAATCCTGGATAATCATTTGCAGCATAATTTAATCGGTATTTACTTGAAGGGTCCACGCGATGCGATTGTGCGTAATAATGTGGTAGTCGGTCGGCAGGACTTGCGGATGAACGAGCGGGGCAACGGTATTCAGTTATGGAATACACCGGGTTCGATAGTGGAAGCTAACGAATTACGTTTTGGTCGCGATGGTATCTTCGTCAACACCAGCAGGGACAATCAATTTATAGCTAATCGGATCAGCGATTTACGTTTTGCTATTCACTATATGTACACCAATAACAGTATCGTTAGAGACAATGTTTCAACGGGAAATCATGTGGGCTATGCGTTGATGTATTCCAGCGGGCTTGATGTTCAGGGTAATGTTTCCCTCAATGACCGGGATCGAGGCCTGTTTTTTAACTTTACCAATGAATCGGTAATTGCCGCTAATCGTGTAACCGGCGGCGCGGAAAAATGTGTTTTTATTTATAATTCCAATATTAACCAGTTTTACGCGAATTACTTTCAAGGCTGCCAGATTGGAATTCATTTTACTGCCGGATCCGAGCAGAACGAATTGTGGGGAAACAGTTTTGTTGCTAATCGCACCCAGGTGAAGTACGTAGGAACACGCGAGCTGGAGTGGTCGCGGGATCATCGCGGTAACTACTGGAGTGATCATATTGCTTTTGATCTGAATGGCGATGGCATTTCGGAACAAGCTTACCAGCCTAATAATTTATCGGACCAAATCATCTGGCGCAACCCGATGGCAAAAATGCTGGTTAACAGTCCGACTTTACAAATTCTACAGTGGGCACAATCCCGCTTTCCAGCCTTGCATCCTGGCGGAGTCCGGGACAGTTGGCCATTGATGCAAGTCCCGGAGTCGGGGGACGTACCATGAACGCGGCAGAGCAGTTGTTAATGAACGCAATAAACATGCAGGGTGTTGGTAAGCGCTACGGTGATCACCAGGTTATCAGTGAACTGGATTTATCCATTGCCAGCGGTGAAAGCCTGGCGATCATTGGTCACAATGGCGCGGGGAAAACTACCCTGATGAAGTTGATACTGGGGCTGGCCAGACCAAGTAGTGGTCGTATTGAGCTCTGGAACCAGGCCGTTAATGGCGGCAGTCTGCAGGGCCGGGATAGTATTGGTTTCCTGCCGGAAGCAGTGTCTTTTCACGGGGGCTTGAGTGGCAGGGATATGCTGCGCTTTTATGCCCGACTGAAGGGGGAGACGCCAGGACAGTGTGATGAGTTGCTGGAATTACTTGGGCTCAGTGATGCCGCTGGCCGTGCTATCCGCACGTACTCCAAGGGCATGCGGCAGCGCTTGGGTTTGGCGCAGGCGTTGTTGGGAAAGCCGCGACTGCTGTTACTGGATGAGCCGACGTCGGGGCTGGATCCGTTTCTCCGCCAGCACTTTTACGACATTATTGCCCAGCGACAAGCTGCAGGGGCGACCATATTGATTTCCTCCCATGCCTTGACTGAAATAGAAGCGCAGACGAACCGTATTGCGATTATGAAGAACGGTCGAATTATCATTGATGGTAGTTTGTCACAACTGCGAGCGGCAGCAGCATTGCCGGTGCAGATTGTTCTGACTGCGGCGCCCGGTCAGCGCGATGCGCTGTTTGAAAAACTGGCACGGGAACGGGGCGTTAACCGTGTCGGCAGCGAGCAATGTGAGCTGCTGTGCAGTGATACCGATAAGGTTTCACTGCTACACCGGATTAGTGCCCCGCAGTATGCTATTGAGGATATCCAGGTTAATCCGCCACGCCTGGATGATCTCTACGCCTACTTTGTTAACAGCGATGAACAGCCATGAGGTGCTTGCTATGAATACGCTGGGGATTCTTGCCCGGGCGGAGTTCCAGGAGGGACTGCGTAATCGCTGGGTGCTGGCTTCAATTGTTATTTTGGCAACACTGGCTTTTTCGCTGGCCTTGCTGGGCTCAACGCCGATCGGTGAAACCCGCGCCAGCCCGATGAGCGTGACCACGGTTAGCCTGGCCAGCTTAAGCATTTATTTAATTCCCCTGATTGCACTGACATTGTCTTTTGATGCCATTATTGGCGAGCAGGAACGCGGCTCGCTGTTGCTATTACTGAGCTATCCTGTCGCCCGTTGGCAGGTGATCGCGGGAAAGTTTTGTGGCCATCTGGCCATTCTCGCCACGGCGATTGTGTTAGGTTATGGCGCTGCCGGGATCTACATTGGCCTGCAAAATGCGACCGCGCCGGAAGACTGGCGATTATTTATCCGTATGATGGCCAGCTCTCTGCTGTTGGGTGCAGTTTTTATGGCGCTGGGTTACCTGATCAGTGTGCTGGTGTCGGCAAGAGCCACAGCGGTAGGCGCTGTTATGGCGCTGTGGTTATTTATTGTGGTGTTGTACGACCTGTTATTGTTGGGCGTATTACTGGCAGACAGTGAGCATATGCTGTCCTCTTCACTATTGGGCAGCCTGATTGCGTTCAATCCGGCCGATGCTTATCGCCTGTTTAACCTGGCTGGCTCCGAGGCCGCCAGTATGGTTTCAGGAACGGCGGGCTTGTTGGAGCAGTCGATGTTGGAACCGTGGATGTTTATCGGCATATTACTACTGTGGACTCTGTTGCCCCTGTTGCTGGCGCTATTAGTTTTCCAAAGGCAGGAACTCTGAGATGACAAGCCGTTATGGTATCAGTGGCTTGCGGGCGTTGATTTTGCTGGGGGTGGTTTGCCAGGCGCTACAAGCCTGCTCTCCGCCGCCGGAAGAATCGATTAAAGCGTTCCCGCAAACACTAAGTCGGATCGTAGCCAT
>JAUXHA010000111.1 GCA_030621845.1 Spongiibacteraceae bacterium
CGTAGCTCATACCCTCCGCTTTAAAGTTGGCATTAAACTGAGCAGTCTTGCCTTCGGCCAAGCGGGGATCCACCAGATAGCGCAGGTACTGGACGTTGTACTCAAGCGGCGATTTGGCCAGTTTCTTGGCATTTGGCGCGCCGAGAAACTGGCTCAATTGCTGGTATTGTCCAATGCTGTGTTCACCCAGCTTCATTTTTCCTTCGTGCAGCAAGGCTTCAGAAATATACCAGCCGCGAGCGTTGGCAGATTCGGTGCGTTGACCCAAAGCGCGAGCGGCATCGGCGCGGGCGGTTTTTGCCTCGCTGTTGTCAGGCTGAATTTGCAACAACCGGGATGTCAGGTACAAAGACCACTGCCAGTCTTTCAGGGTCTGTTTGTCATTGGCGGCCTGCGCGTTTTTCAGCACGGCGTCGAAGCCGCCCATGGCGTTGATTATATGGTCACTGAATTCGGATTTTTGCAGCGGATTGATGTCGTAAACGTCCCAGCCCATCCAGCCGATGCGAGCGCCATAAACGCGTTTGACGTGGCTTTCCAGTTGGCCATAAAACTCTTTGTTTTTACGCAGTGCTGTGGGCATGTAAACCCACTCTGCGGCGCCCTGTGCGTCCATACCCAGAGCAATAGCCCGATAGGTCTGGTCGTGAACCAGTTGCATCTGGTCGCGAGTTTCCTGCAGCCCTGCTGTGATGTCAGCCTTACCGATCTTGGCGGTGCCGTGGATATCCACGTGATATTCGATATCACGAGTGAGCGCTAAATCGGCTGATTTAACCAGCTCCATCGGATCCCGGTACCAGTCTCCCCGTAAGGTATACAGGTTGAAAATGGTGCCCTCATTCAGTGCGTTCGAAACGAGCAGTTTCTTATCGGAGAAGTAGTACGCAACACTGTCCTGAACGTCAGTTTTCGATGGCAGTACTTCGACGGTTAAGCCGGCGATGCGGTGGGTCTCAACGACGTTATCTTTGAAGGTGATGCTGGGAGGGATGAAGGATTTAGGCGCAGTCAGTTTGTCAGCGCTAAAGCCCATTTTGTTAGGAAAGGCATCGGGACCCTGGGTCGGATGTAAAATTCCAAATTGCGCCGTCGCGCGGGTCATAAAGTTACCGGATAGTACGCTGATACCGGTATCGCTTTGCAGCTCTTCAACCAGACCTTCATGGGCGTAAACCGTAGCGCCTTCATCCTGCCAGACGTTGCCACCCCAAACGTAGTGGGAGTGGGTATAGAGGATGGCAGCCACCTTGATCTTTTTGCCGAGTTTGACTTCCAGGGCGTCCCTTTGTTCTTGCGCTGCTTTAATATTATCGCCGGTATCGACAATGATCCAGCCTTCAGGGGCTTCGACGGCAACGGTGTTAGATAATCCCCAACCTGAGATGCGGTAGATACCCTCTGTGATCTTAGTGACCTCTTCTTTTGCCGCCCCCATCAGTTGGTTGCCTTGCGCGGCGGTGGGGTGGGTAATAGAGCCAGATTCCATGGTTACGGTTTCATCTGACAGGGACATACCATATTGACTGTGCGCATGATTATCGCTATGAGCGACAGCGGACAAGACCAGACTGGATGCTGCGAGACTGGTGAAGAACAGTTTGGGTAGTAGGCTGGGCATGGGGACTCCATTCTGGTTGAGTGACTGCCTGGATATGATTTACACGCCTTGCAGGTTTTCAATGGGCACGGGTATAGCCAAGGCCAGGTTGCAATGTTATCAATGGCGTAAATATTCAGGTTCGACATAATACAGGGTTGAGTATAAGAATATAGGAAGTTTGCGCCAGTGTGGGCGATAAACAGGATTTAAATCACCCAAAAATGTTCGCTGGCAGAAAATTTTTAGCGCCTCTGGAACACTGCCTGAATCGAATGGTGCGGTGAGATAGTTTCAAGTGTCTCCCTTTAACGATAGAAAAATCTCTTTTTAAAGACACTTGTAGTTAACCGTCTGCCAGTGGAATTCAGATCGATTCCGCAGGATGTTTGACGAGACTGTATTGCGTAAAACAGGCCTCGATCATGATGCTGAACAGTGAAGTTTGAAGCGCTCTGGAGTACCCTGAAGAAGGTAAATAGCGGAGGTAAATCAAGTTGTTGCGAATAGAAAAGTAGCGGTTTTTCTGATAGTGACGGCTGTGTATGGAGCGCAATGGATATGCTGGAGTGGTTTAGCCGTCTCGCGGATTTTTTAATCGTCGAACAGTTGGGGTTGTCCCGGGATGATCGTCTTGGTGGAGCGCTGCATTTCTTTGTTGAGGACACCAGTAAAATTTTTGTTCTGCTGGTGGTAATGATCTACCTTATTGCCCTGGCGCGGGCGTCACTCAGGGTAGAGCGGGTACGTGATTACCTGGCGGGTAGAAATCGCTATTTGGGCTACGGGCTGGGTTCGGCGTTCGGTGCCATCACGCCATTTTGTTCCTGCTCCAGCATCCCGCTGTTTCTTGGTTTTACCTCGGCGGGCATTCCCATCGGTATCACCATGTCATTTTTATTAACGTCGCCGCTGATCAATGAGGTGGCGATTGTTCTGCTCGCTAGTTTGCTGGGCTGGAAGTTTACCCTGGTGTATGTCGTGGTCGGGATGAGTGTGGGTATGTTCGGCGGTCTGTTTCTCGACAGCATTCGTGCCGAGCGGTTGTTACAAGCCTTCGCGCGTAAAGCCTTTGATAATGCGAGTGCGCCAGCTGCAGTTGACAATATTATCGAAAACAGTGGGCAAAATGATTCCTTAACGCTGTCTGCACGCCATCGCTTTGCGATGGATGAATTAACGGATATTCTTTCGCGGGTCTGGAAGTGGGTGTTTATCGGGGTCGGCGTGGGCGCTGCGCTGCATGGTTTCGTCCCCGAAGGTTGGATCGAGCAACATCTGGGCGATGGGCAGTGGTGGTCAGTGCCCGCGGCAGTGGCTTTGGGAATTCCCTTGTATGCTAATGCCACGGGGGTTATTCCGGTGATGGAGAGCCTGATTACCCAGGGTTTGCCGGTGGGTACCACGCTGGCATTTTGTATGAGTACCGTCGCGGCCAGTTTTCCCGAATTTATTCTATTGAAACAGGTGATGCAGTGGCGCTTGCTGGCGATTCTGTTTGTATTGCTGCTGGTGTCTTTTACGCTGGTCGGTTGGTTGTTTAATGGTTTATCCGGACTGGGCTTTCTATAAAAGGAAATATATAGGAAAAACCACAGAGTGAGGGGCCGGATTTTTATAGGGAAGAGCTAAGCCGCTCAGGGAGAATTGCAATGAAAACTATTCAGGTATTAGGCTCCGGTTGCACCAAGTGCCGTAAAACGGCCGAAAGCATCGAACGTATTGCCGAGCAGCTTGGTGTCGAGGTGACGGTTACCAAAGAGGCCGATCCACAGTTGATGATGCAGCATGGGGTGATGACGACCCCGGCGGTGGTTATCGATGGCAGGCTACAGCACAGTGGTTCGATTCCCCATCGGGATGAAATTGAGCGTTGGCTACAAAGCTGAAATGAGTGTCAGCAAGCGTGGGGTTGATAACCTGTGCCTGAGGTTCACACTATGACAGATTGCTAATCTGTCAGGAGTTGAGAGATGAAGATGATACGAGTGGGTATTAACGGTTTCGGTCGCATGGGAAGACTGGCTTTGCGTACCGCCTGGGATTGGCCGGAGTTTGAGTTTGTGCGCATCAATGATCCCGGCGGCGATGCCGAGACCATGGCGCATCTGCTGAATTTCGATTCGGTACATGGCCGTTGGCACTATGATGCGGGCCATGGTGAGCAGGCGATTTTGGTCGGTGGACAATCCATCGCCTTTACCCGGCACAGAAGTATTGCCGAAGCTGACTGGTCCGATTGTGACCTGGTGATTGAGGCCAGTGGTTTTTTAAAATCAGCGGCGCTGTTGCAAGGGTACCTGCAGCAGGGTGTTAAGCGCGTCGTGGTCACCGCACCGGTCAAGGAGGCGGGGGTGCTTAATGTGGTGATGGGCGTCAACGATCATCTCTATGATCCGGCTCGGCATCCGATTGTGACTGCAGCTTCTTGCACCACCAATTGTCTGGCGCCGATGGTCAAGGTAATCGAGGAAGCGATCGGAATTCGTCATGGCGCCTTTACCACCATTCATGACATCACCAATACCCAGAGCATTCTGGATCAGCCGCACAAGGATCTGCGCCGCGCCCGTGCCTGCGGGATGTCGCTGATACCTACCACAACAGGCTCTGCAACTGCGATTATGCAGATCTATCCACAGCTTAAGGGGCGTTTGGATGGTCACGCGATTCGCGTGCCATTGGCCAATGCGTCCATTACCGATGTGCAGTTTGAGGTGAAGCGGGAAACATCTGTGGATGAAGTGAATAGCCTGTTTCGCGATGCTGTCGCGGGTGATTTGGCCGGTATCTATGGTTATGAAGAGCGCCCCCTGGTGTCGATTGATTACCGCAGTGACCCTCGCTCCGGAGTTCTCGATGGCTCCTTCACGCGGGTAGTGAACGGTACACTGGTTAAGCTTTACGCCTGGTATGACAATGAAATGGGTTATGCCAATCGTATTGTTGAATTGGCGCGAAAGTTGGCAGTTGCAGGCCTGTAAGTGATCGTGGGTCTTTACCGAACTATTGCTCAAGCTCTTCAAGGAATAAGATTCTCTAAGAGCGGTAACGGCCGCCGTCTTTACCGTTGCAGTTGCAAATTTTCAGGTATTGATCTGAATAACCAGCGGGGAAGGTGCCTGTGAGTCTTTCTCCACATAATACCTCAAGCAATACCTCAGGTAGCACCTCCAAAGATGTGCGGCAATACCTGTTAGTCACCGGCAACTATTGGGCCTTTACCCTGACCGATGGCGCTTTGCGCATGTTGGTGGTGCTGCACTTTTACCAGCTCGGTTATACGCCGTTGACCATCGCCATGCTGTTTCTGTTCTATGAATTTTTTGGTGTGGTAACCAATCTGGTGGGTGGCTGGCTGGGGGCGAAAATTGGCCTCAATCGGACTATGAATATTGGTTTGGCGCTGCAGGTATTTGCGCTGTTGATGCTGACGCTGCCTGCGCACTGGCTGACGGTGCCCTGGGTGATGGCGGCGCAAGCATTGTCGGGTATTGCCAAGGACCTCAATAAAATGAGCGCCAAAAGCAGTATCAAACTGCTGGCCGCAAGTGGACAGCAAGGCGCACTGTATCGCTGGGTGGCGCTGTTGACCGGTTCCAAGAATGCCATTAAGGGTTTGGGGTTTTTTCTCGGTGGAGGGCTGTTGGGTTGGTTGGGCTTTCGTGACTCGATGTTGGCGATGGCGCTGATGCTGGCGCTGTTCTGGTTGGCAAGCTTATGGTTGTTGCGGCGGGATCTGGGCCGCTCGAAACAGACACCAAAGTTTCGCGAGATCTTCTCCAAAAGCCGAGCCGTGAATATTCTGGCGGCCGCCAGGTTGTTTCTGTTTGGGGCTCGCGATGTCTGGTTTGTGGTGGCGTTACCGGTGTATCTGAGTAGCCACCTCGATTGGAGTCATACCGAAGTGGGCAGCTTTCTGGCGCTGTGGATTATTGGCTATGGTGTGGTGCAAGTGTACGCGCCAAAAATAACCGGACGACAATCGGGGCATGTTCCCGATGGTGGAACAGCGCTGAAGTGGGCGTTGATTCTGGCGGTGGTGCCCGCGTTGATTGCTGTTTCCTTATCGTTATTCAATGTGCTGGAATCTAGCGAAAGCGCTCAAGCCATTCTGGTCGGCGGGTTGTTGCTGTTCGGTGCCTTATTTGCGATCAACTCCTCTGTGCACAGTTATCTTATTTTGAGTTATGCGCAGGAAGATGGTGTATCTCTGGATGTCGGCTTTTACTATATGGCCAATGCGATGGGGCGGTTGTTGGGTACGGTGCTGTCCGGTTGGGTGTTCCAGCAGTGGGGGCTGGAAGCCTGTCTGTGGATATCCAGCGGTTTCGTGCTGGTTGCCGCTATCATCTCGGTTGGTCTGCCTCGTCATAGTGTTTCTGCAGGCTAAGCGCGGGATGTCAGCGGGATAGAAAAGTTATTTGATGGCAGTAGCGGCGAGTCAGTCGCCACGATAGATACACCCGCTGGTGCAGGTTTCCTTGATCTCAATCTGGCTCAGTTGCGACATAGTCGGGCTGAGTCTTTGCCAGATCCAGCGGGCAAGATTTTCACTGGTGGGATTTTCCAGTCCTTCGATGTCATTGAGATAGTAATGGTCAAGCTGGTTATAGATAGGCTTGAACGCTTTTTTGATATCACCGAAATCGATGATCCAGCCGCTGTAGCTATCTACTTCACCGCTGACGCTGATGCGCACCATGAACGAGTGACCATGCAAGCGACCGCACTTGTGACCGTCCGGTACGTTAGGAAGTACATGGGCGGCTTCGAAGGTAAAATCTTTGTATATATCCATGATTATTCAATATCTATCAATTTGTGCGTTTGCAGGCTGAGTCGCCACCGGGGGTGTTGCAGGCAATAGTCAATTGTAGCGCGCAGGTTCGGCGTCGTGCTGTGCAACAGGTTGGCTTCCAGTGGTATCGCCATCGGTTGTAAAAAGAGATGGTCAAAGGCGAGGCCGGAAAATTTTTCGGGCATGGACTGTGCCTGCGGGTACACCAGTTTCAATTCATTGCCCTGTTCGACGATAACGTCGGCGCTACCTTTTGGACTGACGCAGACCCAGTCGATGCCATCAGGAACCGGTAATGTGCCGTTGGTTTCGATGGCGATCTCCAGCCCTTGCTGGTGGAAGGCCCGGACCAGTGCATCATCAAGTTGTAATAGCGGCTCGCCGCCAGTGCAGACGACGTAAGCCTTGCCTGCGTCGCTGTCTGGCCAGAATGAACGTACATGACGCGCTAACTCTTTTGCCGTGGTGAATTTACCACCGCCTTGCCCATTAGTGCCGATAAAGTCGGTATCGCAGAAAGTGCATTGGGCACTATCACGATCCTGCTCACGACCGGACCAGAGGTTGCAGCCGCTAAAACGGCAAAAAATGGCAGGACGACCGGCGTGGGCGCCTTCACCTTGCAATGAATAAAATACTTCTTTAACGGAATACATCACAAAGCCTTAGGTAAGCGCTATTCATATTCAATGGGGTCAGTAACCGAGTTTAGTTGAAAGGCTTCAAGCCGCTCGACGCAGGAACCGCATTTGCCACAGGATTTTTCCCGGCCGTTGTAGCAGGTCCAGGTTTTGCTGTAATCGAGACCATGTTCAAGGCCGTAACGCACAATGGCGATCTTGTCTTCATTGAGGAACGGGCTGGCGATCTCGACCTCTTCAAAATTGGCGATACGGGTCACATCGTTCATGGCATGAACAAACTCGGGACGACAATCCGGGTAGATGGTGTGATCGCCGGAATGCGCACCGTAGAATACCTTGCCCGCTTCGATGGACACCGCATAGCCGACCGCCAGCGAGAGCAGAATCATGTTGCGGTTTGGTACTACGGTGCTCTTCATGTTTTGGGCGCTGTAGTGACCTTCGGCAACCTCAATCTCGTTGGAGGTAAGTGAAGAACCTTGCAGGAGCACATTAATAGCACTGATATCGGTCACCAGGTGCGGTACACCTAGTTCTTCACACACCGCTTTGGCGCAATCGAGTTCACGCAAATGACGTTGACCATAATTGAAGCTCAGTGCATGAACGTCATAACCTTCGTTAATGGCGCGATGCAACACCGTAAAGGAGTCCATGCCTCCGGAATAGATGACGACGATTTTTTTACTCATGGGTAACCTGTTTTGGGTAAGCTGCGCCTGGATTCGGTCGGTATAGTACTTCTGTATCAATCAGAAGGCATTTTAACCATTTCGAACCAACCAGTAGCTATACGAAATGGCGCAGATGGAGAAATTGCGCGCATTTTAGCCGATCATTGATGGGAAATCGACGTGAGCATGTTGTAAGCAGGATTTGTTTATTACCAAGGCGGGGTTAGCCCTCCGCGTCTACTTTGTGGAGATAATGTTTGTGGAAATAATGAACCCGGTTAAACAAATAAGATACGGGATAGGTCGTCGGGACGAAATCCAGAGACACACCCCATCAGGCGCCAGTGCTGATTATCGATCCCCTTCTCGCCGTTCGGGCCGACGAAATCTTCGTGAGCGCATTGTCCCCCCGCAGCCCGCTCCGAGTGCTTGCCATCGAGATCGATTCCCACGAGAGTGGCGGGCCCGTCGAGGGTGATGTGGCCAGGATCGGGTCTCACCTTTGGATCCTTGCAGGCATCCGGGGGCAGGAGGTTGATTGCACCCTGCGTATCTCCCGACTCGTAGCGCCGCTTCACCTCGTCTCCTACCGCGGCGTACTCTTCTGAAAGGTACTCGGGTTCGGTGACGTTCA
>JAUXHA010000137.1 GCA_030621845.1 Spongiibacteraceae bacterium
GTCAGCATCATTCAGCCCATTGTGAATATGTCACTGGGGAATGGCTGGTCGGTGGGTGCATCGGAAATGAATATCACTTATGACTGGGAAAACAGTGAGTGGAGTAATTTTCCGGTCGGTATAAAACTAGCTAAACTGCATAAGTTTGGTCAGCTTCCGGTACAGTTTAACGCCCAGTATGAATACAATTTTGCCGATGATAACCTCATAACTCCCAAGCAAACACTGCGCTTTACGGCTAAACTTATTTTCCCTTCTTTTCTCTGATCAACGAATGCATTAAGGACGATATGATGAAAAAAATAACTCTGTTGTTTACCGCTATAGCCTGTGTTTTTCTGGCTGCCTGTGCCAGCGAGCCGCAAATAACGGGTGACCCGAATAAATATCTATTCAGTGATCTGGAGGAAGTAGACAGCATCCAAAACTGGAAGCTGGATGGCTGGAACGTAGTCGATAATCAGTCGGTGATCGTGTACACATCCCCTGCGACCTCTTATTTACTGATTTTGATGCGCCCGGATCACAACCTTAATTTTGCTGAAGCGCTATTAATCAGCTCTACTGCTGGTCGAGTGATGGCTAGGTTTGATACGGTGACTACAGCGCGTGATCGAGTTTTAAAGACGCCGATCGAGCGTATCTATAAGCTTAAAGGTAAAGAGCAAATAGCAGCGGTAAGAAAACAGATTAAAGGTGAATAGAACCTTCCTAGATTAATTGTAGGGTGGATCTTGATCCACCAAGGCCCTACCCCGAACACACAGGGCAGATCAAGCCCCCCCCTACGCTAGTGAGATTATGTTATGAATAACATTACACGCTATATCAGTGCCCCACTCCTAAGCACGCTACTACTAACGGGCTGCTCGCAGAAATCCAGCGATGCAGAAAAAGATCAGTCCAATATTGCTAAAGAAAGCCTGGCGACCGTGGCGATCAATGCCGATGAGTCCTATGCCGCCCAAGCTGACAGTATCGAGCAGCAGGAGGCCAATGCCCCCACCAACCCACTCAAAAATGCCTATTTTGGCGAAACACATATGCACACCACCTATTCCCTTGATGCTTATATCGGTGGTAATCGCATGTCCCCTAGGGACTCGCTACAGTTTGCCCAGGGCATGGAAAAAATGATCAATGGTCAGCCGCAGAAATTGCACCGGCCCCTCGATTTTGCCGCGACGACCGATCATGCGGAATACATTGGTGAAATGTACACCAACTTAAACGAAGAGGCGCCCGGTCACGATAATGCGCAGTTAGTCGAGCTGCGCGGGCTGGATAAATATGAAGATCAAATGGCCTGGTTTGTTAAGTATGTTATCAAAAGCAATCGCGGTACGACGCCGCAACACCCCGCCTTTTTTAATGGTGAAGAGAGTGTCAAAAGCGCCTGGCAAGTGATTACCGAAGCCACTAAATCGGAATATAAGCCCGGCGTGTTTACCACCTTGGCAGCCTTTGAATGGAGTGGTGCGCCCACTGGCGGAAATTTGCATAGAAACATTATCTTCCGGGATATGGTATTACCCGAGAAACCTGTCAGCTATATTGACGTTAATCGGGAAGAAGGCCTGTGGAATTGGATGCGCGAGCAGGAGAAAAAGGGCTCAACCCTATTAGCCATTCCCCACAACTCCAATGCCTCAAAATTGATGATGTTTAATCCGAATGATTCAACCGGAAAAGCCATCACCACGGAATACGCGCAGCTGCGCAATCACTTTGAACGTCTGATCGAAATGATGCAAATCAAGGGCAATTCCGAGGTGCATCGAAAGTTTTGGCCCGCCGATGAATTTGCCGATTTTGAAAACGCCGACTCTTTGGCTAATTACAGCAAACGAGTGATGGATAAACGCAACTTTGTTCGCTGGGGGGTAATCGAAGGTTTAAAATATACCCAAGAGCTTGGCGTTAACCCCTATAAGTTGGGTTTTGCCGGCGGAACCGATAACCATAACGGTCAAATGTCCGATGTCGCTGAGGATAATTTTGTCGGCGGCCACGGTGTGGCGGATGACAGCATCGCCTTGCGTCGTACCGGTGTGGTTCCAGAGTGGTTGTCTGCCAGAGATGAAAGCATTGGTTCCATCACCGGCGTCTGGGCGGAGAAAAATACCCGCGGGGCCATTTGGGACGCCATGTACAATCGCGAAACCTTTGTGACCAGTGGGCCGCGTATTCAAGTGCGTTTATTCGGAGGTTGACCTCAATGCTAACCCCGCTGATGTTAACGCGATGGTTAAAGAAGGTTATGCGCAAGGTGTACCGATGGGTGGCACGGTTGTGGCTGCAAAAAAATCACCGACGCTAACTGTTTGGGCTGTCAAAGATAATGCCGAGGCCAACCTGGATCGCATTCAAATCATTAAGGGCTGGGTGGATAATAGCGGTGCGCAGCATGAGAAAATTATTAATGTGGCCTGGTCGGATGATCGACAGCTGGATAGCCATGGCAAGTTACCCGCCGTGGGTAATACGGTGGATCTAAAAACCGCCAAATACACCAATAGCATTGGTGCGGTCAGTTTAATGGGCAGTTTTACCGATACGGAATATGATCCAACCCTGCCGACTTTATACTACGCCCGCGTCATCGATATACCCACCCCGCGCTGGACAACCTATGATGCCGTACGTGGCAAGTTGCCGCTGCTTAAAGATGTACCGGCCACCATTCAGGAGCGCGCCTGGAGTTCACCGATTTGGTTTGTGCCCGAACAGGAAAATGAAGTATAAACTGTGGTAAATAATGTTTTAAAGAAGGTAATGGCAGTGTTGCTGCTGCTGTACATGGCGCCCTTGCAGGCCAATACCTTGCGCCTGGCCTATTTGGAGATAAAGTCAGTTGAGGTCGCTACTGATGATGGGCATCACTACGAGGCAATGTGGAAACAGCCTGCAAACATAGTGATGGGGGATGCCCTACTGTTGAAATTCAGTGCCGGTGTAACGTTAAGTAAGAAGGCGGCACCGTTACTTCTGAATGGCTCGCTCATCAACTACTTCACCCTTGTCACCAAAGACGGACTGGTGAATCAGCGCCTAACGATTGCTAATCTTTCAAATAGCGATGCTGAAGTGATCGTAAAGTATAGTGATGAGAGCCACACAGCCTCTATACGACTCACGCCATCAACACCCTCTTATGTTTTTCAGAAGGAGCCCTCTTACCTCCAGACCATACAGAGCTATACCCTGTTTGGTATACAGCATATCCTAGAGGGCTATGATCACTTACTGTTTGTTCTATGCTTACTGTTGATCGCTTCAAGCCTGAAGAAATTGCTGTGGGCAATCACCGGTTTTACTGTCGCTCACTCGCTCACATTGATACTAAGTGCGCTAGGCTGGGTAAGTATTCCCATTGCCCCAGTGGAAGCTATTATTGCTTTAAGTATTGTCTTTCTGGCTGTGGAAATTGCCAAGCGAAATAAATTATCGTTAAGCTATCGCTATCCGGTCGCTGTATCCAGTAGCTTTGGTTTGTTGCACGGCTTTGGTTTCGCCTCGGTATTATTGGAACTGGGCTTACCACAAAACGATAAGCTATTGGCATTGGGATTTTTTAATGTCGGCGTTGAAATTGGCCAGTTGATCTTTATTGGCGGCGTATTGGCCGTTCTCTGGTGTATTAAGTACGCAGTAAAGAGGCGGTGGTTCCAGTACAAAGATTACCGCTTGGTAGGCAGCTATATGATAGGCAGTACGGCCAGTATGTGGATGATAGAGCGCATCATGCAATTTTAATGTGAGAATACATTTAAATTTTAATTACAGGAGAAAGCAATGAATATCAGAAAAAATAAAGTCGCAGCTGTGCTGTGCGGTGTACCGAGTTTATTACTGGCTGTTGCCACGGGTGCTTATGCCGCTGGTGACAATAAGAACTTTTCACCCTACGCCGATCGCAATTACCCGACGCAATTATTATTTGGTGAAACGCATATACATTCAGCCCTGTCGGCCGATGCCGGCGGTGGTGGCACGACTTTGTTACCCCGCGATATATATCGCTTTGCCCGCGGCGAGCAGGTACTCAGCAATACCAATCAACCGGTTAAGCTGGATAGAGCGCTGGATTTTATTTGTTTAACGGAGCATACCGATGGCATGGGGTCAATTACCGATGTTTTTAAGGGCACGCCCAATATTCTAGCGGATGAACAGGGGGCTGATTTTCACCGGCGCTTTAATGCGGGTGGTGCTGAAGCTAAACAGGCCTCTTTCGATATCATTTCGAAATTTGCAAATGGAACCTTGTCTAAAGTACTGATTTACCAGGAAGGTAATCCCGGCTATAGCCGCACCTGGAAGGATTTGGTGCAGGCGGCAGAAGAATTTAACGAGCCGCACCACTTTACCACGATGATTTCCTATGAGTGGACATCATTGGTTAAAGGCAATAATTTGCATCGAAATATTATTCTGCGCGATGGCCCAGAGCGTGCGCTACAGGTCTTACCCTTAACCATGACGCCGCCTATTGGCAGCCCAAACCCCCGCGACTTATGGAAGTGGCTGGAAAACTATGAAGAGACTACGGGAGGTAAAGCCATTGCCATACCGCATAACGGTAACTTATCCAATGGTTGGTTATTTGCCCTGCAAGATGATTTTAATAACGGTGCAAAATTTGATTTGGCCTATGTCACTGAGCGGGCAAAGTGGGAAAAGCTGGTAGAAATTGGCCAGACCAAGGGGGATAGTGAAACGCATCCTGCACTGTCACCGGATGATGAGTTCGCGGATTATGAAACTTGGGATTTTGGCAATCTGGATTTAAGCGCGAAAAAAAAACCTGCTATGTTTAAAACGGAGTATACCCGTTCAACATTAAAGAATGGCTTAGCGTTGGAGGCTGAGTTAGGGCTAAACCCCTTCAAGCTCGGTTTTGTCGGTGGCGGTGATCTTCATACAGCGCTAGTGACCCAGAATGATGATAACTTTTTTGGCGCTTTTACCTGGATGGAACCCAGCGAGAAACGCATCAACGCACCGGCCAAGTACAATAAAAAATTGGATATAGGCTATGATGCTTGGCGTTATGCGACACCGGGTCCTACCGCCGTTTGGGCGAGGGAAAATACCCGCGCGGCCATTTTTGATGCGATGAAGCGCAAAGAAGTTTACGCCACCACTGGGCCGCGTATCCGGGTGCGTGTCTTTGCTGGTTATGATTTTACTGCCGATGACCTAAAACAACGCGATCTGGCGAGTGTTGGTTACGACAAAGGTGTTCCTATGGGCGGCGATTTAAAGCCGGCGACCCAAGGACAAACCCCAGGTTTGTTGATTCGCGCCCTGCGTGATCCCGATGGTGCGAACCTCGATAGATTTCAGGTCATCAAAGGTTGGCTTGATGCCAACGGTCAAGCCCATGAAAAAGTTTATAATGTTGCCTGGTCTGGAACACGCTTACTCAACGGTAAAGGTAAACTCAAACCGGTAGGCGATACTGTAGATTTAACCATCCCTACCTGGACCAATACCATTGGCGCGGGTCAGTTGGAGGCTCTGTGGAAAGATCCCGACTTTAATCCGCAGGAAAAAGCCTTTTA
>JAUXHA010000040.1 GCA_030621845.1 Spongiibacteraceae bacterium
CCCGCCGCTTAACTTAGTCTTTCATGCTTAAGGTGGTGGCGGCTGCCCGCGGCGGATCTTTCAGGGGATGGTTTTGCCCATGGCCGTCCGTCGGGGAAGTCGGCGAAGCCTGTTCGAATCCGAATTTTTGCAGCGCAAAAATCGTTGAGTTCTGCAGCCGCCGACGGACGGTCATGGGCAATCCCCGATCCGCAGGGGGCAGCCACCATCGCCTGGATTCAATACTCCGCCAATCCAATCCAATCCAAAAAGCGTTTTTTATGTTTATTGCTGCTTGAATACTATGAAAGCACGATTCCCCAAGGGCCGAAACTTTTCTATTCAGTATTTATGAGACCGCAGTTCCGCAAAGTGAGGCTCGATCAATTCAGCCGATTAACTTACTCGTCTTCACATTGCTGAACATAGGCATCGGCATCCAGCAAGTTCTCCAGTTCGGCAATATCGGTGGGCTGAAGCCTATAAAACCAGCCATCGTGATAGGGATCGGCATTAATCGTTTCCGGCGCGTCTTCCAGCACTTCATTCACGGCAATCACTTCTCCCCCCACGGGGGCGTAAATATCCGATGCGGCTTTTACCGACTCGACCACACCAGCTTCATCGCCGGCAGCCAGGGTCGTACCCAGTTCAGGGTTCTCAACAAAAACCACATCACCCAGGGCCTGTTGGGCATGATCGCTAATACCAACAATGATAGTGCCATCATCCTCCAGTCTGGCCCATTCATGACTACTGGCATATTTCAATTCAGTGGGGGTATTACTCATTATGCATCCTCGGTCTCTGTCGCGGTTTTGAGGCATTTTACCGCCCAACCCCGGAAATACAAGCAGCGATAGATAGAACCGGGTTGGCTACTGACACAACCGACCAGAAAGCCCTTTGCCGCGCCGTAAAGCCTCCTGCGTGACTCACCGCTTCGACGACTGCCGTACCGCCAGTGCAACGGGAATCAGCCCGGCCAGTACCAGTGTCAGGGCTGGCAGCGCCGCACGCTGCCACTCTCCCTCCGAAGTCATTTCGTAGATTCTCACCGCCAGGGTATCCCAACCAAAGGGGCGCAGTAGCAAGGTCGCCGGCATTTCTTTCATTACATCGACAAACACCAGGATCGCCGCCGTTAACAGCCCCGGTCTCAGGATCGGCAAGTAAATACGCCACATTAACGCCCAGCCACCGACCCCCATACTGCGCGCCGCTTCCGGAATAGACGTGTTAATACGCTGCATGCCAGATTCAACCGGGCCATTAGCTACCGCCAAAAAACGCACCCAATAAGCCGCTAATAGAGCGAATAAACTGCCCACCAGTAACTGCCGGGGCTCCATACCCAGGGCCGCAAACAAGGGAACCAGTAACTGACGGTCAATACTGGCAAAGGACAACACCACCCCCACCGCCAGCACCGAGCCCGGCAGCGCATAACCCAGGCTGGTGATATCATAAACGCCCCGCCAGGCCGGCCTCACCGCGCGGCGGCTAAAGGCAATTAACAGTGCCAGCAGCACCGTAATCAGTGCTGCCAGCCCACCCAGGCTGAGCGTACGCCAGAGCAAGTGCAGGTAACGCTGATCAATGGCCTCCAGGCCATCGGCCAATGCCCACAGTATTAACTGGATCAGCGGGGCAATAAAGGCCAGCAATAACACCAGCCCACAAAACGCAGAGACCAGCCAGGCTTTGGGCCAGGACAGTGACTGGCGAAATAATCGACCGCGGTGCTGGGTATAACGCTGCACTCCCCGCGAGCGCTTCTCAGCAAACAGCGCCAGGGCAACAAACAACAGTAACAGGGAGGCCAGTTGCGCGGCGGCCGGCAAATTGAACAGGCCAAACCAGGATTTATAGATTGCCGTGGTAAAAGTATCGTAGTTAAACACCGCCACCGTACCAAAATCAGCCAGGGTTTCCATCACCGCCAATGCCGTCCCCGCCGCAATGGCCGGTCGTGCCATTGGCAGGGCAATCCGGAAAAAGGCACCACTGGAACGTGCCCCCAACACCCGTGCCGCCTCCATCACATCGCTGCCCTGGGACAGGAAAGCGCTGCGCGACAACATATAGACATAGGGATAAAACACCAGGATCAATACGGTAATCACAGTGCCCTCGCCGCGAATATCCAGCAACGCGAACTGCTCACCCCAGTAAGCCTTCAAGCCTTGCTGCAGCGGGCCGGAAAAATCAAACAGGCCCAGCACCGTAAAGGCCAGCACATAGGCGGGCATGGCCATGGGTAGCATCAGCGCCCAATCCAGCCATTGTCGCCCGGGAAATTCGTACATCACCGTCAACCAGGCCAGGCTGACACCTAGCACCGTGACACCGATGCCGACCCCCAGCGATAACACCAGGGTATTTCTTAACAAGGTGGATAACTGGGTGGCCATTAAATGCTGCCACACCTCGGTCTGGTCTGAACTCCAGCTGAACGCAACAATCAGGATCGGCACCAGCACCATTAATACAGTGAGCAGGCCGGCGATAATTAACAGCCACCTCAGGCGCTGGCTGATCCTGCGGTCATCAGCCAGCTTGCTCGTAGTGGATAAGGAATAGCTCGCCACGCGCTATCGGTATCCGGCCCGATCCATCAACTTCACTGCCGCTGCCTGCAAACGACCCGCCTCACTAATATTCACCGTATCAGCCTTGAACGGTCCCAGCGCCTGTAGCGGCGGGGACAATGTCACCGCTGGATTCACCGGGTATTCCAGATTGAGATCCATTAAGCGAGTTTGCGCCTCGGGCTGGCTCAGCCACTCCAGCAACTGCCGCGCCTCGGCGGGGTGTTTGCTATAGCGGGTAATGCCGGCGCCGGACACGTTGATATGTACTCCCCGCCCCGCTGGCCCCTGACCCTGCTGATTTGGCCAGAACAGTGCCAGTGGCAAGGCCGGCTTTTGCTTCAACAAGCGGCCATAGTAGTAAGTGTTTACAATCCCCACATCGCATTGCCCAGCTACTATGGCCTCCATAACCATGGTGTCATTGGCAAAGGGCTGCAGCGCCAGGTTGGCTACCCAGCCCGTCACCACCGCCTCCGTCTCCGGCTCGCCGAGGGCCGCAATCATGGTCGCGACCAGGGACTGGTTATAAACTTTTTTCGAGGTACGCAAACACAGCCGCCCCCGCCAGCGAGGGTCGGCAAGGTCTTCATAACTACTCAACTGCCCGGCCTCGATGCGCTCGGTAGAATAAACCACGGTGCGCGCGCGAATCGTCAGGGCAAACCACTGCTTATCGGGGTCAGTTAACTGAACGGGAACATTCTCCCCCAGCACCGCGGAGTCAATCGGCTGCAATACCTGCCGCTGGGCCGCCTGCCACAGATTCCCTGCATCAACCGTCATCAAAATATCCGCCGGGGTATTTTCCCCCTCGGCCTGTAAGCGAGCCAGCAAAGGACCGGCCTTATCGGTTATGTACTGAATGGGAATACCGGTCTCAGTGGTGAACTGGTCAAACAACGGCTTGATTAAGTGCTCTTTGCGGGCGGTGTAAACAACCAACTCAGGCGTATCCGCCGGGGCGGTAGCCTGCTCGCAGCCAAGCAGACAGCCAAAGAGTAAAGCCACCAGGGTGACGCGACGACCTATATACCTATAGACAGACAGCATTTCGAAAGCTCCATTAGAAAAACAGCGGTAATGATAATAATTATCATTACCGCTTGCAATGACTTGAATCAACCGTAGCAGTGACAAGCCTCCGCGAGCAAAACTGTAGCACGGCTTATTAAGCTGCGCCGGCTCGCATCAAGGCCTCGATCTCATTGATTTTTTTCGGTGCATCGCCGCTGAGGACTTCGTTGCCGGTCCGGGTGACCAACACATCATCCTCGATGCGTATGCCAATGCCCCGCCATTTCTTCGCGACTTTTTTATTATCTGGCGCCACATAAATGCCCGGCTCCACGGTTAGCACCATGCCCTCTTCCAGCACCCGCCACTCATCATCCACTTTGTAATCACCGACATCATGCACATCCATGCCCAACCAATGCCCGGCACGGTGCATATAAAAATCCTTATAGGCTTCTTTTTTGATCAGGGTACTGACTTTACCCTTTAACAGCCCCAGCGCCACCAGACCTTCGGTGATGACTTTTACTGTCGCATCATGCGCCTGGTTCCAGTGATTGCCGGGTTTGATTTTTTTAATCGCAGCCAGCTGTGATTTCAACACCACCTCATAAAGCGCTTTTTGCTCCTTGCTGAAGGTGCCGCTAACCGGAAAGGTACGCGTTATATCAGCGGCGTAGTGTTCCAATTCACAGCCGGCATCAATCAATACCAGTTCACCCTTTTTTAACTGGCCACTGTTTTCAATGTAATGCAGTATACAAGCGTTTTTGCCCGAGCCAACAATGGAGGAGTAAGCCGGGAAGCGTGCACCGTTGCGACCAAATTCATGGAGAATCTCCGCTTCCAGCTGATACTCATACCAACCCGCCTTGCAAGTCTGCATGGCGCGGATGTGGGCAGCGGCAGAAATCTTGCCGGCCTTGCGCATCACCCGAATCTCCGCGGCACTTTTATACAAGCGCAAATCATGCAGCAGGTGATCGAGATCGAGAAACTCCCCCGGGGGGTGAGCACCGGAGCGCACCTTGGAACGAATCACATTCACCCACTGCATCACTTTTTGATCAAAGGCCGGGTTGCGACCCATCGCGTAATAGACCCGCTCACGACCCTCTAATAAGCCTGGCAAAATATCATCGATATCACTGACAGGAAACGCATCGTCTGCACCGTAGTCGTCACAGGCGCCTTCAGGGCCGGCACGATAACCATTCCACAATTCCATGGCCGGATCGCGATCACGACAAAAAAGGACATACTGACCGTGTTTTTTGCGTCCCGGCATGAGCACCAATACCGCATCGGCTTCAGCAAAGCCCGTCAGGTAGTAAAAGTCACTGTCCTGGCGGAAGGGGTAATCAGTATCGCGGTTACGGGTAAGCTCCCTGGCAGAGGGAACAATGGCGATACTGTCGGCTTCCATTTGCCCCATCAGGTTGTTTCGGCGACGGGCAAATTCCTGTTTACTGATTTTCATTAAGCAAGGTGTTCTATCGGCGAGTTAAGGGCAAAGCTTGGCGTGTTCGCTGCATCAATGCAACTTGTTATTAAATAAATTGGCGGACGAGCCCAATGCCTCGTCGCTGGTCTTTTGCTGGCCGGGAGTCGCCGCGGGAGGCTCATTGCAATCAAGGAATATATTGATCACAGCCAGGCGCAGGTACTCGCAAACATCAACATAGTCCTGCTCGTTTTGCTGCACATCGACCTCTTCACCCTCCACGCTGATTTGTGATATCGACGCAATATCACTGAGTGCCTCGGAGACATCGCTGGAATACTGCTGCTGCCCCTGCTGCTCTTGCGTGGTTTTACCCGCGCGAGCAAAACCCTTCAGAAAACTCTCGCACCACTGTCCTACCGCGGTGATTCGCAATGGTAGTTCCATCTCATCATCGGGCAATAACAACTGCAGGTTCATTTCGCCGGCCTGAATTTGCTCGCTGGCAACGGCGTACAAATCCATTAAGCAACGACTGTCATCGTCGTCAGGTGGCTCCACAGCATCAATAAACGCGGCCGCCTGCTGCAACCATTGCTCCATCGCCGGCCCGCGACCATGGGCCAGTTGACCGAGGAGATAGCCCTGCAGGCCAGAGGGTGACTGCAGCGCACCCAGCCGCCAAAAACAGTCGGCAATATCATCAAAATCAGGTAAAACCAGGGCTTCAGGCATGGATAAACTCACTGTAGTTTGTGCTCAGGGGGGCAATCTTAGCGCCTTGACTGGTCAAAATCGAATCAGATCTAAACGGTAACTCCCTGTAAACTTGCTCACAGTTTTCGAAACAAGCGGTAGCTTATTGAAATTTCACGTATTTGTTACATTGACCCACCACCTTGCCAGCACTATATTAAGGGGAGTCCTAACAATAAGCTGAACTGGTTTGATGGAAGATAAACAATTTACCGCCCTATCGCGCAAAATCGATGAACTTATCCAACTCACATCCTCCCTGGATAAGGAGAATCGTCAGTTAAAATCCCAGGCTGATGGCTGGCTGGAGGAACGCGGGCAACTTGTCGAAAACACGGAGCTGGCACGCAACCGGGTCGAAGCCATGATCAGCCGACTAAAATCCCTGGAGCAAGAATCGTGAGTGCCGAAACCGTTGTGGTTAAAATTCTTGGGAAAGAATACCAGATCGCCTGCCCCGCTGGACAACAAGCGGCCCTGGTTGAATCAGCAAGCTATCTTGATCAGCAAATGAGCCATATTCGCCAGAACGGTAAAGTCATTGGCCTGGAACGGATTGCCGTGATGGCTGCCCTGAATATCAGCTATGAATTACTCCAGGCTGATGGCAGCAGCAAAAAAAGTAACAGTAAAGCCGACACCGCAACAAGCCCACTGTCCAACAAACAACTAAAATCCCTCAATAACAAGCTGGAAGATGCCCTGCACTCTTTTCGCCAGCTGGAAATCACCTAGCCCGCCACCACGTTATCGCGCGCAAGCGCACTCTTGCCCCGGTTAAATTTCCAAAATAAATCTCTGGCAGCTCGAAAGAACAATTTCACCTGCCTGTCCCCTCGCTATGCCTGTCCCCGCCGCGAACTTACGCTGGAATTTTGTGCCGGAATTTTGTGCCTGTCCCTCTTGCCCTTGTGTCCCTCTCGCCCTTGCCTCTCGCCACCCTCGCCACCCTCGCCAAACAACGCTGGATGCTGAGGCAGGGGGCCGGAAAGCCCTTTGCGGAACGTAAAAGGCGAGCGCCGAGTGAGCGAAGGAGACCCATGGCTTTTTATGGGGCTACTGACCGAGGGAGGGCAGCCTGGAAGGCCGCCGTCGTGGAGCAAAGGGCTTTCCGGCCCCCTGCTTACACCAGGATTTCATGTGCCTGTCCCCGCTGCGGTGGGATTTCCGAATAGTCTATGGCTACTCGCCACTTCTTCGTTATAATAACGCTGCTCCCTATGATATGCGCCAGGTGGTCAGACCCCTGAGCCGATGCTAAAAAACCCGGAGGTTTTGAGTGATGCGGGCGTGCATGTCCGCGCGACGGGAAGCCCGATGCATTGCCGGAACCACCACCTTGAACCGTTGGGTTCAAGGGCCAAGCTACCAGCGGTATCACGGGGAGCTCTTTGCCAGCCAAGCCAGGCCCATGAAGCAAGCGAACAGCAAACAAATACTGCGAAATACCTACCGGACAAAACGCCAGGCTTTAAGCCCGGCACAACAGCGTCAGGCCGGCCGCGCGCTGGTGAGAATCCTGACCCGGCACAACGTATTTCGCCAGCACCGGCATATCGCTTTTTACCTGGCCAATGACGGTGAGATAGATCCCGCCGCGCTGCTATTACATGCCCACCGGCAGGGTAAAGCCTGCTATCTGCCCGTCATCCGCCCCAACCTGTCACTGGACTTTGTCCGCTACCGGCCCGGTGACCCCCTGCATAAAAATCGTTACGGCATTGCCGAACCCGGCAGGCGTCGTGGCATCACCCGCGTTAATCAACTTGAGCTGGTGTTACTGCCATTGGTGGCATTCGACAAACAGGGGGGAAGACTGGGTATGGGGGGTGGTTTTTATGATCGGAGCTTTCAGCAACAACGCCGAATCGGCGGGCCGTTGCTGATAGGTTTAGCGCATACCTTGCAACAGGTAGATTATTTGGTTCTCGAAGACTGGGACGTCCGGCTTGCTGCCATCGTCACTGAACAGGGTATTATTAACGCCTCAGACCAGTACCACCTGCAGGGTTCCCGTGAGGAGCGTCCCCAGGGCAAATAAGGTCATGGCAATAGTTAAGGCATCGACTTTTAATTTCATTGTGCTTTACCGTTTCTTTCTTATATGGCGTTCGTTACTAACGACTAAGATAGGCTGCCAAGCTGGTTAGCGCAAAGTCGCTTCGTCAGCTTGTGACTCCCTGCCCGCTATACTGTTAACCGCTTCACAGCTGCTTTTCTCTCGCGACTGAAAACCGTCACCAGAGCGTTATTCAGTAATAACAATCAAGAAATATGCCAATATATTTACGCTAAAATCAAATAGAAACTACGACTGAAACAAGCTTGAATCGCCTGTGTTAAGTAACAGAACAACTCAAGTCAGGAATAACTGGTAGGCTGGATTATCGGTCTCGTCATGAAATTGATAATTCAATCCATCGAGGAATTGCTGCAACTGCTTACGCTCCCCCCGGGGCACCTGCATCCCCACCAGCACCCGACCATAGGCAGCCCCATGATTACGGTAGTGAAACATAGAGATATTCCAGCGCTGGCCAAGGCTGGACAGAAAATTTGCCAGCGCTCCCGGCCGCTCCGGGAACTGGAACCGATAGAGCAGCTCATCACTGTCGGGGGCAGTCGCTGGAGCGCGACCACCAACCATATGGCGAATATGTAACTTGGCCATCTCATTATCGGTCAAATCCACCACCGGGTAAGCCTTGGCCTGCAAGTCTGCCACCAAATCTTCACGATCGCGGTGGTCAGGTGAAACCTGTACGCCAACAAAAATCTGCGCTTCCTTATTATCAGCATAGCGATAATTGAATTCAGTAATATTGCGCTTGCCGATCGCCGCGCAGAACTTCTTAAAACTGCCGGGGCGCTCGGGAATAGTGACACTGATAATCACCTCACGTTTTTCACCGATCTCGGTGCGCTCAGAAATGTACCGCAGGCGATCAAAGTTGGTGTTGGCACCACTGTCGATGGCCAGCAATGTTTTTCCTTCGCAAGCAGTTTGCTCTACGTATTTTTTCAGTCCAGCCAAAGCCAGGGCGCCCGCAGGCTCAGCAATAGAGCGGGTGTCATCAAAAATATCCTTGATCGCCGCACAGATTTCATCGGTAGTGGCCGTAATCACTGCATCAACGGTTTTACGAATAACCCGAAACGGCTCCTTGCCAATTTTCGCCACCGCCACACCATCGGCAAAAATACCTACCTGGGGCAAAGTAACACGACGCCCCTTCTCCAGTGCCGCCTTCAAGCAAGCTGCGTCCTCAGGCTCGACGCCAATGACTTTGATTTCCGGCCGGACATATTTGATATAAGCCGCCACCCCGGCGAGCAATCCACCGCCACCCACAGGCACAAACACTGCATCAATGTGCCCACTATGCTGGCGCAGAATTTCCATGCCGATAGTACCCTGGCCCGCAATCACCTCGGGGTCATCATAGGGATGGATATAAACCATATCCTTATCGGCCACCATCTTTTGCGCATAGACCGATGCCTCATCATAAGTATCACCATGCAACACCACCCGGGCACCACGACTGCGAACCGCATCCACTTTAATTTGTGGTGTCGTTTTTGGCATGACGATGGTTGCTTTAACCCCCATTTTTAATGCCGCCAAGGCCAAGCCCTGAGCATGATTACCCGCCGAGGCCGCCACCACACCACGGGATAACTCCTCCGCAGTAAGATGTGCCATTTTGTTATAGGCACCACGCAGCTTGAAGGAAAATACCGGCTGCAAATCCTCACGCTTGAGTAAAATATTATTATTAAAACGCTTTGACAATAACGGCGCTTCATCGATCGGCGTCTCAATTGCCACATCATAAACACGGGCATCGAGGATTTTCTTGATATATTTCTGTGGCATGGTGCTGTTGCTCGTTTATTCAGGCAATAAGAACACAGTCTAATAGCAAGGGCAGCAAGACGCTAGGGCACCTCTGAATAATGGCAGAAACGCACAAAGGTTAATGCTCCGAACAATATTTACCCTTACAGCCTTCCGTCCAGCGACTTCCGCCATTATCATAGCCCCACCTTCACCAGTATCGGTACTCCCATGACTCAGGATGAATTAAAACAAGCCGTAGCCCGCGCCGCGCTCGATTACATCAAGCCCAAACTGTATGACAATAGTGTCATTGGCGTCGGCACCGGCTCCACGGCTAATTACTTTATCGATTACCTGGCCGAAATTAAAGCTGATATCTTTGCCTGCGTCGCCAGCTCAGAGGCTTCCGCCCAGCGGCTGAAAAGCCATGGCATCCCGGTATACGACCTCAACAGCGTCGATGAGGTTACCTTTTATATCGATGGTGCAGACGAAAGTAATCCACAACTGGCATTGATTAAAGGTGGCGGCGCCGCCCTGACACGAGAGAAAATTGTCGCAGCAGTCGCCCGGGAATTTATTTGTATCGCCGACGACAGCAAGTGGGTTAAGCATCTTGGTAACTTTCCGCTACCCGTAGAAGTCATTCCCATGGCCCGCAGTCACGTTGCCCGCGAACTGGTCAAACTCGGTGGCGACCCAATTTACAGGGAAGGCGTAGTGACCGACAACGGCAACATCATTCTCGACATCTACAATTTCATCATCCCTAACCCCCGTCAAATCGAACAAGACATTAACAATATAACCGGCGTGGTAAGCAACGGGCTGTTTGCCTTAAGACCCGCCGATGTTTTATTACTGGGTGGAAAGGACGGAGTAAAACAGATAAGGGAGGGTTAGGGCAGGACGTAAAAATATACTGCCATGAAGCCCCATCATATTGAAACTACATACGGCCAGACGGGGGAAATATTATTTTTAACCTTTGGAAAGGCGACTAATTAAATGACGGTTCGTGCAAGGTTAAAAAACCACTGACCAGGCTTTCAAACTCATCCTTGCGCTCGATCATCGCCCAGTGCCCACAATTAGGGAAGATGTGCATCTCGCAATTTGGAATCAGGCGCATCGGAATCAAAGCAATATCCAGCGGGCTAACACGATCATCTCGCCCCCAGGTAATCAACGTGGGCGTCTGAATTGCCGACAAATGCTCAATTGATTTAGTGGCCATGGCCCCCCGGCGCATGTCCGCAATACGATTAATCGATTCGCGGGAATAAAGAGCCCGGGTTGAAGCCATTGTTTTCGGCTCAGTCGCCTGCTTGAAACGAGCATCGATAAGTTCATCCGTTACCAGCGACTGATCGTAGACCATTGATTGCAGCCATTGCTTAACTCGCTCCCTGCAAGGATCTTCTACAAAAGCGGTCAGCAAATTCAAACCCTCTCCGGGAAATGCTGAAAAAATATTTAAACCAACACCACCGATGGTAACAAAACTGCTAACTTTATCAGGAAAATTAGCAGCAATATGGGAACCAACAATTCCGCCCAGGGAGTTTCCAATAATGTGTGTTTTTTCGATAGCCAATTTTTCAAGCAATTGCAGCGATACGCTCACACAGGAAGCGATCGGTTCCCCTTCAATCGGATCACTACCACCGTAACCCGGCAAATCAATAACAATACACCTGAAGCTTTCTGAGAAACGAGCGATATTGCCCTGAAAGTTTGCCCATCCGGTAACACCCGGACCTGAACCATGAATCAATAATAAGCAGGGGCCTTCACCCGCCTCATGATAATGTACTTTGCCATGAGACAATTCGATGCTTTTACTGGTACTGTCGTGAGTAATATCCATAATACTTGCTGACCCCATCTATAAATAGCACTACCCGGAACAGGTCCGGAGCGCGATGTTGCGGATTATTCTACCCTTGTTTCCAGCACAATCAAACTCCCCAACTCCAGCCTTAATTGATCGCCATGATCAAGCGGGCCTACACCGGCAGGTGTGCCAGTCATCACCACATCTCCCGGCAAGAGAGTAAAACTCTGATTGATATTTACCAGCCGTTGGCTGGGAATGGGCTATTTAATTCTTTGGCGTGATCGGCGTAGTTTCGCCCGACACAGAGAATTTTCCCCAGAGCATGGTGAAAGCTGTCGCCGTTGATAATATTATGCTGATAATTTTTCATGGCTTTAAATCTGCGCCGAAAAATAGTCCGAAGGAATTAATCGAAAATTTTACCCGGGTTCATTATTCCATTAGGATCAAACAGGGACTTAAGCTGTTTCATTAACACGATCTCTTCAGCACTGCGTGAATACTTTAAATAATCTTTTTTAATCAGGCCTACTCCGTGTTCAGCGGATACACTACCATGATATTTTTCCACCAATTCAAACACCCGGTAACTGACATCGGCACATTGTTGAAAAAATGTTTCTTTATCCAGCTCGTCCGGTTTGAGAATATTCAAGTGCACATTGCCATCGCCAATATGGCCAAACCAGATAATTTCAAAATCAGGGTATTGCTGATTCACCAGAAGTTCTACTTCTTCAAGGAAATCCGGCACCTTGGAAATAACTGTCGATATATCATTTTTGTAAGGCATCCAGCGGGAAATTGTTTCGGATATGTCCTCCCTCAGTCGCCACAGATTATTGAGCTGTTCAATACTTTGACTCATCACGCCATCAATTACCCAGCCCCGCTCAACACAAAACTCGAACAACTCCATGGCCAGGTCTTCGACCTCGTCATTACTCTTTTCAAACTCCAGTAAAGCATAAAATGCTGCCGGGGTTTCAAAAGGACGGCGCAGCTTACTATGCGCGATGACTTTTTCCATCGCCTTGTCTGAGAAAAATTCAAACGCGGTTAAGTCAATTTTATTTTGAAAGATATTCAGCACTTCCATGATCGCAGCGAGATCGGGAACACCCAGAACCAAAGCGGTCAACTCAATGGGTTTACGAGTCAAGCGCAGCGTTGCTTCAGTAATAAAACCCAAGGTGCCTTCTGCACCAATAAATAACTGACGGAGATCATAACCCGCATTGTTTTTAAGCAGGCCATTATTTAATGAGAGTATTTCACCCTTGCCTGTCACCACCGTCAACCCCGCCACCCAATCACGGGTCATACCGTATTTGATGACTTTGATACCACCGGCGTTGGTGCTTATATTGCCACCAATCTGGCTGGAGCCACTGGAGGCAAAATCAACCGGGTAAAACAAACCCTGCTCATCAGCATAAATCTGCAACTGCTCGGTAATCACTCCAGCCTGGCACTTTACCGTCCTGTCCACGCCGTCAAAATCAGAAATTCGGTTCATCGCATCAAAGGCCACGACAATCTCACCGTTAGAGGCCATGGCGCCACCCGATAAACCAGTGCGGCCACCCGAGGGTACCAGTGCCAGGGATTGCTCATTGGCCAATCGTACCAGCGCCTGCACCTGCTCAGTCGTTGCAGGAAATACAATGACGGATGGATTGGGCGGGTACACTGTAGTCCAGTCCTTACCAAATACCCTGAGGTCATCTTCACCCAGCTTCACCTTGTCTTTTCCAACAATCGCTTGCAGTGCGTCAATCAGCGCAGGGGGTGGGGTAACAGCAGTATTCACCGGGTTAATCCTCGGAATAGGCAGACAAGGTAATCTGGGTCTGGTAGAAAAAGGTCGATATGATACCATACGCGCCCTTCGAAGCTCGACCACCCGGAGCGACCACACATGGCTAAAACCTCTCTCGACAAAAGTAAAATTAAATTCCTGCTGCTGGAAGGCGTACACCCTTCCGCCGTGGACACCCTCAAAGCAGCGGGTTATAGCAATATCGTCTGTCACCCCAAAGCCCTGCCGGAAGATCAATTACTGGCCGAGATCAGCGACGCCCACTTTGTCGGCCTGCGCTCTCGCACACAATTGACCGCCGAAGTTTTTGCGGCGGCAAATAAATTAATCGCTGTTGGTTGTTTTTGCATTGGCACCAATCAGGTTGACCTCGATGCCGCTCTCGGCAAGGGCGTAGTGGTCTTCAATGCCCCCTACTCAAACACTCGCAGCGTTGCCGAACTGGTCATTGCCGAAGCCATCTTATTGTTGCGCGGCATTGCCGAGAAAAATGCCAAAGCTCATCGCGGTGAATGGCAAAAGTCTGCCAGCGGCTCCTATGAAATTCGCGGTAAGACACTCGGTATTATTGGCTATGGCAGTATCGGCATGCAACTGGGTATTATTGCTGAATCGCTGGGAATGCAGGTGCTATTTTACGATGTGAGTAGCAAACTACCACTGGGAAATGCCACGCAAGTTGGCCGCCTCAAGGAACTATTAGCCAAAGCCGACATCACCAGCTTGCATGTACCAGAAACCGATGCCACCAAAAACCTGATTAGTTCTAAAGAGCTATCGCAAATGAAAGCAAGC
Source organism: Spongiibacteraceae bacterium (assembly GCA_030621845.1). Lineage (GTDB taxonomy): Bacteria > Pseudomonadota > Gammaproteobacteria > Pseudomonadales > Dasaniaceae > JAUXHA01. The sequence continues at coordinate 14,089 of JAUXHA010000040.1, forward strand.
AGCATTCTCATCAATGCCTCACGTGGCACTGTAGTCGATATCGATGCGCTGGCGATGGCACTGCAATCCGGCCATCTTTCTGGCGCAGCAATTGATGTATTCCCTATTGAGCCGCGCTCCAATGATGATGAGTTTATTTCGCCGCTACGCCAATTCGACAATGTATTCCTTACCCCGCACATCGGCGGCAGCACCATGGAAGCCCAGGAAAATATTGGTCTGGAAGTTGCCGAAAAACTCGCCAAATACAGCGACAACGGCACCTCCACTTCTTCAGTCAACTTCCCCGAAGTAGCGCTACCCTCCCATCCGGGAAAACATCGATTACTACACACCCACCGAAATGTGCCGGGGGTGCTATCATCTATCAACCAAATTTTCGCGGATCATAAAATCAATATTGGAGCCCAATACTTACAGACCAACGATGCAATTGGTTATGTGGTGATTGATATTGATGCAGAATACAGCGAATTGGCGCTGGAAAAATTAACCGCGGTTGATGGGACCATCCGCTGCCGGGTATTATTCTAAACATTGGCTCGGCAATGCCAGGAAATAATTACAGCCTAGGAATAACCTTAAAACCGTAAAAATACTGACATTGAATGGCCGGATGCCCAGCAACTACCGCCCTGCATTTTTATCCTGAAGCCTAAGTTTATTTGCAGGCACGATATTGCCGGAAAAGCTTTCGCTACAAATTACGCCCCGTTAATATAAATAATCAAACTCAGGGTCGCTATAAAATGTCTGTATCCCCTCCTTTAAAATAGCAGACATACCTACGCCCATAGCAGTATCTGAAGAAGAAAACCACTCTGTCCAGGTTGTAAACTGACCGTGATTACCGTGAATTGACAGTTCCCACAACGACTCATCCATCCAGCGAGTAACAACTGTCACCGTTTTCCCGTCATCCGTAACATCTTTATAGAATACTTTTTCATTATTAGTTTTTAAATCATCCATGATCATCATCTCCTTTAGGTAATCAACACCCATGAAACAACATAACTAATTTTATTTCAATATTTTTTTGTCATATGTTCATTTGTAGACACCCACACATCACCCCAATCATAGACACCCACAAATTATCATTGACAACGAATCCTTACAGGATTATGTTTGATCTCTATTTATCGCATATGGATCGTGTGATGGCCAAACCAAGGAAGGCGCAAGTTTCTCTTGATATAACTCCCTATTACCACTGCTCCTCTCGCTGCGTCCGTCGCGCGTTTCTGTGCGGCGAAGACCCGGTATCCGGAAAGTCTTTCGAACATCGTCGTCAATTGATCGAGAATAAACTACTGTCGCTAACACAAGTTTTTGCAATTGATCTCTGCGCCTACGCGATAATGAGTAATCACTACCACGCAGTGCTGCTTGTCGATAAAGACAGAGCCGACAATTGGACTAAGCGCCAGGTTTATTAGCATGCACAGGAAGCTTTCATGAAAACAGGCCAAAGGGCTTTCCCATCAAGCTCACGGATTATATTGAGCTAGTCGAGTGGACAGACCGCATCATTAAGAGTGATAAGCATGGCGCCATCTCTCAAAATACACCTGCTATTCTCGACCAATTAAATATTAACCCAACACATTGGGGCCAACTGTGCCTGCATTTTGAAAGTCGCTTTAAAACCCTATCGGCACCCCTTGTAAAATTCAGCTTGCATGCCACCAACTGGGAAAACAGTGGGCTCATGGTATCAAGCTTTGCCGAAAAGCATTTCCGACATAATATAGTTTAACGCCAACTACTCCCCCTCGTATTAAAGCGAATGTGCACAGCCATGTCCGCACCGTCTACGATTTAACTTTTTCTATATTTATACAGAAAAACGACACTCTGAATTAAATAATTTCTCACAAAAATAGGTAAAACAAGCTTTTTAAGCTTGCTGATGTCGAACTAGAAAGTTTAATCTTTGGGTGTCTATGATTGGGAAAGGGGCAATATATGGGTGTCTATAATCGGAAGAAGAGCACATAGCGAGGAAGGCGTAATGTTTTACTCAATTATATATCGCTCCATTTCCTGATAGAGTTCTTGCCGAATTTCTTCTCGCTCGTTGGCCAAGTGATGCCGGGCATCATTCAGGTAAACAATTTTTGCTTTCGGAAATTTTTGTTTAATCACGGCCATATTGTAAAGCCAGTCTACTGTATTGTCTTTTTTTCCCTGAATGACTAGTGGCGCGTGCTCGACTGGTGAGCGAGCCAAAAATCTTTTTTTCCACTGCCGCAAAGCATTTAGCCAGCGCACTGAAATAGTCGGGGACTGGCATGGATCATTATTTTTTATGAACTCTCCAAAGCATGGGTTACTGCTACTATTAGCAATACGACGCGGGACTTTTTTGATGAACGATTTTAATATTACTGTCAGGATTGACACCCAGGCCCAGTCCATTGGTCGCACCAACGGGGCCAGCAAAATACTTTTAGTGAAAATAGACTGAGGGTTCTCCAACAAGTAATCCATTAAAATTGCCCCGCCGGTACTCTGGGCAATAGCAAGCCACGGATCAACACAGGCGTCTTCAAAAAACTCCAGTACATCATTCAGCACTAGCTGGTATTCGGAAAAATCATTAATACTCACCTGCTCGCCCGTTGACAGGCCGTGGCCAGGCAAATCAAAGATAATCACTGAAAGATTGCGCCGAATACAAAAATCAATCATGTGAATAAATAAACCCGCATTGTCATAATAGCCGTGTAAGATAAAACAGCTACCACTGGCATTTTCACATTGATAATAATGACAAGCCAGACTGTATTCGCCGCTCTGGATACTACCAAAATGATGAACCAGACCGGGGTAGCGGTCTTCGAAGTCAAGACTATAATGACGAAAATACGCCTGCTCTTCGGCACCACGAAAGACCGATTGGCTAATATCCAGTGGCTGCAGGTTTTTCTTTAACGATTCAATATTCATATGACAACGTCATCGTTTTAATATCCACAAAAAAGGGTGACTATCTGCCACCCTTTTCAATAATCCAACAGCCGTTAATTTATCTTTGGCTCTAACTCACCTTTATCGTAACTCTGGTACATAAATTCCAGTGAAGAAGGTTTGATTTTTTGCGCATTACCCGAAGTGCCAAATGCATCGTAACGATCAATACAGATAGCCTTCATTTCCTTAATGGTTTCCGCCAGGTATTTACGCGGATCAAACTCGGAAGGATTGTTTGCCAGAAAACGGCGAATAGCCCCGGTAGATGACAAACGCAAATCGGTATCAATGTTCACCTTACGGACACCGTACTTGATCCCTTCGGCGATTTGCTCGACTGGCACACCGTAGGTTTCCGGAATCTCACCCCCAAACTCATTAATAATCGCCAGCCATTCCTGTGGTACCGAACTGGAACCGTGCATAACAAGGTGTGTGCCGGGAATGCGTTTATTAATTGCCTTGATCCGATCTATAGCAAGAATGTCGCCTGTGGGTGGGCGGGTGAATTTATACGCGCCATGACTGGTGCCACAGGCAATGGCCAAGGCGTCGACTTTGGTCTTGGCGACAAAGTCCGCCGCTTCTTCGGGGTCAGTCAACATCTGCTCACGCGTCAGTATCCCTTCTGCACCAACACCATCCTCTTCACCAGCCTGCCCCGTTTCCAGCGAACCGAGACAGCCCAGCTCACCCTCAACAGATACGCCACAGGCATGAGCAATTTCGACTGAACGACGAGTAACGTCAACGTTGTACTCATAACTGGAGGGTGTTTTTCCGTCCTCCATTAAAGAACCGTCCATCATCACCGAGGAAAACCCCAACTGGATAGAGCGCTGGCATATCGCCACGCTGGTGCCATGATCCTGGTGCATGCACACTGGAATTTCCGGGAATTCTTCAATCGCCGCCAAAATCATATGCCGCAGGAAAGGTGCGCCAGCATACTTTCGTGCGCCAGCGGAAGCCTGCATGATGACCGGGCTTTGCGTTTCCCTGGCCGCCTCCATAATCGCCCGAGTCTGCTCCAGGTTATTTACATTAAACGCCGGTACGCCATAATCATATTCCGCGGCGTGATCAAGTAATTGTCGCAAACTAATTAATGCCATTATTCTGTTCCTTATTCATAAAAGTCGTTACTGTTCTCTCGATTTTATTTTGCCCTTTGTTCCAGTATCGCAACCGCTGGCAGCACCTTGCCCTCTACATATTCCAGAAAAGCCCCGCCACCCGTAGAGATATAAGATACCTGCTCTTTAATCGCGTACTTATCAATCGCCGCCAGGGTATCGCCACCTCCGGCGAGAGAGAAACCATCGCTCTGGGCAATCGCGCGACTCAAGGCTTCAGTTCCGGCGCCGAACTGATCAAATTCAAAAACACCTACCGGCCCATTCCACAAAATCGTTTTCGCTTGCTTTAGCATTGCCGTCATTTCCTTGATCGCATCAGGGCCAATATCAAAAATCATATCATCATCAGCAACCTCATCAGCCAATTTTATTTCAGCCGGTGTCGATTCTGAAAATTCCTTCCCTGTCACCACATCGGAAGGTATTGGAATATATGTCCTGGCCATCAATGCCCGTGCTTGCGGAATCAAATCATGTTCACACAAGGATTTTCCTACCGATTTTCCGCTGGCCGCCAAAAAGGTATTCGCTATACCGCCACCAACGATTAATTGGTCGACAATACCTGATAATGTTTCCAACACCGACAATTTTGTCGAGACTTTGGAGCCACCTACAATCGCCACCATTGGGCGCGCAGGCTTTGCCAGCGCCTTTGATAAAGCCTCCAGCTCACCACTTAACAGTGGGCCAGCACAGGCTACCGGCGCATATTGTGCAACGCCATGGGTAGATGCCTGGGCGCGATGGGCTGTGCCAAAGGCATCCATTACGAAAACATCACACAACGAGGCATAAGCTTTTGATAAAACCTCGTCATCCTGTTTTTCACCGGGGTTAAACCGGACATTTTCCAGCAGTACAAGCTGCCCGTCTTCCAGCTCCACACCGTTTTTCCAGTCGTCAATCACCGGCACCTCGCAGCCCAACAATGCTGACAAGTGATCGGCCACAGGTTTTAAGGAAAACTGCTGTTCGAATCGACCTTCTGTGGGACGCCCCAGGTGTGACATAACAATCACCTTCGCACCCGCTTTCAGCGCTGACTGCAAGGTCGGCAGCGCCGCTAAAATTCGGGCATCACTACTGATCTTACCGTCCTTGATTGGCACATTGAGATCTTCGCGAATTAATACCCGCTTGCCAGCAAGATCCAGTTCGTCCATTTTAATTACTGAAGTTGACATTCAATACTCTCAAAAAATCGTACACAGTTTATTATTTTTACGTGCTGGATATTACGCTGACATCCAGTGCGTCACGATATCAAGCATTCTGTTGGCATAGCCCCATTCATTGTCGAACCAGACCAGCACATTGACCAATTTCCCACTGACTCGGGTCTGCCCGGAATCCACAATACCCGAGCGGGTATCATGATTAAAATCACAGGATGCCAAGGGTTCATCAGAATAACCGAGAACCCCCATTAATGCATTGCCTGCTGCCTCTTGCAAGGCAATATTCACATCCTCAACCGTTAGCGATTGCCTGACTTCGAGCATTAGCTCAATCGCCGACACATTGGTCGTTGGCACTCTTAAAGCCCGCGCCGAAAACCGCCCCTCATGCTGCGGCAATATTCGCCCAATACCCGCTGCCAAGCCTGTATCCACCGGAATAATAGACTGACCCGCCGCGCGCGTCTTGCGCAGATCCGTATGATGGTAGGCATCAATCACCGGCTGGTCATTCATCACCGAGTGGATGGTGGTAATAAAACCGTTGTTAATGTCAAAGGCCCGATCCAGTACATCAATCACTGGCACGATACAATTACTGGTACAGGAGGCCGCCGACGCCAGCTTGGCGGAGGCAGATAATTGCTGGTGATTAATACCGTAGACTATCGCGTCAATGGCCGCCTCACCCGGTTGGGACAACAGTACCTTGCTGCTCCCGGCAGCGCAGTGCTGCTGCAACTGTGCTACCCGATCATAACGGCCGCTGCATTCCAGCACCAGGTCAATGCCCGCACCGGCCCAGGGCAGTGCGGCTAAATCTTTCTCGTGACTCACGGCGATTTCATCGCCATTAATACAGAGTCGCCCCTTCGAACCACTTACTTCAGCCGGGAAACGGCCGTGGGTACTATCGTATTTGGTCAGGTGGATGATCGTCGCCAAGTCCGCCGGCTCATTAATCGCCACCACCTGCATTTGCTCGCGGTAGCCCGATTCATAAAGCGCGCGCAAGACACAGCGGCCTATGCGGCCATAACCATTGATTGCCAGCCGGATCACAGTTACCCCAGCGCCTCTTCAACCGCATCAACCACGGCCTCAACGGTAAAACCAAAGTGTTTCATCAGATCTGCTGCAGGGGCCGACTCGCCAAAGGTTTCCATACCGACAATACGACCGTCGAGACCAACATATTTGTACCAAAAATCCCGATGCAAAGCCTCTACCGCCACCCGCGCCAACACATTACTGGGCAATACCGACTCCTTGTACCCGGCGTCCTGGGCATCGAAAATATCGGTACAGGGCATGGACACAACGCGAACATTTTTACCCTGCCCCGCCAGTGCAGCCTGAGCATCCATCGCCAATTGCACTTCAGAACCGGTCGCCATAATAATCGCCTCAGCTTCGCCGTCACAATCACTCAGCACATAAGCGCCACGAGCGATATTCGCCACCTGCTGCTCTGTTCGAGCCTGATGCTGCAGATTCTGGCGCGAAAAGATCAGTGCCGATGGCCCCTGCTGGCGCTCAATTGCACATTTCCACGATACCGCTGATTCCACGGCGTCACAGGGACGCCAGGTAGAAAGATTAGGCGTGGCGCGCAACGCGGTGACCTGCTCTACCGGCTGGTGCGTCGGACCATCTTCACCGAGGCCAATGGAATCGTGGGTGTACACAAAAATACTGCGTATTTTCATCAACGCGGCCATACGAACCGCATTGCGGGCATATTCCATGAACATCAGGAAGGTCGCACCGTAGGGAATAAAGCCCCCGTGCAAGGCAATACCATTCATCATTGCCGACATAGCGAATTCACGCACACCGTAATAAAGGTAGTTACCCGAAGCATCATCCGCACTAATCCCTTTACTGCCACTCCAGATAGTCAGGTTGGAGCCAGCCAAATCAGCCGAGCCACCCAAAAACTCCGGTAACAGGGGGCCGTAGACATTCAGGGAATTTTGCGAGGCCTTGCGTGAAGCAATCGTGGCACCTTGCTGCTGGCACTGGGCGATATACGCATTGGCCTGCTGATTAAAATCAGCCGGTAACTGCCCGCTCATGCGACGATGTAATTCGGCGGCCAGTTCGGGATGCTCTGCCTGGTAAGCGGAAAAACGCGTCTTCCAGAAGTCTTCGTTCTGCTGGCCCTTGGCTCTGCCATTCCAGCCCGCATAAATCTCATCAGGCACCTCGAAGGGCGCATGGGGCCAGCCTATGGTTTCACGTACCAGCGCCACCTCATCGACACCCAGCGCAGCACCATGGCAATCTTCCTTACCTTGCTTATTGGGTGAACCCTTACCAATAATGGTCTGGCAGCAAAGTAAACTAGGCCGGTCACTGGCCCGCGCCGCTTCGATAGCGGATTTAATCGCTTCGGGGTCATGACCGTCCACTTTCGACACCACATGCCAGCCATAGGACTCAAAACGCTTCGGTGTGTCATCGGTAAACCAGCCCTCGACCTCACCATCGATGGAAATCCCGTTGTCATCATAAAATGCAATCAATTTACCCAGGCCCAGCGTTCCCGCCAGTGAACAAGCCTCGTGGGAAATTCCCTCCATCAAGCAACCATCACCAACAAAGGTATAGGTATAGTGATCGACAATATCGTGCCCCGGGCGATTAAACTGCGCCGCCAGCACTTTCTCCGCCGTGGCCATGCCTATCGCATTGGTAATACCCTGGCCCAGCGGCCCAGTGGTGGTTTCGACCCCCGGCGCATAACCGTATTCCGGATGACCCGGGGTTTTCGAGTGTAGCTGACGAAAACACTTCAACTCTTCTATCGGCAAATCGTAACCAGAAAGATGCAACAGGGAGTAAATCAGCATCGAGCCATGGCCATTAGACAGCACGAAGCGGTCACGATCAGGCCATTGCGGGTTGGCTGGACTGTGCTTGAGGTAATCATTCCACAGTACTTCTGCAATATCAGCCATGCCCATGGGCGCACCGGGGTGACCGGAATTGGCTTGTTGTACAGCATCCATACTGAGCGCACGGATGGCGTTAGCTAAGTCGCTACGAGAGGGCATTTACAAAGCTCCTGATTAGGGGGGGGCGTTAAAAAAGTGGCTATTTTCCCTCACCCGAGCGCTAACAGCAATTGCTAAGCCAAAAAAAGCTCGAAATCACCACTGAATAAAGGTGAATAATCTATATCGATAAATTTTGATATAGATAGCCCATGCTGCTACACTCCTCGCCCATGTTGACACCAGTAGCCGCCATCGATACGCAAGCGTCTCCCTCTGACGCCCTGCTAGCCCTGTGTAAAGCCAGTGCCGATCCGCTGCGCCTGGACATTCTACGGGTGCTCAGCCGTGATTCTTTCGGTGTTATGGAGCTGTGCCGCATCTTCGCCATTAAACAGTCCGGCATGAGCCATCACTTGAAGATACTCGCCACAGCGGGCCTGCTCACTACTCGCCGCGAAGGCAATTCCATTTTCTATCGTCGCGCCGCTGTCACTGATAATCGCCCGCTGGATCACCTGCAACAAGCCCTGTTCAGCGCCTCGGACAGCTTGTCGCTTTCAGACCACACCCGACAACAACTGGCGGGAATTCATCAAGAGCGCGCTGAACACTCGCAGCAATTTTTTTCCGAGAACGCCGATAAATTTAGCCAGCAGCAGGAACAAATTGCTGCTTACGATCTCTATGGCATCAATACAGCCGAATTAATCGACAACAGTATTCGCGGCAAAGGCCAGCGCGTACTTGAAGTCGGCCCGGGCGAGGGTGCCTTTTTGGCCGAGCTATCACCTCGCTTCCAACAACTTGTTGCTCTGGACAACTCGCTGGAGATGCTGGCTAAATCCAAAGCATTTGCCGACAGCAAGCAGCTACACAACATAGAATTCATCCATGGTGATACCAAGAGCAGCGCACTTCAAGCGAACAGCTTCAACTGCATTGTGGTGAATATGGTCTTGCACCACCTACCCTCTCCGGCCGATATATTTTTCGACCTGGCCGCCTTACTGGAAGACGGCGGGCAACTGTTTATCACCGACCTGTGCAGCCACGACCAAAACTGGGTCCAACATGCCTGCGGTGATTTATGGTTGGGATTCGACCCTAAAGACTTAACCGACTGGGCCAGTACGGCTGGTTTTAAAGAAGGCCAGAGCGTCTACCTCTCGCAGCGCAATGGCTTTCGCGTACAAATACGCGAATTTGTAACAACAGCCAATTAATAACATCCGTTTTTATATTGAAGGAAACACACCATGTCAGAATATTCAACGTTCACTTCCGAATCAGTTTCCGAAGGCCACCCCGACAAACTGGCTGACCAGGTCTCGGATGCGGTACTCGATGCCATTATTGCTCGCGATCCCAATGCCCGCGTTGCGGTTGAGACCCTGGTCAAAACCGGAATGGCCATTGTTGCCGGCGAGCTGACCACATCATGTTATGTCGATTTGGAAAACATCATCCGTGACGTTATCACCGGCATTGGTTATAACAGCTCTGATGTCGGCTTTGACGGCGCCAGTTGTGCGGTATTAAACGCCATTGGTAAACAGTCTATTGACATCAACATGGGAGTTGATCGCGCCAAACCTGAAGACCAGGGCGCGGGCGACCAGGGC
>JAUXHA010000041.1 GCA_030621845.1 Spongiibacteraceae bacterium
AGCGCCGCACAAAATGTATCCCACGCCAAACTGGTGGCCTGTGAGGCGGGGAACCTGGCGGCGAAAAACTGTGTGCAGGTGCACGGCGCCATGGGTTACACCTGGGAAGTAGACTTACATATTTTTATGAAAAAAGCCTGGGCGTTTAATAATACCTGGGGTGATAACGCGTTCCATAAAGCCCGTGTTGGCGGATTTATTTTTGCCGACAATGCACCGATTGGCGCGGGAAATACTTTTCTTGCCTGAACAATGGCGAGAAATAATAAACGAGGATAAGTAAATGGCTGAAGCCTATATAGTTGATGCATTGCGCAGCCCTACAGGGCGCCGCAAGGGTGGTCTGGCCCATGTTCATGGTGCCGATCTCGGTGCTCACGTATTAAAAGCCATTGTCGAGCGCAATGGCATTCCCGATAATGAATACGATGATGTGATTTTTGGCTGTGTCGATACCATCGGGCCATTGGCCGGGGATATTGCCCGTACCGCCTGGTTGTGTGCAGGCTTGTCGGACGAGGTGCCGGGCACGACGATTGATCGCCAGTGTGGTTCCTCACAACAGGCCGTGCATTTTGCTGCCCAGGCGATTATGTCCGGCACGATGGATGTGATTATTGCCGGGGGTGTGCAGACCATGACCCAGATTCCGATTTCTTCGGCAATGATAGCGGCGGAGCCGATGGGTTTTAAAGACCCGTTCACCGGCTCTAAAGGCTGGGTTGAGCGCTATGGCAATCACCCGCCAACACAGTTTAATTCGGCACAGATGATTGCCGACAAATGGAATATAAGCCGCGAAGCGCTGGAAGTGTTTTCCCTGGAATCCCATGCCCGTGCCTTAAAGGCAATCGAAGAGGGACGTTTTGATCGAGAAATCGTCCCCCTGGAAGGTGTCACCATGGATGAAACACCGCGGGTGACTACGCTGGAAAAAATGGCTGAACTTGACGGTATTTTTGGTTGTGACAAAGTCACTGCGGGCGTTGCCAGCCAGACCTGCGATGCCTCGTCTGCAATGCTTATTGTTTCCGAGGATGCCTTGAAACGCTATAACTTAACGCCCCGGGCACGCATTCACCATATGAGTGTGCGCGCAGCCGATCCGATCTGGATGTTGACGGCGCCGATTCCCGCCACTGACTATGCGATGAAAAAAGCGGGCATGAATTTAAACGATATCGATGTCATCGAAATCAATGAAGCCTTTGCCTCGGTGCCTATGGCCTGGTTAAAGGAAACCGGTTATGACTATGCCAAAACCAATGTGAATGGCGGTGCTATTGCCCTCGGTCACCCCTTGGGTGCCACCGGTACCAAATTGATGACCACGCTATTGCATGAACTGGAGCGCAGTGGTGGCCGCTATGGTTTACAGACCATGTGTGAAGGTGGTGGTCAGGCAAATGTCACTATTATTGAGCGACTTTAAACTCGCGAACAAACTATCAGTGTCAGTTACCTGGCTAATCAAAAACTGAAAATTGAGGCGTGATCAGCGCGCTTTAGAGAATCAAGAGGACTGGAAAAATGGGTGTTTGTAATGATCGGGTAGTGATTGTCACGGGTGCAGGTGGTGGTCTGGGTGCTGCCCATGCGCGGGTCTTCGCCAGAGAAGGCGCCAGTGTGGTTGTTAATGATATTAACGAAGCTGCAGCGCAGGCTGTTGTGGATGAAATTATCGCCGCGGGCGGCAAGGCGGTGGTGAATACCTCGGACATTACCAATTACGATGACAGCTTACATGCGGTCAAGCAGGCAATTGATCACTTTGGTGGTTTGCATGTGGTGGTAAACAATGCGGGTATTAACCGCGACCGCATGTTCGCCTCGATGACAGAAGCCGAGTGGGATGCAATCATGGCAGTACACTTAAAGGGTCACTTTTGCATTAGCTCTCATGCGGTGCATTATTGGCGTGGTCTTGCTAAAGAAGGTACGGCGGTTGATGCGCGTATTATCAATACTACCTCTGGTGCGGGCTTGCAGGGCTCTATCGGTCAGTCAAATTATGCCGCAGCCAAAGCAGGCATTGCCGCATTGACGTTAAACCAGGCGGCTGAGTTGGGCCGTTATGGGATTACAGCCAATGCGATTGCGCCAGCGGCAAGAACAGGTATGACCACGGCAGTTGAAGCAATGGCAACACGCATGGCCAAACCGGAAGATGACAGCTTTGATTACTGGGACCCGGAAAATGTTTCATCGTTGATTGTTTGGCTGGGGTCAGCTGAATCGTCGCATGTAACAGGCCGGGTAATGGAATCAGAAGGTGGTAAAATTTCAATCGCGGATGGCTGGCGTTCAACAGTCGGTGTGGATAAAGGTGCCAAGTGGGAGCCCGCTGAGATTGCAGAAGCGGTAAAACAGTTACTGGACAAAGAAGTGCCTGCACAAAAAGTCTATGGCAGCTGAACGATTAATTATAAAGAGGATAACTTGAATGAAAAAAATACTGACAGGTGTTTTTCTGTTTTCAATGATTTCTACGGCATTTGCCCAGGACAATGGTCTGGTGTTTCGTTTTAGTGATGATGCAATTCGCGCTACCTTAACCGCCTTCCCATTATTCAGTGAGACCACATCGGGTGAGACATCCTGGATTTATAATAGCGATAAAGATACCAATATCGCTGATGTTGGTTTTTTTGTTAATGGCAGGCGCTCTGAATTGTCGGGTCGCGCCGGGGTTAAATTTTACGGCGCAAAAGTGGATAAGGATAACGGTGCTGGATTTGCTTTTGGTGGTGATGGCTCACTGCAACTCAATGATGTGTTTTCTGTTTTTGCCAGTCTCTATCTTGGTCCCAGCTATGTGTCATTTAATGATGTGGAAAGGTATCAAGACTGGCGTGTCGGGGTAAATTTGGCCGCACTTGATAATATCATTCTCTCAGTTTCTTACGGCAAGTTAACCATTGAAACGGACAGGTATGACGAGCGGGACATTGAAGATGGACTGGCGTTTGGATTAAAAATGCGATTTTAAATTCAACTGATACTGGCAGTTTATTAAACAGTTAACAAAGTAGCGATTATGGATTTTTCATTTACCGAAGAACAACAAATGATCCGGGACACGGCGGAGGCTTTCCTCGCCGAGGTTTCCTCTTCCGAGGCGGTTCGTGCAGCGATGGTCACCGAGCAGGGTTATGATGATGCGGTGTGGCAGCGGATTACTTCCGAAATGTACTGGCAGGCGATTCACATACCCGAGGAATATGGGGGTATGGGGCTGGGCTATATAGAATTGGCCGCTATGCTGGAACAAATGGGCCGCTATTTACTCTGTTCGCCGTTTTATGCCACGGTTTGCCTGGCCAGTAATGCACTGCTGGTGGCGGGCAGTGAAGAGCAAAAGGCCGAGTATCTTACAAAAATTTGTGAAGGAAAGCTGACCGCCACACTGGCTTACACCGGTGCTAACGGTCAATGGGATGCCAATGCAGTGGAGTTGCTGGCGAGTAAAGAAGGCGAAGCTTATCAATTGAACGGCACGTTGCGCTATGTGCCCGATGGCCATACCGCCGACTTATTAATTGTTGCGGCGCGTACCCCGGGCAGTGAAGGAGAGCAGGGTATCAGCTTATTCGCTATTCCCGCTGATACGGCGGGCATTGATCGCCAATGGTCACCGACCATGGACCAGACCCGTAAACAGGCAGAAATTCATTTCAACCAGGTCAGTGTTGCCGATATGGCCTTGATGGGTGAAGAGGGCAATGCCTGGCCTGAGCTGGCAAAAATTATTCAGTTAGCTACGGTGGCGGTTGCCGCAGAGCAAATGGGCGGCGCGCAACAAATTCTGGATGCCACGGTTGCATACACAAAAGAACGGGTGCAATTTGGTCGCCCTGTTGCCGGCTTTCAGGCGGTAAAACATCAGGCTGCCGATATGATGTTGAAAGCCGAGGTGTCTCGGTCGGCGGTTTATTATGCCGCCTGTGTCGCTGAAGAAGCCTTGCACGGTGGTGATTTAGCCGATCAGTTAGCTGAGGCGGCCAGTGTCGCTAAAGCCTATTGTTCGGATGCCTACTTCCAAAATACGGCTACGGCCATTCAATTACATGGCGGGGTGGGCTTTACCTGGGAGTATGATGTTCACTTGTATTTTAAACGTGCCAAATCCTCGGAAATTTTCCTGGGCAATGGTGCTTACCACCGCGAGAAAGTCGCCCAGTTAATACTGGATTAAGAGGGGAAAAAGAGCATGCAATTAAGTTTTAGCCCCGAAGATGAGAAGTTTCGCGCAGAAGTCGCTGCCTGGTTACAGGGTAATCTGAACGGGGAATTTGAACAGCTGAAGTTTCGAGGCGGCCCCGGTGATGAACATATGTTCCCGGAAGAACGTCTGAAATGGGAACAGAAGCTGGCCGAGGGAGGCTGGACCTGCGTCGGTTGGCCGAAGGAAAACGGTGGCCGTGGTTGTTCGATAGAGCAGCAGGTTATTTTCTTTGAAGAGTACGCCCGCGCCGGTGCGCCGGGAAGGGTGGGGCATATTGGTGAAGGCCTGGCCGGCCCCACTATTATCGCCTTTGGTAGTGAGCAGCAAAAGCAAAAATACTTGCCCGGTATCGTCAGTGGTACAGAGCTTTGGTGCCAGGGCTATTCTGAACCCAGCGCCGGTTCTGACCTCGCCAATGTTAAGACCAAAGCCCGTTTTGATGAGGCCAAAGGCAAGTGGATTATTAATGGTCAAAAAGTCTGGACATCACTGGCCCATGAATCTGATTATGTTTTTGTAATCGCCCGAACCGATCCCGATTCCCTTGCCCATAAAGGCTTGGGTTTTTTCCTGATGAAAATGGACCAGCCCGGTATTGAAGTGCGAGGGATTGAACAAATAACCGGGACTTCAGAGTTCAATGAAGTCTTTTTCGATGATGCAGAGTGCGAGGCTGATGATATTGTCGGCGCGCCCGGTGAAGGCTGGAAAGTGGCGATGGGGCTGCTGGGCTTTGAGCGCGGTGTTTCAACCCTCGGTCAGCAAATGCAGTTCCAGAACGAACTGGATGAGATTATTAAACTGGCCAAGGATAATGGCGCGGCCAGGGATCCGGTTATTCGCCAGCGTATTGCCGATGCCCATATTGGCCTGAAAATCATGCGCTATAACAGTATGCGTATGTTGTCGGGTGGTGACGGGGGCAGTTTGCAAAAAGAAGCGTTAATTTATAAATTGTACTGGTCGACATGGCACCGTGACCTGGGCGAGTTGGCCATGGATGTGCTGGGACCGGAGGCGGAAATGCTGGAGAGTGGCCCCTACCAACTCACCCGCTTGCAGTCGATGTATTTATTTGTACGCTCCGACACAATTTACGGTGGTACCAACGAAATCCAGAGAAATATTATTGCCGAGCGTGGTCTGGGTATGCCCAAGGAACCCAGGGTTAAACTTTAATCGGGCGCTGAAGTCCGGTTTATCAGCAAGGATTGAGAGAGTAGAAAATATGAATATAAACGTTCCAGAGTATGTGAAAGGCCACCAGCTGATTGAAGGAAAATCGGTGTTGATTACTGCTGCAGCCGGTGCGGGTATCGGATTCGCCGCAGCAACTAAAGCGGTTGAGGAAGGCTGTCGCGCTATTGTTATCAGCGATATCCACGAGGGTCGCTTGCAGAAATCGGTAGATAAGCTGAAAGAAGAAACTGGCTTGCAGCAAGTTTATGGCAAAGTGGCTAATGTGGTTGTCGAAGACGATGTGCAGACACTGATTGATTTTTCCGACCAGACCATGGATGGCGTCGATATCCTGATTAATAATGCCGGCCTGGGCACCTCAAAACTGTTGATCGAAATGGAAGATGAGGAGTGGGATAAGGTAATCAATGTCACCTTGAACGGCACTATGCGTATGACCCGCTACATGATGAAGGTGATGAAAAAGCGTGGCAGCGGTGTGATCGTTAACAACGCCTCTGTGCTAGGCTGGCGCGCGCAGAAAGAACAGGCCCATTACGCTGCAGCGAAAGCCGGGGTGATGGCATTAACGCGCTGTGCGGCACTGGAAGCTGCTGATTTTGGTGTGCGTATTAATGCGGTTGCTCCATCTATTGTGTTACACCCGATGTTGAGGAAATCAGCCTCGGAAGAATTGTTAGCAGAGCTGGAGGCAAAAGAAGCTTATGGCCGTGCGGCCGAGGCGTGGGAAGTGGCTAATGTGATGATGTTTTTGGCTTCGGATTATTCCAGTTATATGACTGGTGAGATTTTATCCTGCTCCAGCCAGCGGGGATAAACAGCGCGGCATTGTTAAAGTGTCGTTCCCGCGCAGGCGGGAATCCAAAAAATTTATTGGGTTTCCGCCTGCGCGGGAACGACGTAACAGCAACTCCCGTCTTTGCGGGAACGACGTAACAACTACCTCCGCTTACGCGGGGGTGACAAAATTGATAGAGGGTAACATCATGAGAGAAGCGGTAATTGTTTCCACAGCGCGCACCCCGATTGGCAAGGCTTATCGTGGTGCTTTTAATGACACCGAAGCGCCCGCCATGGGTGGCCATGTGGTCAGGCATGCGGTGGAGCGTGCGGGTATTGATCCGGCATCCGTGGACGATGTTATTCTCGGCCTGGCGGCACCCCAGGGCACTCAGGGTTACAATGTTGGTCGCCTCAGTGCGATGGCCGCAGGCTTGCCTGAGACAGTGGCCGGTATGCAGGTTGATCGTATGTGCTCTTCTGGCCTGATGACGATTGGCTTGGCGGCGAAGGCAATTATGGCCAATGAGCAGGATATTATTGTTGCCGGTGGCCTTGAGTCTATTTCATTGGTGCAGAACAAGCACAAGAACAGCTATCGCGCTGTTTCCAAAGCAGCGCTGGCCAATTCACCCAATATGTATCTGCAGATGATTGAGACTGCTGAGATTGTTGCCGATCGCTATAATATTTCCCGCGAAGCCCAGGATGAATATGCCTTCCAAAGCCAGCAACGTACAGCGGCGGCTCAGGAGGCGGGTAAGTTTGATGATGAGATTGTTCCCATGGCTACCACCAAGTCAGTGTTCAATCGGGAAACCAAGGAAACTACCTTTGAAGAGGTAACCCTCGGTAAAGATGAAGGCAATCGTCCAGCCACTACCCTGGAAAGTCTTTCTCAATTAGAGCCGGTATGGAAAGACGGCAAAGTAGTGCCTGAGGGTAAATTTATCACCGCGGGTAATGCTTCTCAATTATCGGATGGTGCTTCAGCCTGTGTGGTAATGGATTCCAGGCTGGCGGAACAACAGGGTCTTTCCCCGCTGGGTATTTATCGCGGCATGGCGGTTGCTGGCTGCGCCCCGGAAGAAATGGGTCTAGGTCCCATTTATGCGATTCCCAAGTTGCTGCAACGCAACGGCTTAAGTGTTGATGAAATCGGCCTGTGGGAGCTTAATGAGGCCTTTGCTTGCCAGGCATTATACTGCCGAGATCAATTAGGTATCCCTAATGAGAACCTTAACGTCAATGGCGGCGCGATTTCAATCGGTCATCCTTTTGGCATGTCAGGTGCCAGAATGGTCGGCCATGCACTGATCGAAGGCAAGCGTCGCGGTGTGAAGTACGTGGTAATTAGCATGTGTATTGGTGGGGGTATGGGCGCGGCGGGTCTCTTTGAAGTGGCCTAGGCGTCGAACAGCTTACTAAGCCCGGTACGGTTACCGGGCTTTTTTATGTCAGGGCTTACTGTTGCGTAAATTAAAACCCGAATCGGCGGGCTTGTTGGTGTTATTGGCGGCTTTTGTGGCTTTGGGGCCGCTGTCCACCGATATGTACCTGCCTGCCTTACCCGATATGGTGTTGGTGTTTGGTACCACGGTGAGCCGTGTTCAGCTCACTATCAGCGCCTACCTGTTGGGTTTTTCTGTTTTTCACCTGTTCTGTGGCCCCCTGTCCGATCGTTTGGGTCGCAAGCCTGTTTTACTGTTGGGATTGTTTGTTTTTTGTCTGGCCAGTATTGGCTGCGCGCTGGTCAGTAGTATTGAGCAGTTGATATTTTGGCGGTTTGTCCAGGGGGTGGGTGCCTGTACGGGGCCCACGCTGGGCCGGGCGATGGTGCGGGATATTTATGGGCCCGTTAAAGCTGCGAAAGCGCTGGCGACGCTGGCCGCTATCATGGCATTAGCACCCGCCATTGCCCCTATTATCGGCGGCTGGATGTTGATTTTTTTACCCTGGTCGTCGATCTTCTGGTTTCTGGTCGCTTATACCCTGTTTGCGATGGTATGTCTGGTGCTGTTGTTACCCGAATCGCTTCCTGTACGGCAAAGCCTGCGCCCCAGCCGTATTGCTGCTAATTATGGGCTGTTACTTGGCCATTACCCGTATTGCTTACAGGTGTTGGCGGGGGCGATGATTTATGCTGGTGGCTTTGCCTATGTCTCGGGTTCCAGCTTTGTGCTGATTGATTTTATGTCGGTTCCTGCCAGTCAATTTGGTTTCTGGTTTGCTTTCAATGTGCTGGGCTATATTGCCGGCAGTATTTTTGTTGCTCGTAGTGGCTCTCGTTTTAATAAAAACCAGCTGGCTATTTTAGGTTCTGGTCTGGCATTGTGTTCGGCCCTGTTGATGGTTGTACTCTGTCTATTGGAGGTCTATCACCCCTTGCTCATTGTGTTGCCGATGTCGGTTTATTTAGCCGGGGTAGGTATTTCAATACCGAACGCCATGGCCAGTGCGCTGGCACCATTCCCACAGATTGCAGGAACTGCCTCGGCCTTATTGGGTTTTGTACAGATGGCCGCCGCCTCAGCGGCCGGTTTTGTGGTCGGATTGTTGCTGATAGATAATCCCCTGCCGATGGTTATGACCATTGCTGTTTGCGCCGCTGTGTCGCTGTTGCTGTTTTTACTGTCTTTTCAGCACGATGCCAGTGAAGAAAAACTGACAGGGTAGCTTTAATCGCTTATCCTGCTGCTATTTTCCGGGTCACGCTTGTTGCTATGAAACTCATACGAATTACCGTTATTGCGTCTCTCTTGCTAATTATTTTTGGTGGCTATGCTTACCAGAAGCTGAAGCAAGAGGGAGACAAGTTGTTTAGCGAGGATCCGAGAGTTTGGGAGACGGATATCGCGGCATTTGAAGCGGCTGACCAGAACCAGCCCCCACCTCAAGATGCGATTGTGTTTATCGGCAGTTCCAGTATTCGTTTCTGGGATACCTTGAGTGAAGACATGCAGCCGCTGGTGGCCTTTGGTCGCGGCTTCGGCGGGGCGAAGATTCAGGATGTCAGCTACTATACCGATAGAATTGTCAGGCCATATCAGCCCCGGGCGGTAGTCGTTTATATTGGTGCCAATGATTTTAACGATTTATTTGGCAACCAGGTAAAAACCTATGAGCAGGGAGTGCGTTGGTACCGGGTGTTAATGGATCGCCTGAAACAGGCGGCTCCCGGTAAGCCGATCTACTTTTTGGCTTTGCGACCGAATCAGGACAATGCGCAACTGGGCCAGTTGGTCGAAAAGATTAATGCCTTCCTCGCCACGTCGGCAATGGAGGATGATCGTCTTCATTTTATTGACGCCAATGCGGTGTTTTATGACGATAGCGGTAAAATGGACGATCAGTACATGAGTTGGGATACGATTCATATCAATGACAGGGGCTATAAGGTCTGGGGCACAGCGATCAAACAGCGATTACAGGCTGATCTAGGCCGCTAAGGAATGCCTTTAATTACTTTGCTGTAATAGAAAAACAACCACTCTATGGATAGAATGGCCTTCTTTTTATAATGATGCTATTCAGGAGCGCTCTTGCCTAATACGAAACTCGGCTGGAATCAGTACCCCAAATATTTTCTACAACAGTATCCCCGGTTGGCTTGGCCACTTATTGTACTCGCAGGGACCCTGTTGATTTCTATTGTCCTGATCAAAAACCCCCCGGAAATTGTTCCCCGTGAAGTAGTCGTTAGCTATAAACCGGTGCGTATTAAAACCGTGCAGGCAGAATCTATTTTTCTCAGTGTACGCTCCCAGGGGACAGTCCAGCCACGAACCGAAAGTGATTTGATCCCTGAAGTTTCAGGCCAGTTAAACTGGCTGTCGCCGGCCATGGTAAATGGCGGTTACTTCGAAAAGGGCGATATTTTACTGCGTATAGACAGCGCGGATTATAAGACCTTACAGGATAGAAGTGCTTCAGCCGTTAATCGTACCCAGATTGAATTTGAAACAGCCAGTGCGGAATACCGACGCACGGTAAAGTTACATCAGCAGAGTCTGGCCAGTGCATCGCAGCTGGAAATATCACAGCGCGGTTACCGGGTGGCGGAAAGCAATTTGGTTGACGCAAAAATCAACCTCAAGCAGGCACAACTTGATGTTGACAGAACCATTATTAAGGCACCTTTTACCGGCCGCATTCGTTCCGAGCATGTTGATCTTGGCCAATTTATAAGTCGCGGGGAAGTGATTGCAAGAATTTATGCGACAGATTTTGTTGAAGTGCGCTTGCCGCTGGCAAATAAGCAGCTGGGCTATTTAAATTTACCGGATGGCTATCGCGGCCAGCTCAGCGTTGAGGATGAAACAGATGTGATCCTGATCGGTAATTATGCTGATGAGGAGTATGAGTGGCAGGCCAAACTGGTTCGCACCGAGGCAGAAATTGATGCCAGGAGCCGTATGTTTTACGCCGTAGCCCGGACAGCGGTTTCCGATTGGGATGGCAGGAAACCGCCGCTGATGGTCGGTTTGTTTGTACAGGCGGAGATCAAGGGCAGGATTGTCGACGAGGTGATGGTATTGCCGAGAATTGCCATGCGCGATAACAATCAGGTGCTGGTGCTGGATAGTGACAATCGTATTCACTTTCGCGAAGTGAGTATCCTGCGTATCCAGCCCAATGAAGTGTTGATCAATGGTGGCCTGCTTTCTGGTGAGCGGGTAGTACTGACGCCACTGCAGGTGGCGGTTGAAGGGATGAAAGTAAAGCCGTTGCCTGAGCCGGTAGCACTGGATGCGCTGGACTTTGAGGATGAGGCGGTGTCGGAGCCAGCTCAGCAGCAGGGAGCGTCACCCGCTGCGGCCATGTTCATCGATGTCCAGCCCCCCTCGCTCCAGGATCAAAATGAATGAAGGGTTTAATCAGCTGGTTTGTTCATAATCCGGTAGCGGCCAATTTATTAATGTTCATCCTGGTGGTGGGGGGTGCCTTAACACTGCCCAATCTCCACAAGGAAGAATTCCCCAATATTGATACCGATATTATCCAGGTACAAGTGCCTTATTTGGGCGCTGCACCGCTGGAGGTAGAGCAGTCTGTCTGTATTCGCATTGAGGAAGCCATTGATGGTGTTGAAGGCATAGACAAGATATCGACGATAGCGGCGGAGGGGCTTTGTACCGTTAATGCCGAATTACCCCGTGGTGCCAGCAAGGGTAAGGTGCTGGATGATATTAAAACCAAGGTCGATAGCATTGATACCTTTCCGGTAGAAACGGAAAAGCCGGTGGTGGCGGAACTGTCGATTATCGCCAATGTGCTGATTATTGCCATTTCCGGTGAGGCAGATGAGCGCACCCTGAAAAATATCGGGCAGGAAATCCGGGATGAAATTGTGGAACTGCCAGAGGTTTCCCAGGTTGAATTACGCTATGTACGCCCCTACGAAATTTCCATTGAAGTCTCTGAATATACCCTTCGTCGCTATGGCCTGACACTCTCGCAGGTGGCGGATGCCATTCGTAGCAGCTCACTGGATATTCCCGGTGGCAGTGTGAAAACAGAAGCGGGCGAAATTCTTATTCGTACCAAGGCCCAGGCCTATGTTGGCCAGGATTTTGAAAAAATTGCGGTGTTGACCCGTAATGATGGTACCAGTGTGATACTGGGTGAAATTGCCAATGTCATTGATGGTTTCAGGGATACTGATTTACGGGCTCGTTTTGATGGTAAGCCCGCGGTCATTGTTGATGTAAAACGGGTGGGTGAAGAGGACGTTCTGCGGTTGGCAAAAAGGGTAAAAGAGTATTTGTTGCTAAAACAGCCCCAGTTACCCGAAGGTATTGATATCACAATTTGGAAGGACGAGTCACAGGATTTAGTGGACAGGCTCGATGTGCTTTCCACCAATGCCTTGGGTGGGTTGGCACTGGTATTAATTGTACTGGCTTTGTTTTTGCGTTTTCGCCTGGCTATCTGGGTAGCGGCGGGCATTTTAATTGCAGTGATGGGAACGGTAATGACCTTTCCTGTGGTCGGTATTACCATCAGCACGCTGTCGGTGCTGGGTTTTATCCTGGTATTGGGGATATTGGTTGATGACGCGATTGTGATTGGTGAACGTGTCTACGCCCATGGGAAAATGGGCAAAGACCCGGTTACCGCCGCCATTGACGGCACCTATGAAGTATCGGTACCGGTTATTTTTGGTGTACTCACAACCATGACCACCTTTATACCGGTGATGTCAATTCCTACGACTATTGGTCCGTTTTTTACCACCATTGCCGGGGTGGTTATTATTGCCTTGTTTTTTAGTATTGTTGAGTCACAGCTTATTTTACCCTCGCACCTGGCATACCATTCATCGAATAAATCAAACACTAAAAATAATCTGCTGGTCAAGTATTGGAGCGTGCTACAGGGGCGGGTATCAGGCTCCCTGGAAACTGTTGCCCATGACTATTACCGTCCGGCCTTGTTGAAGGCGCTGGAGTGGCGGTACCTGACGATGATGATTGCAATATGCGTTGTTATTATTACCCTGGTGATGTTAAGCAGTGGCCGTATCGTCTTTCAGTTTTTCCCTGCGGTTGAAGGCTCACGTCTCTATGCCACCGTTTCTATGCCAGAAGGCTCTACCGTGGATAAGACGGAAAGGGCGGTGAGGAAGATTGAGGCGGCGGCGGAACAGTTGCGCCTTGAGCTTGATGAAGGCCGTAGCGAAGCGCAGGGCAGTATGATTCAGCATATGATTTCTTCTATTGGTGCTGGCTTGGGCAAGGGGTCTATCAATGCCGGTAAAGCCAGTGGCGCCCATTTTGCTGAAGTGGGGATGAAACTGGATTTACCGCCAGATTATAACGGCGTACCGACACCTCAAATCGCCAGTCGCTGGCGTGAATTGAGCGGCGATATACCCGATGCGGTGGAAGTCACTTTTACCGCAAAGGCGTTTGACGCCGGTGCTGCTATTGATATCCAGTTGCGAGGAGCAGATTTTGAACAGCTTAAGGCATCCTCTGCGCTATTACGCGAGGCCCTGTCTCAATACCCCGGCGTGATGGATATTAAGGATACTTTTCGTATCGGCAAGCAGGAAGTGCAGTTATCTTTATTGCCTGAGGCGCGCAATCTGGATTTAACCGTCGAAGAATTGGGTCGCCAGGTTCGCCAGGCTTTTTATGGTGAAGAGGCCCAGCGCATTCAGCGCGGGCGGGATGATATCCGGGTGATGGTTCGCTTCCCTGAAGATGAGCGCAATACGCTCAGCTCACTGGAAAATATGCGCATACGAACCAAAGATGGTATTGAGGTACCTTTTGCCAGTGTTGCTGCTATGCAGCTGAGTCAAGGTTACTCAACCATCAACCGGGAAGACGGCGCGCGTGTTATCAGGGTTATTGCCGATGTCGATCGCGCGGTGATTACCCCGGAGGCCGTGCTGCGTTCCCTGGCTGAAACCAGCTTGAAGGAGATTGGCGAAATGTACCCGGGCATCAGCTATCGCATGGGGGGGGAGGCTGAAGAAAATGATAATGCGGTAAGAACCCTGGGTAAGAATTCAATGCTTGCCTTGTTGGTGATTTACGCCCTGCTGGCGATCCCCTTGCATTCCTATTTGCAGCCCCTGGTGGTGATGTTTTCTATTCCCTTTGGTGCCATCGGGGCAATAATCGGTCACTACCTGATCGGCGCTGATCTGGTGTTCTTTTCACTGCTGGGAATGGTGGCTTTATCGGGGGTGGTTATTAATGCCAGCCTGGTATTGGTGGATTATATCAATCGCCAACGGGCCGAGGGTGTGGAGGTGTTTAAGGCGGTGAGTCGGGCAGGGGCCGCGCGCTTCAGACCGATTGTATTGACCTCCATAACCACTTTTGCGGGTTTGGCGCCGTTAATCAATACGCCAAGCATGGCGGTGAAATTCTTCATGTCGATGGCGATATCACTGGCTTACGGGGTGTTAATCGCCACTGTGATTACTTTGTTCCTGGTGCCAGCGATGTATTTAATCCTCGAAGATTTCCATAAGCTGCTGGCTCGAATAAAAGGTCAGCAGTTATCCGACTAAAGGCTCTGGTAAATAAATTCGATCCACACCGGCTCCTTGATAAAACCGCCATTCCACTCTTTCCATTTCTCATCAAGGCCTTTTTCCCTGGCCTGTTCCAGACTCATTCCCTGCGTTTTCATTGCCGATACTTCGGCAATGGTAGCGTCGAGCATCTGGGAATAGCTGGACAGGCCGCTTTGGTCGGTGATCGGACCGTGGCCGGGGACGATGACACTTAACTCATTGCTCTTTGCCAGTATTGCGGCCACATTTTTGGCATAGCTTATGGCATTGCCACCGCTGCCAATATCAATAAAGGGGAACATGGGATAAAACATATGGTCGCCAAGGTGGATGATATTGGCATTTTTGAAAAATACCACGCTGTCGCCATCGGTATGACCGTTAGGGTAGTGCTCCAGTAGCAGGATGTCGTCATTAAAATGAATCGTCATTGCCTGCGGATAAGTCAGGCTGGGGCGCGCAGACTTTGGATAGGGTTCAGATACCGTATTAAAAAAAGGAATTTCCTGTCGGCTACTGAGGCGCTTCCTGACATTGTCATGGGCAACAATGGTGGTTTTTTCTCCCAGTAAGGTATTGCCCCCGGTATGATCACCATGCCAGTGAGTATTAATGATGTATTTGAGATTACTCATGCCGCCGAGTTTGCTGACCTGCTTTTTTAGTTCCTCAGCGGCGTTAGCGTAATCGGTATCAATAATCAGCAGGCCATCGGGACCTCGATTGACGATAATATTGCCGCCAATAGCTTGTAATAAGAAGGTATTGGCATTGATTTTCTCGACCTTGAATGTCGCTGTCTGCTCAGCCAGGTTCGAGTCTGTGGCGTAGGCAGAACATGTAATAGTCAGCAGTAGCACGCGGAAAAAAGTTTTCATTGCGGTATCCCAAGCCCTGAATAAGCTGTTTTTATACAGCAATTATACTTTCAAATACAGGGCTGGGTATAATTAGCGGGGGAGAAAGGCAAGATGGAAATTACTGCCCGGGAGGCAGTTGGCAATGATTATCCTTTATCGTTCAGTTATCCAATGTCCGGCTTGCGGCTTCAAAGCCACCGAGAAAATGCCCGCCGATCATTGCGTTTATTATTATCGTTGTGAGGCTTGTGCCACAACCATCAAACCAACGCCGGGTGACTGCTGCGTATTTTGTTCCTATGGCTCGGTAAAATGCCCACCGGTGCAGTTGTCCGGGTCCTGTTAGTTGTTCTCGATAATCAGCAGGCAGCCACTGGCGCGGCGGGGTTGGCTTACCGAGCAGGATTCCAGTTCGGCATAAAACTTTTCGGTGCAGTGTTCGGCCAGGGTGAAGAACGGGGCGCGTTCAGGGTCTGAGATGATTATTTTTTTCACCCCGGCTTTTACTGCCCGGTTAATTAATTTAAACAGGGTATCGGCCATTTCATCCCAAAAACAAATATCAGCACCGATCAGTACATCGTATTGTGCGAGTTGTGCCTGGGTAATTTTTTCAAAATATTGTTTTTTGGTGTCGATCTCTACCTGGTTGTGCTGTGCATGCAGTGTTAAATAGGGAAATACAGCGTCATCGGCGTCAATGCCCGTTACGCTTGCCTGAAAATGTTTGGCGCAATAAATACCGGCCAGCCCCCAGCCACAGCCCAGTTCCATTACCTTGCTCCTGGCAGGTAGTGGATGCTGCTGCAAGTACTCCATAAGTAAATAGCTGGAGCCCCAGAATTTATTACCATGAATAGCGGGTTGATCACTGTTTCGCTTCAAGCGGCGAAGATCTTTGTGTTGTGAAAGCAGGAATTTTACGCCATAGGCTTCCCGTATGTATTTATCCATAAGAATAATCAGTTATTCCGGGTTTTGTTGCTGAGATGAAATTGTATACGGATTTTCGATTTATAGCATGGGGTCGGAGTGAGTGAAACAGTTTTTCGCTTTAGTGCAGCTCAATTTCTGTTAGTAGATCGGGATGTTCATTAAACTGGTCAGCCACGGATTCCAGTTTGGTAGGATGCCCAAATAGAAACCCCTGCACCACGGTGCAGCCTAACTTACTAAGATAGCGTAGCTGAAGTTGACTCTCTACACCTTCAGCCACAATTTCCATTTTCAGGCCTTGAGCCATGGATACAATCGCATTGACCAGGCAGGCCTCATCATCGTGGTTCTGGATCATATTGATAAAACTGCGATCGATTTTAAGTGTGTTAATAGGGAATTTTTGCAGGTAGCTCAAGGAGGAATAACCGGTGCCAAAATCATCGATGGCAAGATTAACGCCGGCCTTATTCAAGCGAATGAGCTTGTCGACAATATCCTGTCGATCACTGATGAGTACATTTTCAGTGATTTCCAGTTCGAGCAAGGAAGCGGGGAAATCTTCGTCTTCCAGGATGCCTAAAATATTCTCAACAAAATTATTTTTTTCAATTAACAGCGGTGACAGATTGACTGCTAATCTTAGCTCAGGCAGGCCTGCTACCCGGGATTGCCGCAGTTCACGGCAAGCTTTACGCAAGGTGTGGGTATCGATATCAATGATCAGGCGGCTGTCCTCAGCAATGGGGATGAATTCAGCGGGAGAAAGCCTGCCCAGTGTTGGATGATTCCAGCGAATTAATGCTTCTACGCCACAGATGGTTTTGGTTTCAATGTTGACTTGGGGTTGGTAGCATATTTCGAATTCATCATTCTCAATGGCTTTGCGCATATCTTGTTCAAGGGTCAATCTTTCGGTTGCCGAGGTGTTCATTTCGTTGGAGAAGACCTGGTAACCATCTTTGCCGGTTTTCTTGACCTTGTACATGGCGATGTCGGAATTTTTTATCAGTGCATCCAGGGTGACGCCGGAATCCGGATAGATTGATATGCCAATACTGGCGCCGACATAAATCTCATGCCCGCCTAACATAAAGGGTTGTTTAATACTTTCCAGAATTTTTTCGGCAACCTGGGTGGCGGCTTCCTCGGTTTGCGCATCGGGAAGCAGCAGGGTGAATTCATCGCCGCCAAATCGAGATAATGTATCGCCCTTGCGAATACACTGTTGTAGGCGTTGACTAACAGCCTGTAACAGGCGGTCTCCCATGGTATGCCCCAGCGAGTCATTGATTACCTTGAAACGATCAAGGTCAATAAACATGACGGCTAATTGTTGGTCGCCACGTTGTGCCTGGGTAATTGCCATGCTGAGGCGATCTTTAAACAGCGATCGATTCGGCAGGCGGGTCAGTAGGTCGTGATAAGCCTGGAAATTAATAAAGGCTTCCGCTTCCATTCGCTCGGTGATATCGCGGGCAGTACCGTAAACCATATAGCGTAAACTGGGACCGAAATTCGTTTGCCCGCTTTCATCATCAACTCGCCACAGTGACAGTTCAAAAAATCGCTTGCCCTTGTTTTCACCGTTAGGCTTGATCGAAATATCTATGCTCTGTGAATTGCTATTGGGAGCCATTGTCCTTTCGAACAGGTAATTGATTTTGTCCTTGTCGTCATCCTCTACCAGACTGGTAATATGCCTGCTGAGTAAACTGTCGCGGGGGTAGTTTAGCAAGGTCTCTATTCTGGTATTCAGAAAGCTAAAGCAGCCTTTTCCATCCAGCATAAAAATAATATCATGGGAGTTATTGACGATAAAGCGGTGCAGTTTTTCCGACCGGTCCAGCCGTGCTTGCATTATTTCATGGGAGTTTTCCAGCAGCTTTTTGCTGACAGCATTTTTTACAGTGGCGGTTAATTCTTCAGGAATATACGGCTTTTTCAAGTAGTCATAGGCACCTTGCCTGAGCGCAAGACTGATATCTTCCAGAGAGGTTTCGCCGCTGACCACAATGGTCATGGTGTTAATGTTTTTATCGGCCATATAACGCATAACATCGTGGCCTGTTACTTTGGGCATTTTCAAGTCTAGCAATAGCAGGTCGTAGTCATTGCTGGAGAGCTTTTCAATCGCTTTTTCGCCGCCAAGTGCGGTGTCCACCTGGTACTCGTACATCCCTAACAGGGTGGATAAACTATCGAGCATGCGGGGGTTGTCGTCTGCCAATAAAATGCGCGCATTTTTGGTTTCGACCTTATTGATAAAACTCTCACTCGAAATCATAATTTTTCTTTTATTGTTGCGCTAAAACTATCAGTCGGGTTTTAACTTGTTTTTGTTTTGAGTGCTAGGCAGGGATATCCCTGGGCAGTAAAATCTGGAACTCAGTACCTGATTTTTCATTGCTGCGGCATACAATTAAACCACCCATTTCGTCTATTAATTTTTTGACTATGCTTAAACCTAATCCTGAGTGCCCCTTACCCTTGCTCGATGTCACCGGGGAAAACAGCTTGTTCTTTATGGCAGCGGGAATTCCTGGTCCGTTATCAGCAATACTGATGGCTAGATAATTCTGTCCACCGAAGCTAATCGCGTTGTCACTGCTGATGGTAATCTTCCCTCCTGGCTCCAGGGCTTCCGCTGCATTTTTTAGCAAATTAGTTAATACTTGCTTTAAATGATGGGGGTTTCCCTGAGTTTCAGTTAGTTGCTCATCTAACTGTAGTTGAAGCGTCAGGCTTTTAGCAACACAAATTGATTCCTTTATTATCTGTGCAGTATCCTCAATTAACTGTTTGACGTCCAGTGTTTGTGTATCTGGCTCAAATATTGTGGGTTCTTCTTTCAGCGTGCTGAGGATGATACCTACGTGTTCGATTTCTTCCTTAATTAACTCCAGGTTCTCATTGGCTTCATGTTCATCGCCTAATTTTAACCGCAGCATTTCCAGATAGTTACGAATGATACTCAAGGGATTACTGGCTTCGTGAACGGCTTCGTGAATTTTTTGCTGATAAAGTGATGCCGTAGATTGCCGGCTATCACCGAATAATTGCGTCTGGGGCTGATAAGTCGATAGTGCTTTTGCAATGTGTTGGCACAGGCTGTGCAGTAGTTCATGCCGGCGTTTCATTTCATCCAGCTGCGGCTGGTCAACCGCAAAGGCGAGTACACCCACGGCTTTTCCGTTATGAGATAGCGGCCAACAGGCCAAAATATCGCCCTGGCAGTAGTGGAGTAATTGGCGGTCAATTACGCTTAGGCTGTTATTATCGCTGCTGTCTAATGTGTCCCTGCTCAGCAGACAGTCGCTGGCCAGGCTTCGACCGGGCTCCAGTGCCAGTTTGAAATCGGCAGATTCTGTTGCCTGGGTCAGGTAAGTAGAAAGCAGGTTTTGCTGTTCATCGTAACTGAACAGTACGCTGTGGTTGATTCCCAGACTCAGTAGCAGGCTTTGCTGAATACCAGCGGCGAGGGATTCAAGGCTGCTGGCTTGCAGAATCCCGGTATTGAGCTGCGCAACTTCGCTGAGTTCGCCCAGACGAATACCCAGTTGCGCAGAGGAGGTCTGACAGGCGCTGGGCGAAGACAGCGCCAGCTCTGTGCTTAGCTTGTCAATGTCTTCCACATTTCTCGAGTAGAGCTCGCGGGTCAGCGCCGCATTGAGTCCAAATAGCTGTTCGGCAGCATCCAGCAAGCCCTGCGGGCATGCGGGGCCATTGATGGCCTTGTTGGCGCAGTGGATTATTTTCACCAGGTGGTGGGCATCCTGGATTTGTTCTATGGCCTCGTTTTGATAGCGGATCGCATCGGCGATAAAGCTGGACGGCTGCCAGTTCGCTACCAGCCCGGCGCCAATATCGGCGTGATTCTGGCTGAATTGCTGTTGCTCATTGACGGACAGTTGGCTATTGTCGGCACTGCCCTGCAGTACCAGGCTATAGGCCTCGCCGTATTCCTCCAGCAACATCAGTTGTCCCAGATTGGCCCACAAACCGCTTAGGTACGCTTCTTCGGGGCAGTGGTAACTGGTGAGTGTGGCGAGGATTCTGGAAAAATGGGCGCATAACAAGCCGTTTCTCCAGAGCTGAATTTGACTCTCCAGGTTGCCATCCGGGGCTGGTGCTTTGAAGAATTGACGCAAGCCGTGGGTGACGAGCAGGGTGCGTAGCTGATTTTCGCCGAGGCTTTCTATGGCCTGCGGTACCGTTTGGCAGCGGTTATTACTGGCGTTGGCCGTGGCCAGCAGCTTGCCCGACAGTACCGCGTCCCGATGCACAATAGCGGTGACATCAGCTGTGCCAGCGCCGCTGTAAAGGGCATCCAGGATGCCTGCCAGCACCGTGGGTATGCTGGACAGTTGCTCAATCGCTTTAGTCGTTACCACTGTGTGGGTTCCGCAGGTTTATCATTGTTGTTATTTAATGCTCTAACAGAGCGAGCCTTTAGTCGTGGAAATTATAACTAAGGCGCTAATTATGCACCACCGTTTGATTAAAAATCATACAGCATTTATCATGGTAATAAGTAGCATAAATGCATCAGCAACCACGTTTCTTTTATGTTTTGATGCTGTGCCGGTATAAGTGTTAAAGTTTTAATAACAATTCATAGTTTACTTCCCGTACTAAAACGGGTCGATTTGGAACCATTCAGGAGATTTGTGCCCCGTGTCCAAGACGGATAATAATTACCCTCACCAACAGTCGGGTCAGGCGCGAGTGGTGGCGATTAGCAGCGGTAAAGGGGGCGTGGGTAAAACCAGTATTGCGGTTAACCTGGGCATTTCCCTGGCCAAGCTGGGGGCAAGAGTCTGTCTTTTTGATGCCGATACCGGTTTGGCCAATGTTAATATTTTACTGGGACTGACACCCGAATACACGCTGGAACACGTTTTGTTTGGGGCGCGGGATATTGAAGAAATCATGCTGGATGGTCCCCATGGGATGAAGGTTATCCCCGGTGCCAACGGCATCAGTGAATGTGTCAGCCTACACCCTCGGCAGCAATTGCGCTTGACGCGGGAGCTGGCCCGGGTTGAAAGTGAGTTTGATTTTCTACTGATTGATACCGCTGCCGGTATTTCAGAAACCACGCTGGATTTTGTCAGTGCCGCGCAACATACCTTGATTGTGATTACCGGTGAGCCGACGTCCTTAACCGATGCCTTCTCACTGATCAAATTACTCAAACGCCGGAGTGAGCATATTCATTACCATGTGGTAGTCAATATGTGCAGCAGTACCTCCCAGGCCAAGGAAATTTACCACCGCTTTAATGCGGCGGTGGATAAATACATTGGCGTTCAGCTTCATTATCTGGGCTATATTCTTCGCGATGAAAGTTTACGGGCAGCGGTTAGCCTGCAGAGTCCGGTGGCTTTATTTCCCGATACAGATCCTTCATCGCGCAGTTTTATCAGGTTGGCGGACTCCCTGGATAGCGCGACCATCGCCAGTGCGGAAACACATTCCTTCAGCAGTTACTGGCAGCAACAGTATCGCGATCATCGGGATCAGCTTAGTGAGCACGAGGAGGAATCGAAAGCCGAGCAGACGCCGAGCTCAGAGCAGGTGGCACAGGAGCGCGATGAGGACTATGTGGTTGAATTACGCTCTCGCCTGTTGGCATTGGTAGAGCAGGGTCATGCGGATGCTGAGCAGGTCAGGAATCTGTTGCAGGAAGCGGTTTCGGTTTATCTGCAGCGTCATGGCGTATTGCCGATTAATATTATTGCCTTGCTTGAGCAATCGCTACAGTCGCCTGAGCGGGATGATCAACTGATGCGGGATATTTACGATGTGGTAAAACCCTGGGGTGTGGCCAATGTGGAGTTGGCCGACCAGCTTTATAAACCAGCCGCTGGCGATGGTACTGAATTGGCCGTGCCAGAGGCGCTTGATGATAATCCGCAACAAGCAAGTACTGAAGAGGCACAGGATACGTTGGCAGTAGAAGAAGCATCGCTGTCTCACAGCCACCATTACGATGCCCAGCGTTTTGGCTCCCAGCAGCATTTGCTGGATGTGCTCAAGCAAAAGAGCGATACGCCGCACTCGCTGTTGGAGTTAATTGACAAGCTGAGGTAGCGGTTACCGCACTCGCCGTGCCGGGTCGCCACGACCGCTATCATTCGCTAACGGAGACATACTATGCCTGTTCGTCCAGTTGATTTAACCGCAAAAAAAATCTTAATTACTGGCCCCACCGGGCAGGTGGCGTTGCCGGTGGTGGAGCAGCTGTCAAAAGTGGCTGATGTGACGGCCCTGGCGCGTTTTCGCCAGCTCGAGGATAGGCAAAAAATCGAAGCGATGGGGGCAACGGTGTTTGCCGCTGACCTCGCCGATGCCAGTAGTTTGCAGGCCTTGGCTAGTGATTTTGACTATGTGCTGAATTTCGCCGTGGTCAAGAGCGGTGATTTTGAATACGACCTTGCGGCCAATGCCGAGGGTGTGGGTAACCTGATGATGCAGTGTAAAAATGTTCGCGCATTTTTGCACTTTTCCTCGACGGCGGTGTATGAATACGGCGGCCAGGAGCCGAGAAAAGAGGATGCTCCGCTGGGTGACAATCACCGGGCCATGTTTCCCACTTACAGTATTGCTAAAATTGCCGCAGAAACGGTGTGCCGTTTTGTCGCGCACCAGCACAATATTCCGACCACCATTGCCAGACTCAGCGTGCCTTATGGCGACAATGGAGGCTGGCCCTATTTTCATTTGCTGATGATGCAGCAGGGTATTCCGATTGAAATACATCCCGAGCAGCCCAATTATTACAATCTCCTGCATGTGGATGATTACCTTGAGAAGATTCCCTACTTGCTGGCCGCGGCCACGAAGGAAGTGACCACCACAAATTTTGGTGGCTCGGAAAAAACCAGTATTGAGGAGTGGTGTGCTTATATGGCGGAGCTCACTGGTTTTCAGCCTGTGTTTCAGCAAAACCCAAAGGCGTTTGGCAGCCTGTGCC
Organism: Spongiibacteraceae bacterium; assembly: GCA_030621845.1. Lineage (GTDB taxonomy): Bacteria > Pseudomonadota > Gammaproteobacteria > Pseudomonadales > Dasaniaceae > JAUXHA01. The sequence continues at coordinate 23,016 of JAUXHA010000041.1, forward strand.
TGGACACCAGTAAAATGCATGAACTGATAGGCGAGACCTCGGTTGATTGGCGCCAGGGGATTAAACGGCAAATCACTGCGCTGGCACCGGAGCTGTTAAAGCCCCAATAAATAAGCAAAAAACAATTTTGGAGCTAACCCTATGTCCGATCTCGAATCCCGCATACAGGCGTTGGAAGATATCGAAGCGATCAAGCGTTTAAAGTACGACTACTTGTTTTTTTCTGACCACAAACAGCCCGACAAAATGCGCGAGTGTTTTGCACCGGGAAAAATCATTATCGATTACGGGCGTATTGGGCTGTTTGAAAATCGCGATGAGCTGGTCGCGGTATTTGATCAGTTGGCCTGTGCTGAACATATTATCGAGATGCATCATGCCCAGAATCCGCGGGTGGATTTACTCAGTGATAGTAAGGCAACAGGGGTGTTCGGGCTTTACTATTTTATGATCGACAGCCAGCGCAATACAGTCACCCAGTTGGGTGGTTATTATGAGGACAGTTTTGAGAAACGCGATGATGGTTGGAAAATTACCGCTACCACTTTTAAAGTGACTTCAACCCAGATTATGGATGTTGGGGAGGGGATGGCGAGAATTCTTTTTGCTGGTAGTACTGCGCCGGTTGAGGTTGATGATCCATCCAGGCAGGCTTGTTAGTTTGGGGTGGTGGTTTTGTGTGTGCTTGATTCGCACTGGCAGGGGGTTCAGCTTGTGGCCGGTAGCAAGTTTGTAAGGCTTTCTGGCGGCTGCGGAACTCGCTTCGCTCAGACATTCCTCGCTTAAAAGCGCCAGAAAACCTTACAAACTTAAACGCTCCCTGAAGAAAGACGGAAGGACAGGCGCAGCTAAAGACGGAAGTAAAGACGGAAGGACAGGCGCAGCTAAAAAGGAATAAGTAATTCTTCCTCGATTATTTTTTATCGGTGTCCATTGATTGAATTTTTTG
>JAUXHA010000029.1 GCA_030621845.1 Spongiibacteraceae bacterium
CCCGCCATCGAGAGCTCCTGCTCTCGCTGCATAACTTTCATCTGCGTCTGCTGCACCTGCTGCAGTAATTGCAGCAAGGTGTCACGCGGTATCTGGGGAGACAGGCCAGGGGCAGTAAGCCCCTGTTCAGGCAGCTGTATTACTCGCGGCTGCGGAATATCATGCAACAATGTTTGCAAGTCAGAAAATATATCCTGCTCGATAACATTGCTGGTCTGCTTAGGCGTTTGACTGGGGCGGCTGCCGCCCTGCTCGAGCTTACTGAGAATCCCCCCTTCGATCAACAGTCGATTGGTCTCGTCATAAACCGAACCCAGACCACTCAGGACATGCCGATCAAACAATTTAAACAGCACCAGCTTGGCTTTGATATCCAGTTCAAGAGGTCGGCACACCGCAATAAAAGCCTGGCAAATCATCTCGGGACCAAAAGGATTGTTTTTAGCATTAACCGACTGCTTTTCGACCAGACTATCAAGCCGGGTACTCAAATGCTTGAGGGGAAGTTGGTAACGGCTGCTGGCCTTGCTAATCATGCCCTCAACCGCCACCAGCTCTTCCAGCGCTTCATGCTCCAGCAGGGACAGTTTAGCTGTGGACACTTCCCCCCGGGAGTCATTTTTTTGCAGCGGGTTTTCACCCTTGATTAAACCATGGAAGGCCTTGTCGATTTCCTGGGCACAGCGAATCTCCATACCACGCCGTTTGATCCGCACTTCCCGCATCGACTCAAAGTACATGTTTTGTTCGGCATTATTCGCCGCGCGATCAGCCAGCTCAAACAGGGCGTCATCGGTATTATCAAACATCTGCTGCAGCAAACGCTGAAAACTGCGCTTGCCCTGCTCTTTAACATCCCTGAACGGTGCCGGGAATCGAGCAAAAAGATGGCTGTCATCAAGTTCGTCTGGCGAGGAGCCGAGCGGTACCACTTTGTTGCTGGAATCAACCATCTTTTTCTTATCCTGACTACACGAGCCCACATACGCAGCCCGACAGTTTAATTTAATGGCGCCACGAAACCGTGGCTTTAGTAATATTACCCTGTAAATATATCAGCAAAACTCGCCGCGCTCCCCGGCACATAGCCAGTTCGAGAAGCCCGTCACACAAGGTCTTCCATCAAATGAAAACACTAGTACAATTGGTTATTAAAGCTGAATTTTTATTACAGTAAGGTATTTGAATCAATGACAACGAGAGACGCTTCACCAAAAAAGATCGGCTTGACCATGCTGGTAATCGCCTGGCTTATGTTTTTTGGACTGCTGGCCATGGTGTTCAAGGAAGTGTTGGAACAGCAAAGCAATCCCAATTCAGCACCCGAGAGCCACCACCGAAGCAATGGCAGCATAGAAGTACAGCTGTTACCCAATCGCCAGCATCACTACGTCACCCGGGGCAAAATTAATCATCAATCTGTTGTGTTCCTGCTGGATACTGGCGCCACCGATGTCGTCATACCCGAGCAACTGGCCCAGCGTCTTGGCTTGCAGCGGGGCTTGCAACAATTTGCCCACACCGCCAATGGCACGGTAAGGGTTTACCACACCACCATTGACCAGCTGAGCATTGGTGACATTGAACTGCGCGAGCTGAGGGCCAGTATTAACCCGGCAATGCAAGGCGAGACTATCCTGCTCGGTATGAGCGCATTGAGCCAAATAGAGTTCAAGCAGAGCGGCGAGCGTTTAATACTTAGGCAATCGAGATAAAGCTGTTAGAATTCGCCCATCAATCCTACTCGACCCAAGCCCTATGACACTACCTGATTACGCTAAAAAAGACCTGGAAATAACTGTTAGCCGGGCCCTGCAGGAAGACATAGGCAGCGGCGACATCACCGCACAACTGATCCCGACTGGACAGCAAGCCAAGGCAAGAGTCATTACTCGCGAAGATGCCACTCTCTGCGGCCAGGCTTGGGTTAATGAGGTGTTCCGCCAGCTCGACCCCGAGCTCAAACTGAACTGGAAAGTCAGCGATGGCGAGAAAGTCTATGCCGACAAGACCTTGTTTGAGATTGAAGGGTCCGCGCGTAGTATTCTTACCGGTGAACGCACTGCCTTGAATTTCCTGCAATTACTCTCCGGCACAGCAAGCCGTTGCCAGCACTATGCCAATGTTGTTGCCGGTACTGCGGTGCGCTTACTGGATACCCGAAAAACCATACCGGGCTTAAGAACTGCACAAAAATATGCCGTCACTTGCGGCAGCTGCTACAACCACCGCATTGGCCTCTACGATGCGTTCCTGATTAAAGAAAACCATATCGCTGCCTGTGGCGGCATTGAGCAAGCCATCAGCACCGCCCGGCAACAGGAGCCGGCAAAGCCGGTTGAAGTAGAAGTAGAAGACCTGGCCGAACTGGAGCAGGCCATTACCGCCGGCGCCGACATCGTTATGCTGGATAATTTCGCCCTGGAAACCATGCAACGCGGGGTCAAGATGGCGGCAGGCAAGGTAAAGCTGGAGGCCTCAGGCGGCATCACTCATGACACTCTCAGGCCTATCGCCGAAACCGGTGTGGACTATATTTCTATTGGTGTATTGACCAAGGACTGCAGGGCTATCGATCTGTCTATGCGCCTGGTATAGCGGCGATCAGGCGATGATTTTTTTAAAAATATAAAAATCGGAAAACGACGTTTGTTCGGAATCCTGTTCACTAAAACCAAAGCAGTTATCAATTTTTTGCGAACAAACCCATGCTGGCTCATTCGCTTCAAGCCAATCGGTGAACAGCCGATGCCGCACATGGGGCTGACCAGAATCCGTACACTGATTACTGGAATAAATTATTACGTAACGATTAGCAGAAAGAAATAAACTACGCATATAACGTTCGAAAACTTCGTCCTCAACCAGGTGATAGATGACGTCCAGGCTCAGGGCCAAGTCGGCAGTAACAGACTCAACCTGCTGCCCCGAGCTGGCAATATGCAGAAAGCGCTTGCTGTTATCGTGCCGAAATAAATCACTACATAATTCAATCGCAGCCGCGGAGACATCCAGCCCGGTATAGTGCGGATAGCGTGCCAATGCCAATTGATTACCATCGCCACAGCCCCACTCGACTACCGATTGAATCGATTCGGTCGCCACAAAATCATTAATCACTTCGGCTTTAAAATCAGCCAGGCGACCATAGGATCCCGCACCGGAGTTTCGACCGGAGCGGTAACGATTCTCCCAATAGTCAGGGCTGGTGGAAAAGCTGCGCTTAGCTGTTTTTTTCTTGCTGAACCATCTCATCTCAATATTTCACCCCCGCTTAACTCCATCGCTGCCAAACACCGATGAGCTCAAGGCAGTATTCCCTGCAACTGATCCCTATACCGCTCAATCACCTTAAGCAGCTGTTTATCGTTGTTCTCAATATTAATATCCCATAAGCAACCCGGCTCAATACCGGCAATACTTTCTATTTTTGAGTGGGCAGGCGATTGTTCCAACACCTTGCAAGACACGCCCTTTAACAAAGACATGACCTTAAACCAGATATCATCGGCACTCGGACACAGCTCAAGAAAAAGCTCCTGCCGGGTAATCTCCTCGAAAAAACAACCCGGGAAATAAATAACGCCAGCGCAAGCGGTGGGAAAAATCAACGGTGAAGCCTGCTGGCTTTGGGTTTCAAACTCCCAATGGTTATAGGGCAGCAGGCGACCTTGCGCATCGTACTGCATCCGATGCGCCCGGTAGCAGTGGATATACTCCGGCTCCCTGCACCAGGCTTTATAGAGTTTTTCGAGGTGGGTGGGGGGATAGATAAAATCATCATCGACCGTAACAATCAGCGCCTCGGGATATTCTCTCAGTGCCGGAATCAATTTGGTATAGGGGCCAATATCTTTAGTAAAGGCGATTCTAAGCCCCTGTTTTTCCTGTATCTTGAGTATTTCCGGCAAATCCTCATAACTGCATTCATCTTCCGACAACCATAAAACAATCTCATCTGCCTGTATGGTCTGCAGCATCAGGCTTTCAATAGCAATATGAACAGAATTAATCCGCTTGCCATAACTGGTTAACGACAACAGCAATTTTTGTGGTCTTTTCTGCGCGGTTACACCGCTAACAAGCCGGCTTAACGCAGAGCGCTCACAGTCGGCCGCCCGTTCCAGCGCGGCGTGATAGGTCATCGCCTGCAACTGTTTTTCCAGTTTCAGGTTACTGGAGTAGATGGCATAAATTTTATGCAGGGTACGAATAATCGGTAAGCGGTTAATCGCATCGGTAAGTGTAGACATAGCCTGTATCAACCCTGCTGTAAAAAATTTGGCTTGCGGAAAATGGAAATCAGTCGAGTTTTCCAACGAAAAAAGTAATTCAGCCCCTTGGCTGCAAACGGTGTTTTACTAATTACCCTGGATAAAATGCAAATGGTCAAACCCAGCTCTCTTTTATAGCGAGTCAATTCTCGATCAAACGCTGCTGACTGCAACTCCCCTGCGTAGGCCTCAAACCTCACCAATAAAGAATGCATCAGGCAATACCTGAAAACAGCTACCGGCTGGTATTTTTTTACCAGCTGGATGCGTTTCGATTGCTCCTGCAAGCGAGACAGCGACTTTTCAAGAGATACCGTAGCGGTCAGGGAATCATCCCCCTGGCTAATATGATAAACCACCTCATCGACCACTTTAATCGTGCGTGCTAAACAAGCACTTTTGACCGAAAAGGCAATATCATTAGCCGCTATGACCTCACTAAAATATAAACTATGATCGCGGATTAACGCTCGCTTGACTAACTTGGCGATCGGCCCCACCGCGCCCAGGGCGGCACTCCTCGGATCCAGTAACAGCCGATTATTCCTGTAATTATCCCTATTACCCGGTCTGTCAGTGCCCTCGATAAATGATGCTGTTTTGAATAAAATAATATCTTCGCCAGAGCGCAATTCACGATCAAAAACAACAAAGGCCTGCGCTGAAAAATAATCATCGCTATCGGCAAACAGCACATAGTCACCCTCGGCGATTGCCAGCGCCCGGTTACGCGCACCCCCGGCATAGCATTTTTTTTCCGCCTGAATAAAGGTCACATGGCTATAACAGGGTGCAAGCTTGCATTTAGCAAAGCTGCCATCCGTGGATATATCATCGATCACAATAACCTGGATGTCATCACGCAGCGGAATGCTATCGAGCAATCTGGATAAGCCGTCAGCGGAGTTATAATGCGGCACCACAACAGAATATGTCCTGTTCGAGCCGGGTTCAACGATCATATGGGTTACTCTATTCAGCTGTCGAGTGGTTAAAACCCCTTAGTATAGTCAAAGCTTCGCTGGTTGAGCGATCAATTAACAGCGCTGCCTCCTGTTATTCGAGCCCGCGCCTATCAGCCACCCCGAAGCTATGTGCTACACTCAATGCGACAGTGCTGTTTACCCTTATCAACCTCTCAAATAATACAGTTTCATGAAAAACCAAACCACCATCATCGAAGCCAATAAAGCGATTAGCGGTTATTGGACAGAGTTAAACCAGTACCGTGATTTACTGTTTTTCCTGGCTTGGCGTGATTTCAAGATTCGCTACAAACAAACTGCCGTCGGTGCGGCCTGGGCATTTATCCGGCCCCTGTTTACCATGATCGTATTAACCATACTGTTCGGAAAGGTGGCTAAATTACCTACTGAAGGTTCTGCACCCTATGCGATCATGGTATTTGCCGGTTTATTGCCCTGGTATTTCTTTTCCAGTTCCTTACAAGATTGCAGTATGTCCCTGGTCAACAAGTCGGCCATGGTCAGCAAACTTTATTTTCCCAGGATACTGATACCGATCTCGCCCCTTTTCGTCAATACCATAGATTTTCTCATCGCCGGATCCATTTTCACCCTGCTAATGCTCTTCTATCAATACATGCCCAGCCACAGAATTGTGTTTCTACCATTGTTTTTTATCCTGCTGGCGCTGGTGGTTCTTGGTCTGGGTCTCTGGGTTTCTGCTCTCAATGTTAAATACCGTGATTTTCGTTTTATTGTCCCCTTTGCAATTCAGTTGGGCCTGTTTGTTTCGCCGATCGGCTTTAGCAGCAGTATCATTCCTGAGGAATGGCGACTCATCTACAGCATCAACCCACTGGTAGGCATCGTTGATGGCTTTCGATGGTGTTTGCTTAACGAAAACCAGAGCCTCTATTGGCCGGCAATATATTCGTCTATTTTATGGCCCATTGTGCTATTAAGCACCGGTGTCGTTTTCTTCAGAAAAGCCGAACGCCAATTCGCCGATATCATATGAGTCTTTTATGAGCGCCGTGATCCAAGTTGAAAACCTGAGCAAGAGCTACCTGATCAGGCACAAAAAACAAGCCGCTGCTGGCGATAAACGTGGCCCATTGGCTGCCATTGGACAGCGTATCCGGCACCCATTCACCGCCAACCACAGTAGCGAAGAGGTCGAAACATTTTGGGCGCTGCAAGATATTAATTTTGAGATATCCCAGGGACAGCGCGTAGGTATTATCGGCAGCAACGGCGCAGGAAAATCAACACTGCTAAAAATATTAAGCCGCATCACCCCGCCCTCGACAGGAAAAGTAACCTTACACGGCCGAGTATCCAGCCTGCTTGAAGTAGGCACCGGCTTTCACCCTGAATTGAGTGGCCGGGAAAATATTTTTATGAACGGCGCCATCCTCGGCATGAGCCGCGGTGAAATCACTCGAAAATTTGACGCCATTGTTGATTTCTCTGAAGTGGAACGCTTCCTGGATACGCCGGTAAAACGTTACTCCTCGGGCATGTATGTGCGGCTGGCATTTGCCGTCGCCGCCCACCTTGAACCCGAGATACTGATCGTCGATGAGGTACTGGCGGTAGGTGATGCCTCCTTCCAGAAAAAATGCCTGGGAAAAATGGGCGAGGTCTCTTCCGAAGGCAGAACCGTACTCTTTGTCAGCCACAACCTCAATGCCATTCAACAACTGTGTGACTCTGCCATCTATTTAAAACAGGGCCAAACTGTTGATTATGTAACAGGCAACGATGAACTTGAGGGTCTGATCAGCCGTTACTACGCCGAACAAACATCTCACGGCAAGTCGGAGTGGCGAGCAGAAAACAAGCACCACAACAACCCCTGGTTCTCACCCGTAGCCATGTATGCCGCGAACAAACAGGGTGAAGTCCATCAGCATGCTATCCGTAACGATGAAGAAATCTGGATTCACCTGGAAGGCGATATAGACAATGTAACCCAGGAACTGTCGATTGGCTATGTTGCTTTTGATGAATATGGCACTGCGGTATACGCCTCCAAAATATCGGATACCCAAACAGGCACATGGCCCGATCTAAAGAAAGGTCGCAACCAGCTTAAATGCAGGATCCCCCCTCGCTTTCTCAATGAGGGAAAATACAGCTTTAAACTGGTAGCTAATATTGTCGGCGGAAAAAACTGGTTATTTAAGGCCAGGGAAACCAATGTCGGTATTGAAATCAATATACAGGGCGGCCTCAGCGACTCACCCCACTGGATACGCAAGCGTCTTGGCGTAGTCGCGCCTGTACTGGAATGGCAACAAGCCGATTAACGTTGCCGGATAGCACGCCATGATCAATCTATTTTCCAGACCCGCCAGCAAGCAAGCCCTGGTCTTTGTTCACCTCCCAAAAACCGCAGGAACAACCTTCAGTGATATCCTTGTTCGCTACTATGCCAAACCAGCTGTCTTCACCCTCAGGGGACAACAACTGGAGCAGGATATAGCGCGTTTCAAACAACTTTCCTCAAGAAAAAGACGAGGCATTCAGTTGCTTATGGGACACAGCGCGGACCGGTTGTCGAGCTTGCTGCCCCAGCCCGCATGCATAACTTTTATGCGCGACGCTGTTGCACACACTTGTTCCAGCTTCCAGTACATCAGCCAAACCGAACACAACCGCTACCATGGGGAAGTCAAACAACTGCAGGGCATTACGCAATTTTTACAATGGCAAGTAGAGGCGGGTTTTGACAATCAACAATGCCGTTACCTGGCCGGCATTGATGTTAGGACTGACCCGGACAATAAAAAAATAGACATGCAAACCAATGGTCAGTTTTACTACCAGCAAGCCATCGATAAACTGAATTCCTTTGCGCATGTCTTCCTTACCGAGCATTTCGATGAAGCCCTGCTAATATTACAGCAGGCGCTGGCATGGCCATCGCCGCCCTATTATAAAAAACTCAACCAGAGCCAGTCACAGCCTCAACACAGCATAAGCTGTGACACCGAACAAGCCATCCGCCACACTCAACAGTGGGATGAAAAACTCTACCAACATGCAAAGACGCTGTTTATGGCCAGTAAAAAACAATACCCCGGCGATCTGGCCAATGAACTACTGACCTTTCGCCTTCACAATGAAGCCTTGAGCTGAGATCCCCATGCCCAGAAAATTCAACAAGGTGTTTGTCATTGGACTGTCAAAAACCGGCACCAGCAGCCTGTCAAAAGCGCTGGAAATACTCGGCCTAAGCTCAATCCATTACCCCTCTCGACTGTCCATGCTCAAACACTATCAATCAGCCAGCGACCTCCCCGTTGCCATGGCCTTTAAAAAACTGGACAAGCTCTACCCGCAATCACTATTTATCCTCAGCACAAGAGAAATGGACAGCTGGCTTCATTCCATGCAACAACACATTGCCAAAATGCCACTCCCCGCGCCGGGAACAAAAGCCTATAGCTTACGCGTTGCCGCTTTCGGTGCAGTCGACTTCGACCGCGACCAGGCCATGGCAGGCTACATCAAGCACCAGAAAACTGTTGAAGACTATTTTTGCCAGCGGCGCGAGGATTTATTGCTGATGCAACAACCGGATGACTTTAACTGGGCCGGCTTATGTGACTTTCTTCAAATCGACATACCTGAACGCCCGTTCCCGAAAGAAAACCAGGCATCCAGCCTCTCGCTACAGCAGTTAAAGAAATCGTCCTAGGCCGCGGTCTGCTCAATCATTTTTACTACCGTGGCCGATACATCCACCGCCTCATTAAGTAACTGCTCGCGAGCACACTGGTAATCTTTGGCATCAGTTTCAAGTGCCTGTGCTATTGCCCTGGCAATAGCGTCATAGTCAAAGCGAGTCAGCACCGTGACCAGACCATAGCGTTGCTGTAGCTCCTCCAGGTAACCACGGGAAGTACTGGCCGCATACACCGCCGGCACACCCAGCACCGCACACTCCGAGGCCATGGTGGAACTCTCGCCAACAAATAAATCACAACAGGCCATAAGATGATGCATGTCACTGGCCTTGCCCCGGTAACGCCAGCGCTCCAGTCGCTCGGGCAGCGGCCGTTCAGAAGAAATAATGACATGACCCAGGCTGGCCAGTTGGTCAAACACCTGTTCCAGTAAGATCTGCGACCAGCCCTGCTCGTTGAGATCATGATTAGCCTGCCAGGACACCACCCGCAACAGGAAATTACGTCGATCCGGCTGCAAGCCATTATCAATAGCAAGCTGTCGCTGCGCGGTAAAATGCGCAGGACTTAAATAACACAGCTCATGGTAGCCCTGGTAGCGCTGTGTGTGTACAGGAACCGGACCGGTATAGCAGTTAGGCACACAAAGCTTGCTGAGCAAGGGGTAAGTGATACGATTTTGCAGCGTCGCCATTTCGGTATCGTAAAAAGCCACCCTTGGCGTACGTGTTAGAAAACCCACATGAGCGATAAAGGTACCGCCGATAGCTGCCATTACGTCAGGCTGGAACTGCCGAACCACCTTCAGCAAACGCGCATTGCGTGTCAATAGTTCTTTGGCAAAACCCAACACACTGCCATCGCCAATTGAGGATAACCGCCGATGCGGAAAACCCAACTCCTCCAGCAAACTCAGCGTACACTCTTTATCGCGACTGGTGAATAACAGCTGATGACCTGCCGCCTGCAGTTGCCGTGCCGGTTGCTTAAAAAAATGGACATGAGCGGGGTGATTGATATCGATAAGAACTTTCATGCCGCCGCTTATTTGTCCTTGCCTTGCATAAACAACAGCGCGGTAATTTGCTCGGAAACCAGACCAATCAAAAAGACAATAATCGCTGCAATAAACAACAGCGCCGACATATTAGTGAAGCGCCCCATGCTGCTATAGGTATAAAAATAATAGCTTAAGCCGATAACAAAGAAGCCGGCGGCGGCGGGGAAAAAGATTTTAAGCGGTGAATACAGCGAGCCAATCTTGAAAATAATCAGCAAAAATTTCAGGCCATCTTTTAACAGACTGATATGGCCACTGCCCTTTCGTTTCCCCGCCACAATAGGTACATAGCTGACCGAATAACCGGCCCGAAAAAATGCCATGGTAGAGGTAGTCGGGTAGGAAAAGCCATTGGGCAGCAAGGCCAGGAACTCCCTGAATTTATCCGCTCTTACCGCCCTGAACCCCGAGGTCAGGTCTTTCACTTTGTGCCCCACCATCCAGCTGGCCAGGCGATTGTAGACTTTATTCGCCGCCAGGCGTCCCACACTGGCCTGGGAAGACGCACTGCGTGCGCCCACCACCATATCGTGGCCCCGCTCGATCATCTCCAGCAGCTGCGGAATATCTGCGGGATCGTGCTGGCCATCGGCATCCATAAACACCAGCACCTCACCCGTTGCCGCTCGGGCACCGGTCTTAATAGCAGCGCCATTACCCTTCGAATAGGGGTGAGACAAAACGGTCGCCCCCATTGACGAAGCAATGGCAGCAGTGTCATCGGTGGAGCCATCATCCACAAGCAGCACCTGGGCACCAGGCAGCAACTGAATAATAGCTACCAGCAACTCACCAATACTTTCGGCTTCATTCTTTGCCGGTAACACCACCGACAGTTTTTCATAGGACACCACACACCTCTCAGTAAATTACTTGCTGCTATCGGCGCAGTCAGGGCCTATCCTTTTGATTAGCCAGATACGCTTGAGCGCTCCGATACAGTTTAATATTACCCTGTTCCCTTACAGGTTTTCTACTTTCAACAACAATCGCTTTATGGATATAACGGCTGGCTTCATCACCCAGACCGGCACTTTGTAACAATAAAGCCTGCTGGTAGCGAAAGATACTCTGGCCCGAGTTGGCAAACGCGCGATCAAGCGCTGCCATTGCCCCATCGAGATTACCCAGACGCTGGTAAACCTCTGCTTGCCAGTAACTGACATCCGCATTAAACCACGCCTTCGCCATCGGCAACGCCATTAAGGTATCTAACAGGGCCAGCATAGCGCGATCATCCAGTACCGCACACTGTCGCTGCCGGTACACACGGATTAAGCCCTTGCTGGCTGACGACAAGTTGCCGCTGTATAGCGCCGAGTTTTTTTTGCTGACGATGGTTTCCACCCGGTGCTGCGAGTTGAAATGCCCCAGGCATTGATGCTGCAGTAGCAGTAAATCGATATGCAATAATTCGGGCCACTGCTGGTTCATCCACTCGAGCTGACGCTGTGCATAGGCAAATTCACCACGCCGCAGCAAGGTGCCCACCAGGTCGGTTTGGGCCCTGACCGAGCCGGGGTGCTCCACCGCATTGGCCGTGGTTTGCCAGTCGGGGTCACCCCAGATCATCGCCAGTTTATGGGTCCACAAAACGGCTAGCAGCAGCAACAGCGCCACTGCGCCCCTGGCTATCCACGGGTAATGCCCGAATTTCCACAGCGCGGTCACCAACGCCAACATCACCGCGGCAATAGGCAGGTAATTGCGGTGTTCGTAATAGAGTTCCAGTGGAATCAGCGTCGACTCCAGTAAATGTCCACCGTAAAACCAGCCCGTGGCAAAAAACAATAATGGCCAGCGCCGGCGATAACACCAGGCGGCCAGTAGCACGGTGCCATGGGCCAACAGTGCCAACGGCGTTAACCAGGAAGAAAATAAAGCCGTGGCCCGCGGAAAATCATCGTGCACCAGGCCATAATGACTGCCGATGGGCATCATCGCTTTTCGCAGATAGTCCCAGAGAATCGACAGCTCGGTTAACAGGCGCTGGGCCAGGGTAAAATCGCGGTATTGATAGCGATCCAGCATGCCCTGCCAGGACCACAGCAGCGCGCCCAACAGTGCCACCAGCGGCAGTAACAGTACCGCCAGCAGACCTCGATCGGGTTTCTGGCCGCGACTAAAACAGAGCGTCATTTCACAGACCAGCGCATAAATGAAAATCAGCGCGCCATTCTCTTTACTCAACACGGCCAGGCCGCCAAAACCGAATAAACCGGCAAGCAAGGGCAAATAACCCCGCTGCTGGCCCCGCCGTAATTGCTCACGGCCACGCAGATAAAGCATCAAGCCCAGCAACACAAACAGCGCCGACAACTGCGTCATACGCTGGATAACATACAAGGTGGTGGAAACATTTAACGGTGCCAGCAACCACCAACTGGCCGCCAGCAGGGCCAGCACATTGGCCCGGTACTCGCTTTCATTTAGCGCCCGCAGCAGCTGGCGAAAAAATACAAACAGGGCAATGCCACAGAGACAGTGCAGCAGCAGATTGCTCAAGCGAAACACTGCCACATCACCGGGAAAAGCCTGGTCATTGAGCAGAAAACTCAACAGCGCCAGTGGACGACCGAGGGCGCCGCCATGACCACTAAAGACAAAGGCCAGTGCGGTATCGCTATCACTGACCCCGCCAAAGCGATTCATCGCCGACAGGTTGTTGCTATCATCCAGTAAAAAACTGCCACCCAGGCCAGGCCAGTAAGCCCACAGGGTCAGCAGCAACGCCGCGATCAAGCCTGAGCCCAGGGCGAATTGTTTGCTGCGTGTTAACGGCACCGGTTTTTTCTCCACAAAAAAAAAGGCCTTCTTGCGAAGGCCTTTTTAGCATAGCGGCAGTTAACTCATACCGCTAGGCAGACTGTCGATAATTGCTTAGCGACAGTTAGCAGGTCTAAAGTTAACTGCCAGAGTACCACCAGTACAAGTCCAGCTCACGCCATTAACACCGCCAGTACCTGCGAAAATAAACGTGGCACCAGTTTCAATGTCCTGGGAAAGGGTATAAGTAATATCCGCGTCTGTTGCACTGGTAGTCGCGTAAGTGGTATCAGCTGACAAGTAGCTACTCTGCGCCGCACTTAAGTTAATACCGCTCTGAGCCTGACTTGGGAAGTTACCCACCGACAGGAAGTACTCGGAAACGGTCAATTTATCTTTAGAAGCCAGAATCATCACTTCAGATAACTTGGCACGCTTGGTGTAATCCTGGTAAGCAGGTAAAGCAACTGCAGCCAGAATACCGATGATGGCGATAACAATCATCAGTTCGATTAAGGTAAAACCTTTTTGGATATTTTTCATGGTCGTTCTCCACTATTGATTTAATTATTTCGGCCCACGCTGCGGGCAATACTCCAGGTCGCATTGCGGCCGTTACCATAAGACTATTCAAGCATCGTGCCAAGACTGATAAAATCGCACAAGGTAAATTTAAAGGCTATTGCAATCAATTACTTATGGTGGGGAATGTTTGGATACCCGGACTCGAGTGAAGACCAGCAAGCCCACTCATTCACGCTATGGGTTAACGTTTTTTAGTACAAACTGACAAATTCTGTCAGTCGCCGATCGGCTTCGGCGATAAAATGTGGCCGCGGTAACAGTATTGTAAATTCTCACTAACAATCTGCCCGTTTCAACTATACTTGTTATCTGCTAAAACCAATAAGTTAGCGTAGGTTATTGCAGTCGATTAGTAACTCACCTGTTGATAGAGAGCACATGGCATCCAACACCACCATAGCCCTTAGCGGACTCGCCCGTCGTCTGGTACGAGACGGCCTGGTTCCCGAAGAAACCGCGCAGGAAGCCTATCAGGCGGCAGGCAAGGAAAAAATCCCCTTCGTCAGCTATCTGGTCAATAACGCCCTGGCCAGCAGCCCCGACATTGCCACCGCGGCCTCCGATGAGTTCGGCGCGCCGCTGTTTGACCTCACCGCTTTTAACCCGGAAATGGCACCCAAGGATCTGGTCGATATTAAATTGATCCAGAAAAACCATACCCTGCCACTCTATCGCCGGGGCAATCGCCTCTTTATCGCCGTCTCTGACCCAACCAATTTACGCGCCCTGGATGAAATCAAGTTTCATACCGGTATCACTACCGACGCGGTACTGGTTGAAGAACAGGCATTGGCGGAGGCCATTAACAAGTTTGTCGAGGCCAATGATTCACCCATCGGCAACTTTGATGATTTTGATGAGGAGGGTCTGGAAGACCTGGACATCCAGGCCGTTAGTGAAGGCGGCAACGATGATGAAGACAGTCAGGAAATCGACGACACCCCGCTGGTGCGCTTCGTCAACAAGGTATTAATTGACGCGATCAAGGGCGGCGCTTCCGATATTCATTTTGAACCCTACGAAAAAAGCTATCGGGTACGCTTTCGCACCGATGGTATTTTACATGAAGTGGCCAGACCGCCGATGAACCTGGCCGGGCGTATTTCATCGCGACTGAAAGTCATGTCACAAATGGATATTTCTGAAAGACGTATCCCCCAGGATGGCCGGATAAAAATGCGCCTGTCTAAAAAGCGCGCCATCGACTTCCGGGTCAACACCCTGCCCTGTCTGTTCGGCGAAAAAATTGTACTGCGTATCCTCGACCCCTCCAGTGCACAAATGGGTATTGATGCGCTGGGCTACGAGCCCGAGCAAAAAGCGATGTTTATGAAGGCCCTGATGCAACCCCAGGGCATGATTCTGGTTACCGGGCCTACCGGTAGTGGTAAAACCGTTTCCTTATATACCGGCCTGAATATCCTCAATGAAACCGAACGCAATATTTCTACCGCCGAAGACCCAGTGGAAATCAACCTTGAAGGCATTAACCAGTGCCATGTTAACCCCAAGGTCGGACTCGGCTTTGCCGAAGCACTGCGCTCTTTCCTGCGCCAGGATCCCGATATCATCATGGTCGGTGAGATCCGCGACCTGGAAACCGCCGAAATATCGATCAAGGCAGCGCAGACCGGCCACATGGTGATGTCTACCTTGCACACCAACAGTGCCGCCGAAACCATTACCCGCCTGCTCAATATGGGTGTACCGGCTTTTAACGTAGCGACCTCGGTCAACCTTATTATTGCCCAGCGACTGGGGCGGCGCTTATGCAGCCACTGCGCCGAACCCGCCGAGATCCCCAAAGAACTATTGCTTGAAGAAGGCTTTAACGAGGAAGATCTCAAAGAAGCGACTATTATGAAAGCCGTAGGTTGTGATAAATGCTCCAATGGCTATAAAGGCCGAGTCGGTATTTATGAGGTGGTTCGCGTTACCAAGGCAATCTCCCAGCTGATTATGGAGGGGGGTAACTCCATACAGATCAGCGAGCAAGCAAGAATCGAAGGGTTTGACGACCTGCGCCGCTCAGCATTAATGAAAGCGGCCCAGGGTCTACTTAGCCTGGAAGAAGTCAATCGAGTAACCAAGGATTAATCATGGCGACAACAACCGCTAAAACCAGCACCTTTACCTGGCAGGGCATTGACCGACAGGGCCGCCAAAGCAAAGGTGAAGTCCAGAGCATTAACCAGACCATGGCTAAAGCCCAGCTTCGCAAGCAGGGCATTGTGCCGAAATCGGTAAAAAAGAAAGGCAAGCCCCTGTTCGGTGGCGGCAAGCCAATCAAGCCCGTGGATATCGCCATCTTTACCCGCCAGCTGGCAACAATGATGAAAGCCGGCGTGCCGCTGGTGCAAAGTTTTGACATCGTTGCTGAGGGGCTTGATAACCCCAGCATGAGAGACCTGGTGTTAACGATTAAAAACGATGTCGCCTCCGGCTCCGGCTTTGCCAATGCAATTAGCAAGCACCCCAAGTATTTTGATGAATTATTCTGTAGCCTGGTGGACTCGGGTGAACAGTCCGGTACCCTCGAAACCATGCTGGAACGCTTGGCTACCTACAAAGAAAAATCTGAAGCACTGAAAGCTAAAATAAAAAAAGCACTGACTTACCCCATTGCTATTGTTATCGTCTCAATGATTGTTACCGGCATTTTGTTGATTAAGGTGGTACCGCAGTTCGCCGAGTCGTTCTCCAGTTTTGGTGCCGACCTGCCTGCCTTCACCCTGTTTGTGCTGCATATATCCGAATTCGTGCAGGAATGGTGGCTGGTTATGCTCGCCATCATTATCGCCGCAATTTATACCTTCAAGGAAGCCCGGCAGCGCTCGGCGGCGGTCGCGCTGGCAGCCGACAAACTGATGCTGAGGATCCCGGTCATCGGTGATATCCTCTTCAACTCGATCATCGCACGCTTCGCCCGTACCTTATCGACCACCTTTGCCGCCGGCGTACCGCTGGTTGATGCACTGGAGTCGGTGGCCGGCACTGCTGGTAATATTATTTATTCCACTGCCATCCGGCAGATTCGCGATGACGTCATCACCGGCCAGCAATTGAATGTTGCCATTCGCAGCAGCGGTCTGTTCCCCAGCATGTTAATGCAGATGGTGGCGATCGGTGAAGAGTCGGGCGCCCTGGATGACATGCTGGAAAAAGTCGCCACCTTTTACGAGGACGCGGTGGACAATATGGTCGATACCCTGACCTCGCTACTGGAGCCGATGATTATGGCGGTGCTGGGTGTGCTGGTCGGCGGCTTGATGATTGCCATGTACTTGCCCATATTTATGCTGGGCTCGGTTATTTAAGCGGCGATCATTTAATCGAAATGGAATTAACTGCGTTTTTTGACAGCCAGCCACAGTTTATTATTGCTGTGGCGATTATTTTTGGTCTGCTGGTCGGTAGCTTCCTCAACGTGGTTATCTATCGTTTACCGATTATGATGCAGCGGGAATGGCAGTCTGAATGCCGCCTGCTACTGGAAATACCACCGGCAGCAGAAAAAACAACTGCCGAAAAATTTAACCTGTCTTTCCCTCACTCACACTGCCCGCACTGCGATGCCAGCATCAAAGCCTGGCAAAATATCCCGGTGTTGAGTTACCTGTTACTCAAGGGACGCTGCGGAAGCTGCAACACAGCCATCTCGTTGCGCTACCCGGCCATTGAAGCGTTTTCCGGCCTGCTCTGCGGCCTGGTGGCCTGGCAATTACACGCCCCGCTGGAAATACTTGCCGCGCTGTTTTTTAGCTGGGCACTGCTCAGCCTGACCATGATAGACGTTGACCACAAACTCTTACCCGACTCAATCACCCTGCCACTGCTCTGGGCCGGCCTGGTGATTAACAGCGTTGATACCTTTGTGCCGCTAATCGATGCGGTCTGGGGCGCTATTATTGGCTACCTGATTCTGTGGAGTGTCTACTGGGGCTTTAAACTCCTCACCGGCAAGGAGGGCATGGGCTATGGCGATTTCAAATTACTCGCGGCACTGGGTGCCTGGATGGGCTGGCAATTAATCCCGCTAATCATTATCCTCTCATCGCTGGTCGGGGTAATCATCGGCTCGCTGGTTTTACTGATCAACAAACAGGGCCGCGACAGCACCCTGCCCTTCGGCCCCTACCTGGCCGCCGCTGGCTGGATCAGCCTGCTTTGGGGCAATGAGATACTCGCTTCCTACCTGCAGTTTGCCGGTTTACAATAACCGCTTGTTTCCTTTTGAGTAGATTATGTTCGTAGTCGGTGTGACAGGCGGTATAGGCAGCGGTAAAACCGCGGTGACCGACCACTTTGCCCAACAGGGCATTGAAATCATCGATGCCGACCTCGCCGCCCGCAAGGTAGTAGAATCAGGAAGCGCGGCGCTGGAGGCAATAAAAAATCACTTTGGCGCACAGATACTGCTCGCCAATGGCGAACTGGATCGTCCCGCCCTGCGCCAGACCATTTTCAGCAACGCCGATGAAAAACGCTGGCTGGAAGCCCTGTTACACCCTCTCATCGCCGACGAGATTATGAACGGGCTGCAGGCCGCGCGTTCACCCTATGCTATTTTCTCCTCGCCGTTATTATTCGAATCCGAGCAGGCACTTATCTGTAACCGGGTGCTGCTGGTTGATGTACCGGTGGCGCTGCAAGTGCAAAGAACCATGCACCGCGATGACAATGATGAGGCCCAGGTTCAGCGTATTATCGACAGCCAGATGTCACGGCAACAACGCCTGGACAAGGCAGACGATGTGATTTGCAACGACCGCGACCTGGACTCGCTTTATCGCCAGGCGGATACCTTACACCAACAGTATTTAGCACTAGCCAGGGCCAAATAAACCATGCTTTCCATCAACTGCCCCGCCTGTGCATGCCGACTGGAATACCAGCCACAATCACCCTATCGACCGTTTTGCTCCGAGCGTTGCAAAAACCTGGACTTTAGCCAATGGGCTAATGAAGGTCATTCCATCGCCGGTTCCGCAGAGTATGACGATGTGCTTTCCAGTGAGCTTGACCACTTCAACCCCGAACGGAAATAAGCTGTTTTTACCATGAATAGATACCAGGCCTTTTTGATCCACCTCTCCCTCGCAAGTCTTATTCTCGCCACGGTGCTGGGCTCGATTATTTTACGTTTCTATCCTGACTTTTATTTTCATGCCGAAGGCGGCTGGGCGGCCACTAAAATTGTCATCCTGGTTGATCTGGTACTGGGCCCGTTACTGACCCTGGTGGTGTTCAAAGCCGGTAAAAAAGGCCTTAAATTTGATCTCGCCGTCATCGCACTGATTCAAGTCACGGCACTGGTCTATGGCAGCCACATACTCTATTCCGAGCGCCCAGCCTACCTGGCCTTCGCCATTGATCGCTTTGAAGTGGCCTCGGCTGTGGATGTCGACTACAGCGAATTTAAGCATACCGTATTGGCCGTCGGCCCACTGAGTGCGCCAAAAACCGTTTATGTTAAGCCACCGCAAGGGGCCGAAAGACAACAATTGTTCCAGCAACTACTGGCGGGGGGTAAGGATTTATACTTGCTGGCACGCTACTACCGAACATTTCCTGACCATATCGCTATGGTCACACCACGGCAACTGGATACAACACAGCTATTCCAGGTACCGGGCAATCGCTTAAAATTATTCGCCATGCTGAAAAAATATGGCGGTACAAAAAGTGACTATATCTATTTTCCGCTGGAGGGTAATAGCAACAGTATGCTGGCGGTGGTGGCACTGGAAACGGGAATCGTGATTACCGCCCTAAAGATAGATCCCTGGCAATCATTAGCTCGGAGCGTCGACCAGTAAGGCGACGATGGGCCGATTGGCCTCGGGGAATTCATACTCGCTGAGTTCGCTGATTGTTACCCAGCGCAACGGCTGCCCCTCCTTGCCAACGGCCTCCCCGGTAAAGGCAGTGACGCGCCAGACATCCAGCAACACGGCCTTATCGGAATAATGATGCCTGACCTGGATAAGCGCATCGCCAATGACCGCCTCAATGCCCAGCTCCTCATGTAATTCCCGGCACAGTGCCTGCTGTACCGACTCCCCGGTCTCCACTTTACCACCAGGAAATTCCCACAGACCGCCCTGGTGTGCGCGAGGGTGACGACGGCTAATCAGCACATGCTGGTCAGCATTCATAATCACTGCTACGGCGACATGCAACCAGGGTTCTGCCATGCTCAGCTGCGATACTCGGCATTGATGCGAACGTATTCCTGGGACAGGTCACTGGTCCAGACTGTAGCGCTGCCTGTCCCCCTGCCGAGGTCAATACTAATCGTAATATCATCCGCCGCCATCGCCGCCACACCCTGGGCCTCGGTATAGGAGGCGGCCCTGCAGCCCTGCTCGGCAATTAATACCGTATTGATTGCGACTGTCACTGTATTCACATCGAGTTGCTCAAGCCCTGCCCGCCCGATGGCCGCCAGCAAGCGCCCCCAGTTGGGATCACTGGCAAACAACGCCGTCTTCACCAGCGGCGACTCCGCTACGGTATAGGCTACCTTCAGGCATTCCTGCTCATCCGCACCACCCTTCACCTCAACGCTAACAAATTTGCTGGCGCCTTCGCCATCGCGCACCAGGCCCTGCGCCAACTCGATAAAGACCAGGCTGATCGCCTCCTGTACGGCGGCAAAAGCAGGCTGTTGCATGCTGTCGATCGTTGCCAGCGCACTGCGGCCCGTCGCCACCAGCATACAGGCATCATTAGTGGAGGTGTCGCCATCGATGGTGATGCGATTAAAGGACTGTGTTACCGCCTCTTGCATCATCTTATCGAGCAGAGTTTGCTCAATCGCGGCATCGGTAGCGATATAAGCCAGCATGGTGGCCATATTCGGCTTAATCATCCCGGCACCCTTGGCGATACCGGTGACGGTAATGGTATGTCCATCGACTTGCAGCTGTCGCGAAGCCGCCTTGGGCCGCGTATCGGTGGTCATAATCCCCTCAGCAGCCCGTGCCCAACCCAACTCATCACAGTCGGCCAACGCCGTCGGCAGCGCCGAAAGGATTTTCTGCAGCGGCAATGGCTCGCCAATCACCCCGGTCGAAAAAGGTAAAATCGCCTCTGCAGATTGGCCGCACAGCTCGGCCAACGCCTGGCAGCTTTGTTGGCTATCGGCAATACCCCGGGCACCCGTGCCGGCATTGGCGTTGCCGGTATTGACCACGAAAAAAGCCGGTGTACGCTGCTGCATATGCTGCCTGGCAAGCTGCACCGGCGCCGCGCAAAAGGCGTTGCGGGTAAATACTGCCGCCACCGTAGCGCCGTCGTCAATCGCCATCACCACCAGGTCAAGGCGACCGGGGGTTTTAATCCCCGCACTGGCACTGCCCAGGCGAAAACCCGGCACAGCATGCAAGTGGGGTAATGTAGCAGGCCCTACCGCCATGTTATTCCCCTACAGCTTGCCGTGGCATTGCTTGAATTTTTTCCCGGAGCCACAGGGACAGGGTTCATTGCGCCCAACTTTTTTGCCGTCTCTTTTAAAAGGTGCCGCTGCTGCGGTTTCGACGGCATCAGCCTGATCACCCGATGGCAACGCAGAAGAATCATCATGCTTAAATTGCATTTGCTGCTTGGCCTCAGCTTCTCGCCGCTGCCGATCAATCGCCTCCAGCTCATCTTCCTGTTCAATCTTCACATGGGAGAGAAAACGAACCACTTCAAACTTAAGGTTTTCCAGCATTTCCTGGAATAAAGCAAAGGCTTCGCGCTTGTATTCCTGCTTGGGATTCTTTTGGGCGTAGGCGCGCAAGCCAATACCCTGGCGTAAATGATCCATGGTCGCCAGATGCTCTTTCCAGAGATTATCCAGTACCTGCAACATCACCTGTTTTTCAAACAAACGCATATTGTCGCCGACACCAGCCGCTTTTAACTCATAGGCAGCTTTCACTTCGGCCAGTAACTTCTCCCGCAGGGGTTCCTCGTGCAACTGGTCATCGTCCTCCAGCCACTGCTGCAGCGGTGACTTGACCGCAAAATCGGCCTCCACCCGTTTTTCCAGACCGCTGATATCCCACTGCTCCTCAAGACTTTGCGGGGGGATGTATTCATCGATAACCGCGTTCACCACATCGTTGCGAATGGCTTCGATGGTCTCAACAATATCACCCGACTCAAGCAACTCGGAACGCTGTTGATAGACAATCTGGCGCTGGTCATTGGCCACATCATCATACTCAAGCAACTGTTTACGAATATCAAAATTGCGCCCCTCGACCTTGCGCTGGGCTTTTTCAATCGAGTTGCTAACCATGCGATGCTCAATGGCCTCGCCTTTTTCCATTCCCAGCGCTTTCATAAAGTTACGCACCCGCTCCGAGGCGAAAATACGCATCAGGTTATCTTCCATGGACAGGTAAAAACGCGACACACCGGGATCACCCTGGCGTCCGGAACGACCGCGCAACTGGTTATCGATACGGCGTGACTCGTGGCGCTCGGTGCAGACAATATGCAAACCCTTCGCCGCCAACACCGCTGCATGACGTTTTTTCCACTCAGCACGCAGCGCGGCGACCTGTGCCTCGGTGGGATTATTCAGCGCGGCAATTTCAACCTCTACGTTGCCCCCGAGCACGATATCCGTGCCGCGACCGGCCATATTGGTGGCAATGGTGACAACGCCGGGGCGACCCGCCTGGGCAATAATTTCGGCTTCCTGCTGATGGTATTTGGCATTCAGCACCTTGTGTTCAATTTTTGCCTTGGTGAATAATGCCGACACCTCTTCCGAGGTTTCAACAGTGGCGGTACCCACCAATACCGGCGCCCCTTTGCTGGTGATTTCTTTTACATCCTCAACGATGGCGTCGTATTTCTCTTCTTTTGACAGGTAGATCAGGTCATTCAGGTCCTCCCGCGCCACCTGCACATTGGTGGGAATCACCACCACATCCAGGCCATAAATCTGCATAAACTCAAAAGCTTCCGTATCCGCCGTGCCAGTCATGCCAGAGAGGGTGTTATACAGCCTGAAATAATTCTGGAAGGTCGTCGATGCCAGGGTCTGGCTCTCGGACTGAATATCCAGCTCTTCCTTGGCCTCAATAGCCTGGTGCAAGCCTTCCGATAAGCGCCTGCCGGGCATGGTTCTGCCGGTGTGCTCATCGATCAACACGACCTGGTTATCCTGCACGATGTACTCGACATCGCGCTGGAATAATAACAGCGCCCGCAAACCACAATTAACATGGTGAAGCAGGGATAAATTGGATGCCGAATACAGGCTTTCACCTTCATCCAGCAAGCCCGCCTCGGTTAATAACCCCTCAACAAAGACATGTCCCTCCTCGGTCATTTCTACCTGGCGGTTTTTTTCATCAACCGTGAAGTGACCGGCCTGCTCAACAACATCGCCCTCGGCGGATTCTATTTGCTGCTGCAACTGGGGAATAAATTGATTAATCCGTTTGTAAATGGCGGCATTGTCTTCGGCGGCGCCCGATATAATCAACGGTGTGCGCGCTTCATCAATAAGAATGGAATCCACTTCATCGACAATGGCAAAATTCAAACCGCGCTGGAATTTCTGTTCCAGGCTGAAAGCCATATTGTCGCGCAGGTAATCAAAACCGAATTCATTATTGGTACCGTAAGTGATATCAGCGGCATAGGCGGCGCGTTTGGTGTCCATCTCCTGACCGGAAACAACATAACCCACTTCCATCCCTAAAAACCGATACACCGGTGCCATCCATTCAGCATCGCGCTGGGCCAGGTAATCATTCACCGTCACCACGTGGGCGCCTTTTCCCTCAAGCGCATTGAGGTAGACGGGTAAAGTGGCGGCCAGGGTTTTACCTTCACCGGTACGCATCTCAGCAATGCGCCCTTGATGCAGCGTAATGCCGCCAACCATTTGCACATCGAAATGGCGCATGCCCAGCACCCGCTGGCTGGCCTCGCGTACCACAGCAAAGGCCTCTGGTAACAGGGCATCCAGTTTCTCGCCCTGTTCCAGTCGCTGCCTGAACTCAAGGGTTTTCCCCTTCAGTGCCTCGTCATCCAGTGCCTGGATCGCGTCCTCAAAATCATTAATTTTACGGACAATTTTGCCCATACGCTTGAGTTCGCGGTCATTTTTACTACCGAAAATTTTCTTAATGGGGTTTAACATATAGATGGCTACAACCGTGAGAATATTATTCGCGCTATTATGAAAGAATTTGCAGCACAACCCAACCGTCTGGGGCTACAAAATCAGTAAAATATCAAAAAATAGCGATCAGCGACTGGCGCGATGAATATAAGCTGCAGGATCGACCGAACGGCCGTGCTTGTAGACTTCAAAATGGACATGGGGGCCGGTGGAACGACCACTGCTGCCCATATGGGCAAGAACCTGCCCTTTTTTAACCACATCGCCCACCTTAACCAGGTTTTCCTTATTGTGAGCGTAGCGGGTGATATAGCCACCACCGTGATTGACTTCCACCATCTGGCCATAACCGTAGCGTTCAGCCGACCAGGTCACCACACCGGCAGCCACGGTAATAACTTCCGAGCCTTCCTTGCCCGCAAAATCCACCCCCTTATGCATGGCGATGCGGCCATTAAAGGGATCGGTACGGTGGCCAAAGCGGGAAGACATCCAGCCTTTTTTAATCGGTCTTCCAGCCAAAAAGGTATCATCCTGAAGCTTGCGATTTTCCATCAGTGACTCAAGGATTTCGAGCTGTTGCTGGCGATCATCAACCAATGCGGTTAACTGGTCAATGGCATCGACAAAACTCGGCGCCGTATAACCGGTCATTGAATCAGCGGCCTCAGGGCCACCTACCGCTGGACGCTGGTTGAAGTTAAATTCGCCCTTGTCCAGCTTGGCAATCGAGGTCAGACGCTCACCAAGCGCATCCAGGCGAACCAATCGCGCCTGTAACTCGGCCATTCGCAGGGTCAATGCCTGTAATTGCTGTGCCGTATCTTGCTGCGTGGCTGCGAGCTGCTGCTGTTCTTTTTCGACCTGGCCCTTGATAGCCTGCAGGGCATGATGATCGAGCCCATCGCCGCCATTGACGCTGTAACCCAGGTAGACACCAACACTTAGCGGCGCGCCAATAAGTACCACGGACAGCAGGGCACGGGTCCATCGACTCAGGGACAGGGTCTTTGATTCTCCGTGTTTACCGCGGATTATAATAAGCTTCATAGGCGCGTCAGGATTAAGGCGTTTTATGTGTTTAATTGCGTCATAAAAATATCGCACATAATGCTGCTTTTTGCCAACCCAATTTCGTGAAACAGCACTAATAACGAGGAATAAAAGCTTTCAGGGGGAAATAAGGAGGGGTTCAGGCGCAAAAAAGGACAAAATCAGCAATGAAGGGACAGAAAACCAGCAAAAGGGAGGAAGCTGGCCCCCGGTCTCCTTCAAACACTGACAGCGGCATCAAACCACAGGCATACCCGCCAACAAGGCCTTATCAACAGGCAGTAAGCGCCCACTAACCAGTACACCCGAATAACAGGCAGTACGGTTAGCTATGAGCCCGCATGAGCAGAAGGCTATTAATCAGCCTGGCGGCGCAAGAAAGCCGGAATATCCAGATATTCCATACCCTTGTCACCGGTAGCGGCCGCAGACGCCTCATCCTGTGCCGAACCCGCCCGTGACTTGTTCCGCATCACGGTGGGACGATCCAATTCCCGGTAGTTCGTCTCAGGCGATGTGGTTTTGACCACCGCTAACGGCGCTTCAGCACCCTCCGTACCCAGTCCGGTCGCCACTACGGTCACCCGTAACTCTTCGCCCAAATCAGGGTCAATCACCGTACCAACTACCACCGTGGCATTTTCGGAGGCAAACTCCTCAACGGTGTCGCCCACTTCCGAGAACTCACCCAATGACAGGTCGATACCCGCGGTAATGTTGACCAGGATACCGCGAGCACCCTGCAGATTGATGTCATCCAGCAGCGGGCTGCGAATAGCGGCTTCAGCGGCTTCCCGGGCACGGTTCTCGCCCCTGGCGCTGCCGGTACCCATCATTGCCATGCCCATTTCGGACATCACCGTTTTCACATCCGCGAAATCGACGTTAATCATACCCGGGCGGATAATCAGGTCAGCTATACCCTGTACCGCACCCAGCAAGACATCATTGGCTGTTTTAAACGCATCCAGCAGACTGGTGTTTTTACCCAGTACATCCAGTAAGCGCTCATTCGGAATGGTGATCAGGGAATCAACATGCTGTTGCAACTCCTTCATACCATAATCCGCAATTTGCATCCGCTTCTTGCCCTCGAAAGGAAAAGGACGCGTTACCACGGCAACCGTCAGCACACCCATTTCACGGGCAATCTCTGCAACCACAGGCGCAGCACCGGTACCTGTTCCACCCCCCATGCCCGCCGTGATGAACACCATATCGGCACCCTGCAAGGCCTCGGCAATACGATCACGATCCTCCAGTGCTGCCTGACGGCCAATTTCAGGATTGGCTCCGGCACCCAGCCCCTTGGTTATATTGCTGCCCAACTGCAATACCGTCGTGGTTTCTATATCGACCAGGGCCTGGGCGTCAGTATTGGCACAGATAAAATCCACACCTTCGACGCTGCTGGCAATCATGTGCTTAACGGCGTTACCGCCACCACCACCGACTCCAACCACCTTGATCACTGCACTCTGTGGTACATTATCGACAAGTTCAAACATAGCTACTCTCCCTTTGGTTTTTACTTATTCCAGCGACGCTGGTTTTTAGTATTAAAAAATTAAAAGTTATTTTGGAACCACTCTTTGGCCCGCCTAAATACACCCCGTGAATTTTCCCCGGCAAGCTCTTTCTGCATATTTATTTCCTGTTGTTTCAAGGCGTACTGCAGCAAGCCAACACCGGTTGAAAAAATCGGGTTGCGCACGATATCAGTCAGCCCGCGCACATCCTGCGGAGCACCGATGCGTACCGGGGCATGAAAAATCTCTTCAGCCAGTTCAACGACCCCTTCCATTTTTGATGTGCCTCCGGTTAATACAATGCCGGCGGCAATCAAGTCTTCATAACCGCTTCGCCTTAGCTCAGCCTGGACCAGGGTAAATAATTCGTCATAGCGCGGCTCGACCACCTCCGCCAGTGCCTGCCGCGACAGGTCTCGCGGCGGCCGCTCGCCCACACTTGGTACTTTTATCGTTTCGTCGGCACCGGCCAGTTGCGTCAGCGCACAGGCATATTTGATTTTTATTTCTTCCGCATTTTGTGTCGGAGTACGCAGCGCCATAGCGATATCATTCGTCACCTGGTCACCCGCAATAGGAATCACACCGGTATGACGAAT
>JAUXHA010000008.1 GCA_030621845.1 Spongiibacteraceae bacterium
TGTGTCGATATTTTTTACAGAACTGTGAACTAGTTCCGGTAATGTTTTTTTAACTTATTGATATTATTGGATTTATTTTTTTGGCGTAATTATTGCATAGTTATGTGTGCGCCTGATTTATGCTGGGCTGGATGAGATAATTAATGGATAAAAAGTGAACGAAATGAAAAATATAAACGGAATGAAAATATCAACTGCGTGGTTAAAAACACTGCTTGTCGCTTGCAGTTTTTTACTGGCGGCGGCCAGTAGCACGGCCAGTGTGATGATGGATATGGATTTCAGGGGCGCTGAGCACAGGCATGCGGTCTGGTCACATGAGTTTGACAACAGGGTGCTCTACACACCGGCTGTCAATCGTTGGAGCGGGCACCGCGGGACAGGTTTCAAGTTTCGCCTACAGGATTCCGGGTACTTTTCGAATAGTGTGTGGGGTGCACTGAGCGCTTATTTCCCTGTGCCAAGGACAAAACATCCCAAGCCGACTACTTTCAATGTTGCAGAGCCGTCCAGTATTGCCTTACTGGCACTGGGTATTGTTGGTTTGGGGTTATGCCGGCGGAAAAACCAGCAGAAGTGATATTTCAGGCCAGCAGGATTGCCTAAGAAAAAGGTCGCTGATAAAGTGGCCTTTTTTTTGGGCTCAATATTACTATGACGATTCAAGCAACGATCATCGATAAATTATCCACTGCATTAGCGCCAAGCCATCTTGAGGTGATTAATGAGAGTGATATGCACAGCGTCCCGGCTAATTCAGAAACACACTTTAAAGTGGTGCTGGTCAGTTCGGCATTCACCGGCAAGCGCAGCGTGGCAAGACACCAGCAAGTTTATGCCGTGTTGAAAGAAGAGCTTGAGGGCCCGGTTCACGCCTTGGCGCTGCATACTTATTGTGAGCAGGAGTGGTTGTTGCGCCAGCAGCAATCACCCGATTCCCCGGATTGCCTGGGCGGCAGCAAGTAGCGTTAATCCATCTTGCCTGTTGCTTTGAGTGTGGGTAGACTGCGCTGCTCTTTTTAAGCCGATTGTTAAATTATTATGCCCCGTATCATTGTTGTTGCACTGTATAAATTCGTTACGCTCGATAATTACCGGGACATGCGCGAACCGTTACTGGCCTGCTGCAATGAACAGGCGATTAAGGGCAGTTTATTGCTGGCCAACGAGGGGATTAATGGCACCATTGCCGGTAGTCGGCAGGGAGTGGATGCTGTGTTGGCTTATTTGCAGGCCGATCCGCGCTTGAGCGATCTCGGTCACAAGGAATCCAGCGATAATCACCAGCCGTTTTACCGCATGAAGGTGAAGCTGAAAAAAGAAATTGTCACCATGGGGCTACCGGATATCGATCCCAATACCGTCGTTGGCAGCTATGTTAAGCCAGCTGACTGGAATCAGCTGATCTCTGACCCGGAAGTGTTGTTGCTGGATACTCGCAATGACTACGAAGTGGCTATTGGCAGCTTTAAGAATGCGGTCGATCCGGCGACGGAGAGTTTCAGGGAGTTCCCGGACTTTGTTCGCGAAAATTATGACCCTGCCCGGTATAAAAAAGTGGCGATGTTTTGCACTGGGGGTATCCGCTGCGAGAAAGCGTCGGCCTATATGTTGCAGCAAGGTTTTGAAGAGGTCTACCATCTGGATGGGGGTATTTTAAAGTACCTCGAGGATGTGCCGGAGCAAGATAGCCTGTGGCAGGGTGAGTGTTTTGTTTTTGACAATCGTGTGGCGGTGGATCACTCGCTGGAAAAGGGCAGCTATGATATGTGTCATGGCTGTCGTCGTCCGATCAATGCGCAACATAAGCAGTCAGCGCATTATGAAGAGGGGGTGTGCTGTCCCCAGTGTTATGAGCATCTCTCCGATGATCAGTTAAACCGCTTCCGTGAGCGCCAGAAGCAGATGCAACTGGCAAAGCAACGCCAGCAGCTTCACCTGGGTTCGCCGCCTCCCAACAGGCAACAAAAATAATCGGCTTGAGAATGATTCCTGTACGGGAGTGATAGTGTTGGCCAGTCGCGATGGATGTCTATAGGATTGTGGCCAATATAAGGGGAGTATTTATGGGTTTGAGTGAAAATCGTGTGGTGGTGGTGACCGGAGCCAGTCGAGGTGCAGGTAAAGGCATTGCGCTGGCACTGGGGGCTACGGGAGCTACGGTGTATGTGACAGGTCGCACCCGCAATGAGGGTGATGCGTCCCTGCCTGGTACCGTCTTTGCTACCGCGGATGAGATTACTGCCGCCGGGGGGCAGGGTATTGCGGTGATCTGCGATCATGGCGACGATGCCCAGGTAAAAGCCCTGTTCGATCAAGTTGAGCGTGAGCAGGGGCAGCTGGATATCCTGGTCAATAATGCCTTGCTGGTTCCCGATGGTTTGACCTTGCCCGGCCCTTTTTGGGAAAAACCACTGGGCTTACAGGCGATTCTTGATGTTGGCATGCGCAGCAGCTATGTGGCCAGTTATTATGCGGCGCCTTTGCTGATTAAAAACCGCGAGGGCCTGGTGGTCAACACCTCCTCTTTTGGTGGCCGTTGTTATATGCATGGCCCGGCCTATGGTGCCGGCAAAGCAGCGGTGGATAAAATGGCTCACGATATGGCGGTTGATTTCAAGCCTTACCAGGTGGCGGTGGTTTCAATCTGGATGGGCCTGTTAAAAACAGAGCGCACGCAGTTGGTCTTCGATGCCCAGCCAGAATTGTATGCAGATATGGAAGCAGGTGCGGAAACCCCGCAATTTACTGGCCGGGTAATCGATGCCCTGGCCCGGGATCCTGCGCGGATGGAACGCAGTGGTAAAATTTGGGTGGGTGCCGAGTTGGCTGAGGCTTACGGCGTAGTGGATATTAACGGTAAGCAACCGCCATCACACCGGGCCATGCTGGGTGATCCCACGGGCTATAATGACGCGGTTGTTGAATAGGGCGCGTGCACGGCATCCCTTATTTGGGTTATGTACGAGTTCTCTGTAGCGTAATAGAATGGCTTCTGGCCAGACAATTAATCATAACAACGGAGTCATTATGTCCAGCGAATACAGTTTAGGATCACCACGGGCGCAGCAATTGTTGGCCAGCGCCGAAGCCATGCAGCCGGTTCTGCGTGAACGCGCGGCCCAAGCGGCAGAAATACGCCGTATTCCCGATGAGACCATCCAGCAATTCCAGGACGCCGGTTTCTTTAAGATCCTGCAGCCGGAACAATGGGGGGGTTATGCGATGGATCCGCAGGTATTTTATGCGGTGCAGTTGAAAATCGCCGAAGCCTGTATGTCCAGCGGTTGGGTGCTGGGTGTGGTAGCGGTACACAATTGGCAGTTGGGCTTGTTTGATGATCAGGCGGCACAGGATGCCTGGGCGGATGATCCAACGACGTTAATTTCTTCTTCCTATGCCCCGGTGGGCAAGGTGAAGAAAGTCGACGGTGGTTACAAGCTCAGCGGCCAGTGGGGCTTTTCCAGTGGTTCGGAACACTGCGAATGGGTTTTTCTGGGCGCGGTGGTGCCGGAAGAAGGCGCCCCCTTTGATATGAAAAACTATCGTACCTTTATGGTGCCTCGTGCCGACTATGAAATTATTGATACCTGGCATGTGGTTGGCCTGCAAGGTACTGGCAGCCAGGATGTGAAAGTCGTCGATGCCTTTGTTCCCGAGCATCGCACCCACAAGCTGATCGACGGCTTCAGTACCAATAACCCGGGTAATGCGGTAAATAAGGCGCCCTTGTACCGCTTGCCATTTGGCCAGGTATTTGTGCGCGCGGTGTGTACCGGTTCACTGGGTGCCCTGGAAGGCTGTCTGTCGGCCTTTATTGAAGTGGCGATTAACCGTGTTGTTGGCCCTAATAAAATGAGTAACGACCTCTTTGCGCGCAAGCTGGCATCGGAAGTGAAGTGTGCTATCGAAGAAATGAAAACGGTTATGTACAAAAACTTCGACGATATGATGGCGTTGGCAAGCGAGGGCAAGGACATTGTCCTGGATGACCGTGCTCGCTACCGCTATGACTCAGCCGTGGTTGCCGATCGCTGTGCCGACCTTTCTGCGAAGATGCTCAAGGCCAGCGGCAGTAAGGGGATTTTTCTCGGCAGCCAGGTGTTGGCGCGTCACCTCGACATTATGGCCAGTCAGGCCCATGTGGCTAACAACACCAATATCTACAGTAATAACCTCGGCGGCATGTTGTTCGGCGCCGACAATATCGATATGAATATGTAAGGAAACTGAAAGGATGACGTTAATTCCCGGCCTCCCCGAGGCGAACTACGCGGATTTACCCAATGGCCATCGTGTACATTACCTCGACCAGGGCGAAGGTCCGGTGGTGGTGTACTTGCACGGCAGTGGCAGTGGTGCCAGCGGCCACAGCAATTTTAAGGGCAATTATCCTGAGCTTGTGGCACAGGGTTGTCGGGTGATTGTTCCCGACTTGCTGGGTTACGGCTATTCCGATAAGCCTGACGATATCGATTATCACCTCAATGTGTTTGTAGAATGCATTAAGCAGATGCTCGATAGTGTCGGTGTCGACCGCTATACCCTGGTGGGTAACTCACTGGGGGGAGCGATTGCGATCAAGTTAGCGCTGGACTACCCCGACCATGTTGAGAAGTTGTTGTTGATGGCGCCGGGGGGGATTGAAAACCAGCCTGACTATTTCACCATGCCAGGTATGGCGATGATGAAGGCAGTGTTTACCGCTGCCGAACCGGTGACGCCTGAGAAGATGAAAGGCTTTTTTATTGAGGCCTTCGTAGCGGATCCCTCGGTGATTAGTGATGAACTGGTGGCCGAACGCCATGCGACCATGCAGTTGCAAAACCCGCGGGTGATGCAGACGATGGTGGTGCCCAATATGGAAGACCAGTTGGGCGATTTACAGTGCCCGGTATTGGTGTTCTGGGGTATGAATGAAAACATGATGCCCGAAACAGGGATTATGAAACTGGCAAAAAAATGCCACAATGTGCGCGTGATCCTGGTCTCAGAGTGCGGCCATTGGGTTATGCTTGAGCACCGTGAAATGTTTAACCGTATGACACTGGACTTTGTACGCTATGGATAAAGAAAAAATCAATCAATTGGGCGATGAACTCTATGAGGCGCTGCGCTCGCAGACCACGCTGGCACCGTTTACCGAGCGTGAGCCCGATATCGAAATCAATGACTCCTATTATATTTCCCTGCGTATGGTGAGTCGTCGTATTGAGGATGATGGCGAGAAAATAGTCGGTAAAAAAATTGGTGTAACCAGTGCCGCGGTGCAGGAAATGCTCGGTGTGTTCCAGCCCGACTTTGGTTTCCTGACCGATGCCATGGAATATCCCAATGGCGCCGATATCACCGTTGCTGGAAACTTAATCCAGCCTCGTGCCGAAGCTGAAATTGGTTTTCGTTTAAAAAAAGACCTTGTCGGCCCAGGCGTTACCGAGCAGGATGTACTGGATGCAACAGCGTGCATTATTCCCTGTTTTGAAATTGTTGATTCGCGTATTCACGATTGGAAGATTAAGATCGAGGATACGGTTGCCGATAATGCCTCCTGTGGTGTGTACGTATTGGGTGATGCAAACGCTGATCCCCGCGATCATGATCTGCCGAATTTAAGGATTACGGTTACTAAAAATGGCCAGCCATTGAGTGAGGGGCTGGGTAGTGCAGTGCAGGGTAATCCATTAACGGCGGTGGCCTGGTTGGCGAATACCCTGGGTAAATACGATATCCCCCTTAATGCCGGTGAAGTGATTTTGTCGGGTTCATTGGTGCCGCTGGAACCGGTAGTGGCAGGGGATAAAATGGTGATGATATTGGAAGGGATTGGCCAGGCTTCGGTAAATTTTGTATAGCATTCGGGGCAGAGTAAGTTTTACCCCATTATTTGAAGAGTAAAAACATGAGCGAAAAAATCAAGGTAGCCATTATCGGTCCCGGCAATATCGGCACTGATTTATTAATGAAGGCCATGCGCAGCGAAGTGATTGAGCCGGTGTGGATGGTCGGTGTAATTCCCGATTCGCCGGGTTTGGCACGGGCCAGAGAAATGGGTTTGAAGACCACCGCCGAGGGCGTTGACGGTATGTTGCCGACGATGAAGGAAGACGGTGTGCAAATCTGTTTTGATGCGACATCAGCGTATGTTCATGCGGAAAATTCCCGCAAGGTTAATGCCGAGGATGCGGTAATGATTGACCTGACGCCGGCGGCGATTGGTCCTTTTTGCGTGCCGCCGGTGAATCTTGCTGAAGCGGTAAATACCAAGGCGATGAACGTGAATATGGTGACCTGCGGTGGCCAGGCAACCATTCCCATGGTGGCGGCGGTGAGCCGTGTACAAAAAGTTAACTACGGTGAAATTGTGGCAACGGTTTCGTCCAAATCGGCCGGACCGGGAACCCGTAAAAACATTGACGAATTTACCCGCACCACCGCCGCTGGTATTGAGTCGGTGGGAGGCGCCGGTGAAGGTAAGGCGATTATCATTATTAACCCTGCTGAGCCGCCATTGATGATGCGCGACACGATACACTGCTTGACGGAAGAAGAGCCCGATCAACAGGCCATAATCGATTCAGTTAATGAGATGATTGTGGAGGTACAAAAATATGTACCGGGCTACACCTTGAAAAATGGCCCCGTGTTTGATGGCAATCGTGTATCCATCTATATGGAGGTAGAGGGCCTGGGCGATTTCCTGCCCAAGTATGCCGGTAACCTGGATATTATGACGGCTGCCGGTTTGCGTACCGCCGAAATGTACGCCGAAGAAATTTTGGCTGGGCGCTTTGTGCCTACAGCGCCCTAAGCGTTACAACAGCGATGACTATCAGGAATTGGATATGAATTTAGAAGGTAAGAAAGTCACCATTCACGATATGTGCCTGCGTGATGGTATGCACCCCAAGCGTCACCAGATCAGTGTTGAGGAAATGGTGACGGTGGCCCGGGCAATGGATGATGCCGGTATGCCGATGATTGAAGTCACCCATGGCGATGGTCTCGGTGGTCGCTCGGTCAACTATGGTTTTCCTGCGGCCAGTGATGAAGAGTATTTACGCGCCGTCTGTGGGGTGGTGAACAAGACTAAAGTCTCTGCGCTGCTGATACCGGGTATTGGCACCGTCGACCATTTGAAAATGGCTGCTGACTGTGGCATTCACACTATTCGTGTGGCGACCCACTGTACCGAAGCGGATGTCTCCGAACAGCATATTGGCATGGCGACAGAAATGAAACTCGATACCGTGGGCTTTTTGATGATGGCGCATATGATTGAGGCCGAGCCGCTGGTTGAGCAACTGAAATTAATGGAGTCCTACGGCGCTAACTGCGTGTACATCACCGATTCTGCCGGTTATATGTTGCCCGAACATGTGACCGAGCGCGTGGCGTTGGCTCGTTCAGTGTTAAAGCCGGAAACCGAGTTGGGTTTCCACGGTCACCATAACCTGAGTCTTGGGGTATGGAATTCGGTGGCGGCGATTGAGGCCGGTGCCAACCGCATTGATGGTTCTATTGCAGGCCTGGGTGCGGGTGCGGGTAATACACCGCTGGAGGTATTGCTTGCCGTGCTGGAACGTATGGGAGTAATCACCGGTATCGACCTGTTCAAGGCGATGGATATCGCCGAAGAACTGATCGTACCGATGATGGATGAACTGGTACGTATCGATCGCGATGCGTTAACCCTGGGTTATGCGGGGGTGTATTCTTCCTTTTTGCTGTTCGCCAAGCGCGCGGCAGAAAAGTATCAGCTGTCTTCCCGTGACATATTGATGGAACTGGGTCGCCGGCGCACCGTTGGTGGCCAGGAAGATATGATCGAGGACCTGGCGCTGGATATGGCGCGGGAACAGGGTAAGCTCTAGCGTCAGCGTTTTTCTAAAGGCCGCTATATTTAGCGGCCTTTTTTTTGCTGGTTCGACCTGCCGCCTTACTTTCTACTACAATACCCCCTTCATACTATGCAGTGCACGAGACTATGCAATTAGACCAGCAGTTCAGTGAGCTTATTGGCAGTATCTACCAGGGGGCGCTGGAAGAAGTGCCATGGCAGAGTTTCCTCGCCAGGCTGCGGGAGTTAATGGGCGCGGTTAATACCACCCTGGTATTACGCCCGCCCTCAGATAAAGGCAAGGGACTGTTGTTAACAGACGGTGGGGTTGAAGAGGGCATTTTAATCTATAACGAGAGGTTTTTTGCCCTTGACCCCTTTGTTGGATTGAAGCCCGGGGAGGTAACCAGCCTGCTGGAATTCATTGGTGAAGAACAACTATTGTCCAGTGAACTCTACCAGGTCTGCATGAAGCCGGCGGGTATATTTGATTCCCTGGGTGCTGATATGTATGTTCCCGGTGAGGTCGAGGCGCGATTGAGGGTGGCGCGGTCGAAACAGGCGCAGCCATTTACCCATGCGGATAGGGCCCTGGTAGGCAGTATTATCCCCCACCTTGAACGCGCGATTAGCATCCATGCCCGCTTGAATAAGATAGAGTCGGAGCGAGCGCTTTATGCTGGTGCTGTGGAGCAATTGTCGGTGGGTACTATTATCCTTGATGAAAATGCCCGGCTGTTAAATTGTAATGCGATGGCCAGCGAGTTGTTCGAACAAAAAGACGGCCTGTATTGTGTAAAAGATCGATTACAGTTGAGCAATACCGAGCGTACAGCAGAATTACAGCAATTGATTGGCGAGGTGATGGATAGCCAGCGTGCGGAGCGCCCGGCGGTAGTGCAGGCCCTGCGTGTTGAGCGGCCTTCCGGGCTGGCCGATCTCGGTTTGGTGATCAGGCCGGTGCCGGGTAATGCCTGGTCACAGGGCAAGGCGGTGCCCTCGGTAGTGATTTTTGTCAGTGACCCGGAGCAGTCTTCCGATGCGCCGATACAGGCGATTGCCCGCTTGTTTGGTTTTACGCCTACCGAAGCCTCGCTGGCGATGTTATTGGCTAACGGCCTGACACTGGACGAGTCGGCTGAGCAGCTTCATGTGAGCCGTAACACTGTGCGCACACATTTGCGCTCAGTGTTTGCCAAGACCGGGGTCTCTCGCCAGCCGATGCTGGTCAGGCTTATTTTGAAAAGTGTTGCCTCGTTAGCGTATTAGCAGAAAGCGTCACCGCGCTGGCGTCTGGCTGGGTTTTATTGATAAACGCTTCGATCAGTAAGTGGCTGTCCCTGGTTTGTCCCAATTCAATTAAATACATCGATTCGATGGCCAGGGCGATATTTTGATCGCTGTAGACGGAATCGGCAATGCTGTGAACCGCGGCTGTGCGGGCCCGGAAACTGAGGCTGTCGTGGTAGTGTTGGTCCAGTCGAGCTTCGGCCTGCCGATAAATGGCGGCGGGGGGAGGGTTGGCAATGGCCTGGCGTTTTTTTTGTCGGCGTTGTTGCCAGTCTTCAGGGGCTGCAATGGCTTCTTGTAATTTACTCCAGGCACGGCTGTTAAGTTCATCTTGTGAGCTACAGATTTCATCCAGCAAGCCATTGTCGCACTGGTCGGCTCGAATAATAGTGCCGTCAGCAATCCATTGCAGGGCGCGCTCCACTCCAATTATTCTGGGCAGCCTGACCGTGGCACCGGTTCCCGGGATCAGTCCCAGAGTGACTTCTGGCGAGCCCAGTCGGGCATCGTGAACCGCCAGACGGTAGTCACAGGCCAGGGCAATTTCCACGCCGCCGCCTAACGCCGCACCATTAATGGCGCATAAGCTTGGGTACGGCAGGGCCTCAAGGCGATTGAGCGCCTGTTGGTAGGAATTAATTTCTGTCTGGATTTTGGCCGTGCTTTGCTGAAAACGCTGGCTGAATTCAGTGATGTCGCCGCCGGCAAAAAATATTGCCTGGGCGCTGTTGATAATAAGCCCGTTAAGCCTGTGGTTTTCTAAAATGCTCAGTGCCGTATGCAATTCACTCAGGGTCGCGGTATCAAATTTATTCAATACACCCGGCTCGGCATCGAAGGTGAGTATTGCGATACCCTGCAGCCGCTCAGTCAATCGAAGTTTTTTACCTGTGAAATTCTTCATTTCCCGGTTTCGCTATAGCGCCAGAGACGAGTCACATAGAGTACGTAGCAGTTTTCAGGCCATATATTAAAAGTATATGTAAATCAAAGTGATAATACGGATAGTTAATCTAATTAATAGCTTTAATTGTAAGTTTTATCGACATCTATCCGGATCTTGATTATTTGATGCAGATCAAGAATTTACCGCAAAGCCACTAATATCACCCCTTTGGACGAGGGAGTGGCTAAGCACAGTCGCCATAATCGGTCTCGTAGAATAGACGGCGGGTGAATCATCAGTCGTCTGCTAACCACTATCAGCTTTAAACCTGGAGAAGATTATCATGACTGCTGCAGCCAAGCGTGAACCGTATAAGATTATTAAAAAAGAATGGCCTGAACGTTATGCCCGTGGCTGGCATGTGCTGGGTAAAGCGGACAGCTTTTCCGCCGAGCCACAGATGCTGGAATACTTTGGTACCCGATTGGTGGCCTACCGCGGTGAAGATGATGGCGAGATACATGTACTCGATGCTTATTGCCCTCATATGGGTGCGGATCTTTCCAAGGGCTGCGTGAAGGGCAATTCCTTGCTCTGTCCCTTCCATGCCTGGAGCTGGGGAGCCGATGGTGTTTGTGATGATATTCCCTATGCGAAAAAGATTCCCGACAAGGCGGTGATCAAGTCCTGGCCAACGCTGGAAAAGAATGGTTTGTTATTTGTATGGAATGACCATGAAAATGGGGAGCCGATTCCTGAGCAGGAGCCCTCGCGCAGCGAAGATTATTACTCGGGTGAGTGGACAGACTGGGTGATGAATCGCATTCCAATTAAAACCCACTGTCGTGAGTTGGTGGACAATATGTGCGATATGGCCCACTTCGGCCCGGTGCATTACTCAACGGTTAAAAGTTTTAGCAATGAGCAGGATGGTCATGTTTTTGTCCAGTATATGGTGGGTGGTCACGAAATACTGACCGAAGGTGATTGCCCGATGACCAGTGTGGCAACCTATGAAGGTCCAGCTTATATGACCACAACGATGACCGGAATGATGGACGGCCAGCCGGTTACCACCCACTTGTTGGTCAGTCATGTTCCGGTGAATACTGGTGAGTTTGATATTAATTTCGGGGTAATGATGAAAAAGAACCCCAACCTTACCGATAAACAAAACCAGGCCATGGTGGATGAGTACACCCAGTCCAGTATCGAGTCTTTCCAGCAGGATATTGAAATCTGGGATAACAAAGTACTCAACGATAACCCGGTGCTTTGTGATGGTGATGGCCCGATCAATATGGTGCGCAAATGGTATAGCCAGTTCTATATGGATCGCGATTCGATTCCGGCGCGGCTGACCGAGCACAAGACCCATATTACTGTTGAAGGCCCCACTGTGGCAGAGGTATTGACCCAGATGCTGGAGAAATCTACAGCGGCTTAGGGCTTTGTTGTGGGTGGCCAACCGGCTATCCACAGACCACCTGCACAGTGAGACAGACAAGCTATGGATATTCGCGGTTTAGGCTATGTGATTATTGAATCCACTGATATTAACCAGTGGCAGCATTTTGCTACCCAGGTGTTGGGGTTGATGAAGGCGCCGGGGATGCCCGATGACGGTAATCTGTACCTGAAAATGGATGAATACCCCTATCGTTTTATGATTGTGCCTTCGGCGCAGGATCGCTTCAGTGTGTCGGCCTGGGAAGTAGCGGGGCCGAGTCAGTTTGAGCAGGCCTTAGCCGAGCTGGATGCCGCTGGCGTCAGTTACCAGAACGGTACGGCGGAGGAGGCTGATTTGCGCCGGGTGCGTGATTTTGTTCGTTTTACCGCACCAGGCGGGATTGCCTGTGAATTGTTTTACTACATGAAACTCGACTACGCACCACTGGTGTCGCCGGTGGGCGTAAAGCGTTTTGTCACCGGCTACCACGGTGATATGGGGCTGGGGCATCTCGCGGTGCCAACGCCGGATCTCGCCGCCAGTCACCGTTTCTTCACCGAGGTCATGGGTTTCGGCCAGAGTGACTACATGCACTTTAATTTCAATCCTGAGCCTGGCGACCCTGGCCAGGGTTTGCATTTCCTGCACTGCAATAACCCGCGTCACCATTCCCTGGCATTGTTCCAGGATGCGAATCCCCATCCCGGTAATCTGGTGCATATGATGGTCGAAGTTGAAGACCTCGATACCCTGGGCCATATGATGGATCGGGTGCACCAACACGAGGTCAAGATTGTGACCAACTTTGGTCGCCATACCAATGACCGCATGGTGTCTATCTATGTCGAGTCCCCGGCTGGATTTGCCATGGAATACGGTTTTGGCGGCGTGCAGCTTGACTGGGATAACTACACACCCACCGAATCTGCAGTGCCCAGTACCTGGGGCCATCGTTGGGGGCAGGGTTAATCCTGCCACAATGATCTGCCACTATGAAAAGGTCTGTTGACCTGCCATAGCTTTCTCTTCAAAATGCCTGTTCTTTTGCATTAGACGAGGAAATAGTATGGATGTTCGCAGCCTGGGTTATGTCTGGATTGAATCAACCGACCCTTCTACATGGTTAAGCTATGGCACCGAGGTGTTAGGCTTGATGGCCGCGCCGGGTATGCCTGACGATGGCAATGTGTATTTGAAAATGGACGAGCGTCCCTATCGCTTTGCTGTCTACAAAGGTGAAGTGGATCGACTGGCCCTTTGTGGTTGGGAGTTGAAAGACGAGGCCGATTTCGAGCAGGCAAAAACGGACCTGGAAGCTTCAGCGGTTAACTTTGATCTGCTCAGTGCTGAAGAGCTTCAGTTGCGCCGTGTGCGAGCGGCTATTCGCTTGCAGGATCCCTCGGGAAATACCCTGGAACTCTACTGGGGTGCCGATCTGGACTATGCTAAATTTGTCTCTCCACAGGGTATCGATGCTTTCGAAACCGGTTTTTGTGGTGATATGGGTTTTGGCCATGCGGTACTGCCCTGCGCCAAATTAAAAGAGACCTATGCCTTTTATAAAGAACTGCTGGGTTTTGGTGATACCGACCGTATGCACTTCAAATTTACCGATGACCCCAAGGATCCCGGTCAGGGTCTGCATTTTATGCATGTGAATAACCCTCGCCATCACAGTTTGGCGCTGTATGAAGACGCCAATAATCCAGTGGGCTGCGTTCACCTGATGCTGGAAGTGCTGGATGTGGATGAAGTGGGCTACTGCATGGATCGGGTCGCCGAGAAAGAAATTCCTATTGTTTCCTCGCTGGGACGGCACACCAACGACCGTATGCTGTCATTTTATATGGCAACGCCCGCGGGCTTTGCGCTGGAGTTTGGTACCGGTGGTTTGCAGATGAATTGGGACGAGTACACGCCAACGGTGTCTACTCTGCCGAGCATCTGGGGTCACAAGTTTAACCAAGGTTAGCCACACTCTTTACCAGCAGCCGTACCAGCTCCGCCTGGCGGCTGACGCCGGTTTTGGCAAAAATGGCTTTTAATTGTGCCCTGGCCGTGTGCTGGCTAATGCTTAACTGGGCTGAAACCTCGGCCAGGGAGAGCCCCTTGGCGAGGTGCATGGCCAGAGTGGCT
The DNA here is from genome assembly GCA_030621845.1 of Spongiibacteraceae bacterium. GTDB lineage: Bacteria > Pseudomonadota > Gammaproteobacteria > Pseudomonadales > Dasaniaceae > JAUXHA01. The sequence goes on from JAUXHA010000008.1 coordinate 13,600, forward strand.
TCTGCGGGGGTAAAGCCAAACAGCCGGGTGATGATTTGCTGGGAGGTTTCTGACTGCTGTTCCGGGTCGCTAATAAACACCACGATGGTGGGGCTGGATTGCCCCTCATGCCACTCCGAGATGGGCACTGGCCTGATCACCAGTCCCAGGTCAGCGCGACCGGAGGGACGAGTAACACGCAGGGCTTCGGCCATGCCCGGTTTTTGAGCACTGCCTCGTTTCAGTAATTGGCCAAGCAGGTTTTTGAATTCGCTATTGAGTTCCCGGTTATCGAACAGCAGGCGTTGCTGGTGTTGAGCGATGCCGTCCTGCTGTGTTAATAACTGGCTGGCGAGCTTATTGGCTTCCAGTATTTTTCCCTGTTCATCGAGAATAATGGTGCCGACGGCCAGGCGGTCGACGGCGCTGGCATAGAGGTTCCGCTCCGATTCGATGCGGCTCAGGCGTACGTGGATTTGTATAGCTTGCTGTAAATGCGGTCCAATACGGCTGAGAAAATCCTTGTCCGCCTGGTTAAACGCGGCTTCGTGCTGGCTACGGCTGACCCTGATTCTAGCGACCAGGCCATCCGGTTCGCTGGTGTCGATGCCGATGATATGGAATACCTCCGCGGGTTGCAGGTAGTGCTGGTAATACTCGCTGCTCAGTAATTTCTGTTCAGGAATTAACTCCGCCAGGGTAACCACCTCGCCCATGGGTAAATTAACGAAAGGATCCAGCGCAAAAAAATGTTCACGGTAGGCAGAGATTGGCCAGGAGGCGGGATCAGCCAGTTTTGCTGTTGCGGTTTCACCGGCCTGGGGGCGGTGGTAGTTTAGAATCAGGCCGCTGTCGCCATCGGCCGGTGGACGTAAAACCAGTGATACCGCCATGGCTTGCAGCCTCTGGCCGAACATGGGCAGGAAGCTTTGCCAGGGAGGGCTTTCCAGTGGGCCTTGGTAAAGGGCGGCGATCAGGGCATCATAATCGTTGCTGATAGAGGTCGTGGCTGGCAAGTCGTACTACTCCAATGGCGGTTTAGCTGCGCTGGGCAACGCAGTGTGTATCATATCGCGGTAAAACCCTGATTTAAATCAAGACATTGTTATTCCTGCGCCACTTTACCCCAAATAAGGTATGAGTGGAGAAACACATTCTTGCACACTGGCTGTGAATGGTGGTTATTTGGAAACCGCCGCGGGAACAGTGAGAGAGGAGTAACATCATGAGTGATAAACAGGCATTGATTGACGGCTTGTATGAAAAGGCGCGGGCGATGGTTCCAGCAATCAATGCGCGCAGTGTGGAAACGGCCAGCATGGGTAAGCTACCCGATGCGACAATCGCTGAAATGCAGCAGGCGGGTTTTTTCCGCATCATGCAACCCGCGCGTTACGGCGGTATGGAGTTGGAACCCCAGGTCTTTTTTGAGGTGCAGATGATTTTGGCCGAAGGCTGTATGTCCACCGCCTGGGTGCTGGGTGTGGTAGCGATACACAATTGGCAGCTGGGTTTATACGATGACCAGGCACAGCAGGATGTATGGGGCGACGATGAAAGCACGCTGATTTCCTCATCGTATATGCCGGTGGGTAAAGTGACCCATGTTGAAGGTGGCTATCAACTCAGTGGTCATTGGGGGTTTTCCTCCGGCTCCAAACATGCCGACTGGGTTTTCCTCGGCGCCGTGATACCGCCTAAAAATGAAGGCGATACGCCGGACTACCGAACTTTTTTGTTACCCCGAGCCGATTATGAGATTGTCGACAACTGGAATGTCAGTGGTTTGGAGGGAACCGGCAGTAATGACATCGTGGTGAAAGATGCCTTTGTTCCCGAGTACCGCACACATCGGGCGATCGATGGTTTTCAGTGTGACAATCCGGGTAATGCAGTGAATAGCCATTATATATTCCGCCTGCCCTTTGGACAGATTTTTGTACGGGCGGTTTCCTCGTCATCTATTGGTGCTCTCAAGGGTATTGTTAATAGCTATATCGCAGTCAATAAAGATCGGGTTGGCCTTAATGATGGCGCCAAAATTGCCAAGGACCCGGATGCGCAAATGGCGCTCGCTGAAGCCGTGGCCGTGGTGGATGAGTGCAAAACGATTATGTATCGCAACTTTGATATTATGCTCGGCTTTGCGAAGCAGGGGGTAACACCGCCGATGGATGAGCGAGTGAAAATGCGTTTTGATGCGGCATTGGTATCGCGTAAATGCGCGGATGCGGTGAATAAACTGTTTATTTCATGCGGTGCCCAGGGCATCTTCAGGGATCATCCACTCAACCGAGCCTGGCTGGATATCAATGCAGGGCGCACCCATGTGGCGAATAACCCCTTCAAGTTTGGTCGCAATCTGGGCGGTACAATGATGGGTCTGGAAAACGAGGATACCTTCCTCTAGGGTTTCCAGTCGGGAAGTCTGTCAGCGACTTCCCAAATCAATTTCTTCCAGGGGGACGGGTTTGGCAATGCCGTAACCCTGTAAGAAATCGACGCCAATTTCTTTTAGAATAGTGATGATCTGGTCATTTTCAGCGTATTCGGCAATGGTCTTTTTTTCCATCAGGCTGGCAATTTGCTGAATGGATTTCACCATGGCGTAATCGTCTTTATTGTTGTGGATGTCCTGGACAAAACTGCCGTCGATTTTAATATAATCGACCGGCAGGTGTTTCAGGTATTGGTAGGAGGCATTGCCACTGCCGAAGTCATCGAGTGAGAACTGGCAGCCCAACTGTTTAATTTCACGAATAAAATCCGCCGCGGTGGCGATATTAGCGATGGTGGCTGTTTCGGTGATTTCAAAACAAATGTGATTGCTGGGTATGGCATAGCATTGCATTTGCTGGATTAAAAAATCGGCCAGGTGATCATCGTTAATGCTATTGGCGGACAGGTTGATCGATACATGGGGCAGCGTATGTCCAGCCTGTCGTTGCTGTTGTAGCCAGATAAAGGTGTTTTCGATGACCCAGCGGTCGACGCGTTGCATCTGGTTATAATGTTCCGCGGCTTCAATAAATTCGACCGGGGGAGAAATGCTGCCGTCGGGATTTTTAACCCCCAACAATATTTCATAATGTGCGCTGCGGTATTTCGGCTGGGCGGCAACAATTTTTTGCGCGCGCAGGTAAAGATGATCGCTACTGGTCTGGTCATTTAATTTATCTATCCATGACAACAGTGTTTCCCGGCGTGTGCTGTCGGCATCACTTTGGCTGAATTCCAGGCAGCGGTTACCACCGGCATCCTTGGCAGATTTACAGCTGGAGATCACATTGCGCAGCAGGTTTATTACGTCCTCGGTGTTTTCATTGATGGCGATGGTGCCAATACTGGTGGTGAGTTGGAGGCTGTGTTTCTCCCATTTAAATTTATGCTGCTCGATAGATTGCCTGATCGCGTCAGCCAGTTGATGGGCATCGGCTGGTGGGTGGTTTTCCAGTAAAATAACGAACTCATTACCGGCCATGCGTGCAACCGTGGCTTGCTCGGGCACCGCCGCAACAATTAACTGGCTGATATCGGCAATAAATTGATCACCTGCAACATGGCCGTAGAGGTCGTTGGACAGGGCGAACTTATCGATATCAAGGTAGAGCAGGTAGTGGCAGTGCTTATTTTGTTTGGCATCGCTGATAGCCGCGCCTAATAAGCGATCACATTCCTTGCGATTAATCAGCCCGGTCAGTTCATCGTGGCTGCTCTTGAATGCCAGTTGTTCATAGGCTTGCTGTACGGTGGAATAAAGGCTTTTTTCCACCAGTGGCCATTCTGATTTTTCTTCGGTGGGGGAGAGTCCCTGGGCGAGTTCGTTACAAAATTCGAGTAAATTAAAGTCCAGGACTTTCTGGCCCCGGTTGTTAACAAAAACAAAATGCTGGTGATTATCACCCACCCAGGCAAGTTTGATATTACGCTGCTCGCTTTCATCGTCCAGATAGGAGAATTCATCACCGACTACAACACTGCGGGCACGCTTGAACCAGCGATTGAGCTCAGGGCTTGTTGATTCGGTGCTGCCGTCGCTGCGTGTTTCATAGCTGACATCAATCAGTTTGACCGGGGTACTTCCCTCGAGGCAGTTACGAATACTGGCAACGGTTTTCTCATGGCGATAATCGCCAGGCAAGGTAGTATTTAACTGCTGTTCAAGCAAGTCGAGAAAACTATCGGTTTCGAGTTCGCGATTGACATCCTGTTGAATTAATAAACCCTGCGGGTCTTTTTCGCTGTTGTTAATCCACTGGCTCAATTGATCCAGGGTATTAAGTTGTTGCTGCCAGTTTTTACTCTCTGGCCCGTCCTTGAGGTAGGTGAATTGCAGTAATTCACGCCAGCCGTTGTCGATAAAATTGACGATAATATCGGCCTGTTGTGGCGGAGGCAGTCGGGCAATGATTTCCTTTTCGACCAGGTCCTGGGATTGCTTGAGGCGCTGGCGCCCCTCGTAGGTTTGATTGATGCGTTGCGTGTTGCGGGTGAATACCGCGCTTTGTTGTTTGGCAATGCTATCGAGGCTGGCCAGGCCCTGTTGGTACACCGAGGCGTCCTGGTCGTAATTGTCGATAATATTATCGATGATGTTTTCGAATTTGTTTTCCAGCGCCGGGTTTGGCATTTCACTGTTCAGGCTAAGGTCGGTGAGTTGATTAATCAGTTGCCGGGCCGGGTGCTCGCCATTGCTTAAAAAAGCCTCATCCAGCAGCGCTGTTTTTGCCAGCGGTACTTGCAGTCTTTTTAACTGCTGAATAATCGATACGGAGAGTTGCTGGTAGCTATCGATTTGATTGAAAAATGAGCTGACCAGGTTGAGCACTTCACTGGCGTTGGCAGAGACGTTTTTTCCCGACTGTTGACAAACGATATCACCGAGTGAAGAGCCTGCGCCAATGCTTGCCACTGCCGATGGGTCGTGTTGAATGGATGACAGTTGTTCGATCAGTTCAGTAGCATGGATCAGTTCTGTGCTACCGGTGTTGATTGCAGGCGCAGTGGTATTCGCGCGGGCCAGTTGCAGAATACTTTGCACGGTGCTGTAAAGGGCCTGCTGGTTTTGAGCCGACACCGGATTGAGCCCAGCCTCGGAATGGCTGACAGGGTGTAACTGTTCTACCGTTCCCATGGTGTCGGTATGGTCAGGGCTGTTATGGTCAGGGTTGTTATGGCCAGGGTTGTTATGGGAAGGTGCGCTGCGTCGCTCAGCGGCTTGGCTAAGAATATCTGCCTCAATATTGGGAAGAATGCCATGGTGTTTCAATCTGCTGTTGAGTTCGTCATAGGTCCCCGACATTTCCTGGATGACGGTTTCATCAAAGATCCGGTAAAGTAGCGGCATCAGCTCGGGGGTAATATCGTATTGCTTTAAGGCCGTTTTCAGGGCGTTGCATAGATTCCTGACACTGAACGGTAAGTCGTCCCGTTTTATTTCCCGCTTTAGCATGTGGCTGTAGCGTTTTTCCAGACACTTAATAGCTGTGTGGTGCTGGTCATCTGTGCGGCGAATAATGGTTTCAAGCGAGAGCCAGTCTTCAAACTCACCCAGATCAATTAATTCCATGCTGTCTTCGGTGGTTTCGCTGTTATTGACAGGAGTGGGTTCCGGGTCTGGTGCGGAGTGAAGGGTGCTGTTCTCAGGCTGCAGTGCTTCCACCTTATCGTTGACCGTATTGGCAATGTTTTCCTTGATGCTGCCACTGTGCTGATGAATTTGAGTCAGTGCCGCCATAACGCTGTGCTGTTGTTCATTGGAGTTTGCATTGTCTGCCAGCTTCAGTAGTTGCTGTTCAAGCTCGAGCAGGTAGTTGTCCAGGAATTCTTGCAGCTTTTGACTGGAAAGTTGCTTAAGTTGTAACGTCAGGGGGCTATTGCTGGAGAGGGGGCTGTCACTAAACCAGTTCAGCAATTGGCGAACACTGTGTTCATCCGGATTGTTATAGACAAGGACGATGCGCGCGCTGGAGACAATATCAATGGTGCTGCGAATAATAAGGCTGCTGTGATCCTGACTAACGGGATTGTCAATGTGCAACTCGGCGAGGTCGCCTTTTCGAAGTTGCTTGAAAGGCTGGCTATCAGCAGCGCTGTGATTGTCTGGCTGGATCGACAGGGTACGATCTGATATTTTTATGATCAGGCAATTAATCGAGTCCTTACCAACAAGGTGTAATGTGGCTGCCTGTTTTATTTTTTGTTTTTGTTCTGGCCGCATGGGTGTCTCAAAATGTAATCGTGTTGTCAGTAAAAAACTTGCTGCTATTACTATAGTAAATAATGGCTTACTTTGCCCTTATGAAAGTGAACTTTGAATACAATTTACCTTGTAATTAACTGTTTTATAAAAGTTTTGTCGTAATTACGTCACCCTGTTTCATACTTCGCCAGACGCGGTTTGTCCGCCAACTTTCTGACTCCATTTATGAGCTAAAGTGGGGCGTTATGAGTGTAAAAACGCCCGGGGCTGGTGCTAGTCAGGAAGGCTAAAGGCTATGAGGCATCTTCATTGTTAGTCGGTATTAGCGGCATTCAGAAAAGCCGGTTTTTCACCGCCCCCGTGCACGGTGACGGTTGAGCCGCTGATATAACTGGACAGTGGGCTGGAGAGAAACAGGCAGGCATCGCCAATATCAGCGGGCTGTGCCATCCGGCCCAGGGGAATAGTATCACCCACCGCCTGAATGCCGGCATCATCCCCGTAGTGCAGGTGGGACTGCTCGGTTTCAATCAACCCGGCAATAATACTGTTGATCCGAACTTTAGGTGCCCATTCCACTGCCAGTGAGGTGGCCAGGTTAACCAGACCCGCTTTGGCAGCACCGTAAGCGGCGGTGCCAGGGGAGGGGCGAACGGCACTGACGCTGGCGATATTGACAATGGTTCCCCCCTGCGACTGTTGCTGCATTACGGTATTGGCCGCCTGGGAAAAATTCAGCGGAGCGATTAGGTTAAGGCGGATAATGGATTCTGAAAAACGCGGTGATACGGTGGCGGCATCGGCCATGGGCGCGCCGCCAGCATTATTAACCAGCACGTCCAGTCGACCAAATTTTTCTACGGTGAAATCAATGCAGGCCTGCACCTGTTCTACATCGCGGACATCAACCGGGGTAAACACCGCCTGCCGATCGCCGATGGTGGGCAGGGCCTCCGGTTCGCTGCGGCCACAAATCACCACCTCGGCGCCGGCACGTAAAAACTGTTCGCTAATGCCTTTGCCCACGCCTTTACCGCCGCCGGTGACAATCACCACTTTACCGCTAAAGTCCAGATTTTGGCTCGGCGTTTGAGCATTCATTGAGAGTTCACCCATGTCTATTGTTGCCTTATTGTGTTGCTTGGCTTGAAGCTGCTTATTATAAGGGCTTGTTCACAAAACGCATGACTTATTATTGGCTGCTGCCTGCATTTTTACGGGACATTAAGTCGCTTGTAGTCCCCGGCCCCTTTGCCTACTATAGCAGCCGTGAATATGGCGCTGTGACTCAAATTGCCACAAGGAAATGGCTGAATTTGCACTGCCCTGTGAGGGTTGTAAACCGGTAAAATGGTTATCTTATTGATTCGAGTGGAATGATTTTATGAGTGAAACACTACCAGTAGTTGCAGTTTTAGGAGGTACCGGTGATTTGGGTACTGGCTTGGCGCGTCGTTGGGCCCAGGCGGGTTACCAGGTCATTATTGGCTCGCGCACCGAGGAAAAAGCGATTGCCGCCGCCGATGACTTGCGGGCAGTGATGGACAGTCGCGGCATTGAATCTATTAATGTACGGGCAATGGATAATCTCGCTGCGGCAGAAGCGGCGAGTATTGTCGCGATGACGGTTCCCTTTGCTCACCACAGTAGCACCCTGGCATCGGTCAAGGACGCGCTGCAGGGAAAGATTCTCATTGATGTCACGGTGCCGCTGGTACCACCGAAAGTGGCCAGGGTACAAATGCCCGAGCAGGGCAGTGCTGGCCAGATTGCGCAGAGCCTGTTAGGCGAGGAAGTCAAGGTGGTTTCTGCGTTTCAGAATGTGGCGGCGCATCATTTGCAGGAAGGTCATGGCATGAATTGCGACGTACTGGTTTGTGGCAATAATAAGGAGGCCCGTGTCGCCGTGATCAAGCTGGTTGAAGCTGCAGGTATGCGTGGCTTACACGGTGGTGCAATAAATAACGCGGCGGCGGCGGAAGCCCTGACCTCGGTATTGATCTTTATTAACAAGCAATATAAATGTCATGCCGGTATTAGTATTACCGGGCTGGACTAGTTCGGGCGCTATTGGTGAACAGTTCCTTGATCTTGACGGCGTTGCCGGAATTTCCACTGGTTGAGCCCGGCGATGACCTTGCCGGGCTGATTCTGCTGTCTCTGGAGAAAACGGCGTTTTCACTGTGTGACGGCGATACCCTGGTGCTGGCGCAGAAAATTGTTTCCAAGGCGGAAAATCGCTATGCCTATCTCAATGCTGTCGAGGCAGGCGATGAGGCGACAGCGCTTGCCGCCAAAGTGGATAAGGATCCCCGGCTACTTCAACTGATCTTAAACGAATCGAAGGAGGTGGTCAGGTATCGACCCGGTGTGGTGATTGTCGAGCATAACAAAGGTTATGTGCATGCCAATGCCGGCATCGATAAGTCGAACATCGCCTCCGATGAGGATAACCCCAGGGTGTTATTATTGCCGCTGGACTCCGATGCCAGCGCGGCGAATTTACAACAGCAGATCAAACAGCGCACGGGAAAGTCGCTGCACATTATTATCAACGACAGTGCTGGCCGCGCCTGGCGTAACGGTACGGTGGGTATGGCGCTTGGTACTGCAGGTTTTCAACCCTTGGAGGATTTAATCGGCCATAGGGATTTGTTTGATCGGCCGATGGAAATCACCCAGGTGGCGGTGGCTGATGAACTGGCGGCGGCGGCGTCTTTTGTCATGGGCCAGGCCGCTGAGGCGGCTCCGGTGGTATTGATTCGCGGCGCGCAATTACAGCCGGCTGAGAGTGGCTCGCAGGCTTTGATACGTCAAAAACAAGACGATTTATTTCGTTAGGGGCGACTTTGCCAGAACGCTACAATCCAGAACGCTACAATAAGGTATTGGCTTTTTCCGGTGGCGTTGGCGGTGCCAAACTGGCATTGGGTTTATCCCATCTGCTGACGCCTGAGCAGTTAACCATAGTGGTAAATACCGCCGATGATTTTGAACATCTGGGTTTATCCATCTCCCCGGACATTGATACCCTTATCTATACCCTCGCCGGTTTAAATGATCAGCAGCAGGGTTGGGGCTTGGCCAATGAAAGCTGGCAGGTAATGGCGGCGCTGGAACAGCGCGGCAGTGAAACCTGGTTTCGATTGGGTGACCGGGATATTGCTACCCATCTGGAGCGCAGCCAGCGACTGGCTTCAGGGCAGACGCTGGCTGAGGTCACGGCTGCATTGGCTGATCAACTGGGTGTTAAGCACCCGATTTTACCGATGAGTGATGATCCGGTAAGAACCCGCTTGTTAACCGCTGAAGGTGAATTGGCTTTTCAGCAATATTTTGTTCGCGAGCAATGCCAGCCGGTGATTGATCGTTTTTATTTTTCGGGCCTGGATCAGGCCAGGCCGCAGGCAGATTTCCTGCGCTTGTTACAAAGTGAGCCACTGGATGCGATCATTATTTGCCCCTCCAATCCCTTTCTCAGCGTCGAGCCGATAATCAGCTTGCAGGGTGTGCGGCAAGCCATGCGCGATAATCCGGCGCCAGTGGTGGCGATCTCACCGATCGTGGCGGGCTTGGCTATCAAGGGGCCAGCAGCTAAGATGATGCAAGAATTGTCGATGCCGGCAACGGCGCTGGCTGTCGCCGAATATTATGGTGATTTACTTGATGGCTTTGTCATTGATGAGTCAGACCGGGCGCTGCTTGAGCCAATTAAAGCACTGGGCATCGACGTTGCCGTGTGTCCGACGGTGATGAAAAATTTACAGGATCGTATCGATCTGGCGGCGAGTGTTTTATCCTTTAGTCAAACAATCAGCAGGAATTCCTAATGGTGTGGGCACTGTTACCCCTGAAAGATTTTGTTAATGCCAAGCAGCGTTTGTCGGGTGTGCTGGCACCCCATGAACGGCGTCATTTTTTTCAGGCCATGGTTGAGGACGTGCTGGATGTGCTGGCAGGCCACGAAGCCATTACGCAAACACTGATTGTTTCCGATGACCCCAGTGCAAAATTATTAGCGGAGCATTACGCTGTAAAGTATTGGCCCGAGCAGTCTCTGGCGGGAACGGGGCTCAATGGCGTAGTGTCTACGGTTGCCCAGCGTTTGCAGCGGCAAGGGGTGGATAGCTTGCTGGTAGTGCACGGTGATTTACCCTTGCTCAGTGCCGATCAATTAAACCAGCTGATTGCAGCTCATGTAGCTGCACCGGCAGTGACCCTTGCCCCTGACCGTCATGGACAGGGTAGCAATTGCATGCTCTGTAGCCCTCCCGCGGTGGTGGATTTTCATTACGGTGAACAGAGCTACCAGCAACACCAGGCAGCCTGTGCCGATAGAGGGGTTCGTTTCAATGCACTTACGCTGCCGGGTATTGCCTGTGATATCGACACCCCGGAGGATTTAATGGTCTTGCTGGAGTGCGGCGACAGGGAAAAGAAAAGTATCCGCTATTTACATGAGCAGGGTATTGCACAACGCTTGCGAGCCATGTCGATAGGTATCGAGACAATAGAAAACTCGGCGCAAAGAGAACAAACACTATGATTCAAGCTTGCCGTCCGTTAACGAAAACTATTTTAACGCAGGCGTTGGAAGGTCACTTGCCTAGCGATCAGCAGTCACTGCTGTTGGCAGACGAAACCGATACCGCGGGATTGATGCTAGTAGCGGCAGAATTACGCGATCGCGGTTTTCGCAATGTGCTGACCTATTCCAGAAAAGTATTTATTCCACTAACCCATCTCTGTAGGGATGTCTGTCATTACTGCACCTTTGCACAGACGCCGAAAAAAATTCCAGCCCCCTATATGAGTGTTGATGCGGTATTGGCATCGGTGCGTGCGGGTGCGGAACAGGGTTGTAAGGAAGCCTTGTTTACCCTCGGGGAAAAGCCGGAGTTGCGCTACAGTGTGGCGCGTAAAGCACTACAGGGCATGGGTTTTTCTTCCACCCTGGAATATGTCGCCCATGTTGCCGAGAGAGTGTTTCAAGAAACCGGAGTGCTTCCCCATATCAATGCCGGTTGTATGAGTGAGGAAGAAATTGCCTTGTTGCGGCCGGTTTCTGCGTCTATGGGTATTATGCTGGAGTCGGCATCCACGCGGCTCTGCGAAAAGGGTATGCCTCACTATGGCTCGCCGGATAAAGACCCGCTTACCCGTCTGCAAACCATTGCGCGAGCCGGCGCTGCCAGCGTTCCCTTCACCTCCGGAATTCTTATTGGCATCGGTGAAAGCCGTGTTGAAAGAATCGAGTCGCTGTTGGCCCTGCGTGAACAGCACCAGCGCTACGGTCATCTCCAGGAAATTATAATCCAGAATTTCCGTGCCAAGCCGGCGACTAAAATGGCTGAGGCAGTTGAACCCGATCTCAATGAATTACTCTGGACCATCGCTGTGGCCAGGATTATTTTTGGTGCGGCGATGAGTCTGCAAGCGCCACCCAATTTAAGCCCCGGGGTATTGCCACAACTGGTCAATGCAGGGATTAATGACTGGGGTGGTGTGTCACCGGTGACGCCGGATTTTGTTAATCCGGAAGCGCCCTGGCCGCACCTGGATAAACTTGAAAAAGAAACGGCGGTGGCCGGTAAAAGTCTCCAGCAGCGGCTAACGATTTACCCGAGCTATGCGATTGACGGGCAGCGCTGGCTGGATTCGAAACTGCAAACGCCGGTATTGCGGATGATCGATGCGGAGGGTTTTCCCCGCGTTGATCACTGGTCGCCGGGTGAAGCCACTGCACCGCCCGCCGAGGTGTTGCGCTGTTTGCAATCGCCGCTAAAGAGCCATCGTGTATCGGCTGATCTGCGCGCTATCGTCGCGCGTTGCGAGCAGGGTGAGGTACTCGCTGAAGCGGAGGTGGTGCGTCTGTTCCAGGCCAGGGGTGACGATTTTGCCTATGTCACCCAATCGGCCAATCAGTTGCGGGCCGCGCAAAACGGCGATGAAGTGGCCTATGTGGTTAATCGCAATATTAACTACACCAATATCTGTTATTTCAAATGCCAGTTTTGTGCTTTTTCCAAGGGCAAGTTGAGCGAAAACCTGCGTGGCCGCCCCTATGACCTGGGTCACGATGAGATCGCCCGCCGCTGTAGTGAAGCTTGGCAGCGTGGTGCCACTGAAGTGTGTATGCAGGGGGGGATTCACCCGGATTACGATGGCAACACCTATCTTGATATTTTACAAACAGTTAAACAGGCAACGCCGGATATGCATATCCATGCGTTCTCGCCACTGGAAGTCTGGCAGGGTGCGGCCACGCTGGAGATGCCGCTGAAGGATTATTTGGTGGCGTTAAAACAAGCGGGTCTCGGCACTTTGCCGGGTACGGCGGCCGAAATTCTCGATGATGAGGTCAGGGCTGTATTATGCCCGGATAAACTCAATAGCGAGCAGTGGTTGACGGTGATGCGTGAGGCGCACCAGCAGGGCTTTAAAACCACCGCGACTATCATGTACGGGCATGTTGAAGGCCTGCAGCACTGGGCGCGGCATTTAATTCGGGTCGGCAACTTACAGCGTGAAACCGGTGGTTTTACAGAATTTGTGCCGCTGCCCTTTGTGCATATGGAAGCGCCTTTATATCTCAAGGGTAAGGCTCGCAGTGGTCCTACTTTCCGCGAAGCTTTGCTAATGCATGCGGTAGCCAGGCTGGTGTTGCATACACGAATTGATAATATCCAGGCCTCCTGGGTGAAAATGGGTGAGCAGGGGATTAAAGCCTGCCTCGAAGCCGGTGCCAATGACCTGGGTGGTACGCTGATGAATGAAACCATTACCCGTGCCGCTGGTGCAGGCCATGGCCAGGAATTCAGTCCGGCGGAGATGGAATCCTTGATTCGCGATGCCGGACGCCAGGCTCGCCAACGTACCACCTTGTACGCCGAGGTAGCAGCGGAGCGTGTTGCGAGCTCTTTTGCTGCCGCCAAACTGGATCTTTTGGTGAACACGCCGGCGAGGAAATATGAACGTAAAACGGATAGCAAAAACCTGGTCAGGCAACAGGGCAGTAATGCGTTAATTGCTTCTGGCTGATAAGAGGGGGAGGCGATGCCTCGAAAGCTGTTATTGAGTTTGTTGTTACTCAGCTTGCTGACGGGGTGCATGGCTAAAATTTCCTATGGCTTTGCCGATTGGCTTATCGAGTGGATGGTCGATGACTACATCGATCTGGATAAGGCGCAAAAACAACAACTCAGGCATAATATTGATAAGCATCTTGTCTGGCACCGGCAGACCCAGTTGCCGCGCTACCGGGATTGGTTGATTGAATTTAAACAACAGGCGGTGACCGGTCTGGATCGGCAGTGGTTGCTGGGATGGTCGGGGCGAGTGACGATTTTTTGGGAAGATTTTATGCTGGAAATCACCCCCGACAGTATCGAATTACTTCGCTCCTTATCAGATCAGCAAGTCAGTGGCTTTATTGCCCGGCTCGATGAAAAGCAGCAGGAGTTAGTGGAGGAATATCTGGAAATCGATGCACAGGAGCGTCGGCAACAACGTTTTGAGCGAACCGAGGATTTTGCCAAAAGCTTGATAGGAAAGCTCAATAATCAGCAGAGGGCTTCGATCAATGACTGGAATCGCGTTGACGGTGAAACGGCTACTCGCTTGTGGCTGGCTAATCGCCAACAGTGGACGCGAAGTATGGAACGGGCATTAGTGGATCGTGACAGCGAGTATTTTCCTCTGGCTATTGAGCAATTATTTATTCACTCGGATAAAAACTGGAGTGAGGATTATCGGCAGTCGATAGATCGTAGTCTCGAGCGGAGCATTAGCCTGGTGCTGGCTATCGAACAACAACTAAGCGATAAACAAGCTAAAAAACTCAATAAAGTACTGAGTAAATGGATTAATACGCTGGACAAGTTGTCGGCGTCCTAAAGTGATTGTAAAGAGGGGGGAAACAATGGCAAATCTAAATGTCTGCCTGGGAATTTTTGGCCTGGAAAATTTCTTTGACGGGGATTTTACCCGGGTTATTGATGTGGTAAAAGAAGCCGATGCGCTGGGTATCGGGCAGATGTCGATAACCGATCATGTGGTGATGAGTGATCGCACCGACCGCTACCCCTATGGTGATTTCCCGGTGCCTCCGGAGTACGACTGGTTTGAACCGATGACCACGATGGCGGTTATCGCTGGCGCCACCGAGCATATCCGTTTAAGCACCAGTATTATGATTACTCCGCTGCGCCCCACAGTGTTGCTGGCCAAGTCAGCGGCGACCCTGGACGTATTGTCTAAAGGTCGCCTGGATTTAGGCGTGGGTACTGGCTGGCAGCGTGAAGAATATGAGGCATCGATGCTGCCTTTTAAGGGGCGTGGGCAGCGATTGGAAGACCAGCTCAAGGCCTGCCAGTGCTTGTGGCGAGACGCGCCGGCCAGTTTTCAATCGGACACCGTGAGTTTTGAGAATATCTATTGCCGTCCGGCACCGGTACAGGCAGGTGGTATTCCGCTGTGGTTTGGTGTGGCGCCGACCGAGACCAATGCCAGGCGGATGGCGGAGTTGGCGACGGGCTGGATACCCATCACTTATGACCTTGCTGTTGTTGCCGAGGGTGTGAACACCTTGAGAGCAGCCTTTACCGCGGCGGGTAGGGACCCCGGTGAGCTGAAAGTTCGGGCCCAGTTGTTGCCACAGATGGGCAGTAACGGTAGCCCGGATATCGACAAAACCCTGGAGTCTGTTGAGGCGGCGATTGCAGCGGGTATTACCGACCTGGAGGTTTTGCCCTACGTGTTCTGCCAGTCAGCAGCACAACTGCCGGCGTTTATGCAAACCTTGCTTAAGCTGCAGTCGATTAAAATCCACTAGCCAACAGCGATAACACCATCATCGCGGGGGCTGCGGTTGGAATGATCCTGGTTGCGTACGGCATCGGCAATGCGGTACATCGGGTCCTTTAGCATCGCCTTGACTTCGTCGCTGGCATTGATTTTTTCCAGTGCAACATCCATGCAGTGTAACCATTGGTCGCGTTCGCTGGGGCCGATGGCATAGGGTTTATGGGGTTCGGTTAAGCAGACACTGCCGGTGCGGTCAGAATACAGTGGTGGGCCACCCAACCAGCCGGTCAGGTATTCATACAGTTTTTGCTGGATAGCATCCATGTTTTCTGCGTGCATGCCACGGATATCTTTGGTGCCTGGCAGCTCATCCATGGCTTGGTAGAACGCTGTAGCCAGGGCGCGTATCCCTTCATCTTCACCGAGTAACTGATAGGGTGTTTGGGACATGATAAACCTCACTCAATATGACCATTGCCAGCGCCGTCTATGATTTCATAGAATAGCTGCTGTGTTAATGACCCCTATTATAAAAAATGAGCGATGATAAAGCGATCCCTTTAGCGGAAATGAACTTAAACCCTTGCTGGCTTGAGCTGTTGGGTGATCAATTTGAGCTGCCTTATATGAACGCCCTGCAGCAATTTTTAGCGGCAGAGAAAGCAGCGGGCAAGTGTATCTATCCCGTTGCCCGGCACTGGTATAAGGCACTGAATAGTACTGCTTTTGACCGGGTTAAGGTGGTGATATTGGGTCAGGACCCCTACCACGGTCCGGGGCAAGCTCATGGGCTGTGCTTTTCGGTACTGCCCGGCGTGCCGGTGCCGCCATCACTGAAAAATATATTCGCCGAACTGGACAGCGATCTCGGGCTGGCGGCACCCGTAGCGGGTAACCTGCAGTACTGGGCTGACCAGGGCGTGTTGTTACTCAACGCCACCCTGACCGTCGAACAGGGCAGGGCGGGATCCCATCAGGGGCGAGGTTGGGAGCAGTTCACGGATCGTATTATTGCGCTACTCAATGAGCGGCGTGAGGGGCTGGTGTTTATGCTCTGGGGCAGCTATGCACAGAAAAAAGGCCAGTGGATTGACGCTCACAAGCACCGGGTATTAAGCGCCCCCCATCCTTCACCGCTGTCGGCCTACCGCGGTTTTTTCGGTTGCCAGCACTTTTCCCAGGCCAATGATTACCTGTTGGCCCAGGGTGTTTCCACTATCGACTGGCAGCTATCAGATCAAACTTCGTAAGGCAGTGATAAGAGTTGTAAGCGCGGCCCCTCTGCGCTGAGGAACAGTTCGGCGGATTCGGCCGCCTGGTTGCTAATCACCGCCAGCACTTCACTGCGCTTGTTATCCAGGGCTGTTGTAGCAACAATATTGCCAACGCTTTGTGTGGTGGTATTGCTGTGTATTTCGTCACCGGCTTGAACGCTGTTGCTGTCCAGCACGGCACGGTACAGGCGCCGTTTCAATTTCCCCCGGTGTTCCATGCGTGCAACGACTTCCTGCCCGGTATAGCAACCTTTACTAAAGCTGACCGCTCCGGTGAGCTGGTAGTTGAGCATCTGCGGAATAAACAGCTCGACAGTGGCGGCACTGACTTCGCCCCAGCCTTGCTGGCTTGTAAGCAGGCTCCACCATCGGGAGTCGGTCTCGGTGAGGTTTTTGGATAACTGCTGCCAGTACTGTTGCGCCTGTTCATTGTTGACCCAGCACTCGAATATCTTGCCGTCATCATCCAGCTGTATTGCCAGGTTATTTGCTGAATGCACTGTTTGCCATTTTTTCATTGGCGCTTCGCCAAACACTGTTGCTATGGCTGTGCTGGCTCGATCACCGTACAGTCCCAGCAATTGGAAGTCATTACTGCGGTTACTCTGTACGGCTTTGGAAAAAACAATGTATTTACTGAGGGTGGCCAGGGTGCTGTCAACGATATCGCGCCGCATACGCAGTAAATAGTGTTGCTCATCCTGGCGCGCAAGATGAAAGCTGCTGAGCATTCTTCCCTTGGGGGTGCAATAGGCGCCGGGGCAGGAGAGTTGATCGTCAACTGTATCAACATTACAACTGGTTTGACCCTGTAGAAACTTGGCAGCTTCCGGGCCGGTGATAGCCAGCACACCGTAATAGGGAAGCACCGTGATACTGTTATCGGGGATTACCTCGCCATCGCTGTTGCTAAAGTGGCTGTGACCATCATTGCCGAAAGTGGCACCAATGGCGGTAAAAAAATCATCTTGAGCGCTTGTCATGGCTGTTAATAAAACCTTGTAAATCGAGAGGGGCTATCTTATTCAGGGATGGGCTAACAGTGCAAGAACAATTGTCGTTATACTATGCCCTTGAGAATTTGTGGTTAAACGAGGCAGTATGGTAACGGAAGTGGAATTTAAGCGTGTTCGCTGGGCAAGTCGTCGCGGCATGCTGGAGCTGGATTTAATCATGGTGCCCTTTGTCGAAGAGCGTTTTCGCGATTTAAACCCGCTCGACCAACAGCGTTTCATTGATTTGCTCGACAGTGAAGACACTGATTTATTTGCCTGGTTTTTAGGTCGCAAGACGCCGCCAGATGCTGAGTTGGCAGCCATAGTAAGTCAGGTCATCGAGTACAGTCGTGGCCATTGAGATCGTCTTGCGCCCATCTCGCCGCCTGGCGCTCTACTTGCTGCTGGTGACATTGCTGGCCTTGTATGCAATTGCCCGCATACCACTCGCGTCCCCGTACCTGTTTTTCCTCGCGCTTACCGTGCTGTTACCCGCTTATTACCAGTGGCAAACGATGCAGCATCGAAGTATTAGCCGCTTGAGTTATCGCCATGAGCAATGGGCAATTGAGCGAGGTGGTGAGCCGGAGCCTGTGGAGTTATATCAGGCAACGGTTTGGCAGTTTTTAGTGGCACTGAATTTTCGCTCGTCGGTAAGCGGGAAAAAAAAGCGCTTGCTGGTGCTGAGTGATAGCTGTGGTGGTGATGAGTTTCGCCAGTTAAAAGTTTTACTGCGGCATTTCCCCGTGTTGGTATAAAGAAAGTTACAGGGTGAGGCCGCCATCGACCACAATGCATTCCCCGGTGGTGTAGCTCGATGCGGATGACGCCAGATAGAGTACGGTGCCGGCAATTTCATCGGCAGCCGCGTGGCGCTGCATGGGAATGGTGGCAACAATCTGCTGATAAAGCGTGTCATCTTCAAACAAGGCACCGGCAAAGTCTGTTTTGGTCAGGCCGGGCAATACCGCGTTGACGCGTATATCCAGCGCGGCACATTCCTTGGCAAAGGCACGGGTCATATTGACCACGGCGGCTTTGGTGATCGAGTAGATACCCTGGGCCAAGCCGGGCTGCAGGGCGTTGACCGAGGCAATATTGATAATGTTGCCGCCGCCATGTTCGCGCATTAATTTTCCTGCTTCGATACAGGCAAAAAAGTATCCCTGTATGTTTACCGCAACGGTTTTCTCAAAGGCGCGCCAATCGGTATCCAGGATGTGGCCAAAGTAGGGATTGGTTGCGGCATTGTTAACCAGGATGTCCAGTTTGCCATGACGTTTTGCAATGCTGGCGAACAGTTCCAGCAGTTGTTCCTTATCGCCAATATTGCAGGCGATAGCTTCAGCAGAATAGCCGCTGGTAGTGAGTGTATCCACGACCTTTTGGCAGTCATCCAGCTTGCGACTGGAAATAATGACATGGGCACCGTGCTCCGCTAACAGCGTGGCGATGGCCTTTCCTATGCCTCGACTGGCGCCCGTTACCAGGGCGATTTTATGCTGTAAATTAAACAGATCATTACTCATATTGGTATCCTGATAAGGTTTTGTGCTGCTCATTCTAGGGGGCAGTGCAATTAGCTGCAATAAACCTTTCGATAGTATCCTTTATTACTTTTTGTTTCTAAAACACCCTGTTGATCCAAATTACTTGTTCTAAGGCATTTGCTGAGAACAGCATACTGTAATGCTATACTTTTCCCAACCATTGTTAAAAGAGCAGGTCTTTTTGGCCGTGGTTATTCCGGGAATTTTGTTGTAATAATAGGGCAGTATTATCGAATAAATCACCGACCCATCCTTTGGAGAATAAGTCCATGCAAAGACATTATTATATTACTGACGATCTGGACGACCTTGAAACGGTAGCGAACGAGCTGGAAGGCAACGGCATAACGACACCGCAGATTCATGTGTTGAGTAATGATGACGCCAATGTTGAAAACCATCATCTGCATGAAGTTGAGGCGGTATTGAAAAAAGATGTTGTGCATTCGATGGAAATGGGCGCGCTGGTGGGGGTGGTGTTAGCAACACTGGTGCTGGCTGTTGCTTATTTATCCGGTTGGACAGAGAGTGCTGCCGGCTGGGTGCCGTTTATTTTTCTGGCGGTTGTGGTGTTGGGGTTTTCTACCTGGGAGGGTGGCTTCAAGGGCATTCAACAACCGCATTACCAGCTAAAACGTTTTGAGAATGCCTTGCGTAAAGGTAAGCATGTGTTCTTTGTTGATGTTGACCCTGAGCAGGAGTCGGTGCTGGAGAGGGTGATTAATTCTCATCCACAGTTAAAACCGGCAGGTGTTGGTGAATCGACGCCGCGTTGGGTGGTGCAGGCACAAAAGAAATGGACGGGGTTTGTCAATACGATGCCGTGAGCGAACGCAGCAGTAATAAAAAAGGGCCTTTTGGCCCTTTTTTATTACTGCGTGATGGTTGTTACTTTGCTTAAGGCTCTGGGCTTAAGGCTCTGGGCTTAAGGTCCCTGGCCAAAAAAGATTACCCGGCTGAGAAAGGTATAATCTGCTTCCAGTGACATAATAGTGATGAAAACCAACAGGCACAGCGGGGGCAGTAAAATAGCGTAAATCAGCGCCAGGCGCTCCCACATCATATGCATAAATACTGAGATAATCAGGCCGGCTTTCAAAAACATAAATAATAAAATTAATGACCAGCGCAGATAGCCTTGCAGGTGCATATAATCGACCATGTAAGAGAAGCCACTGAGAACAAATAATAGTAGCCATATCTTAAAATAAATACTCAGGGGGTGTTGTTGTTGCCCTTCTTCGCGTACTTGTTCCATGTCACGCACCTCTGCGTTAGTGATTTACCAAAGATAGAAAAAGGCAAAGATAAACACCCATACCAGGTCAACAAAGTGCCAGTATAAACCGGTGATCTCGACAATTTCGTAATTACCCTTGCGTTGGTAATCGCCTTTCCAGACTTTAACCGCCACGGTCAATAAATAAATAACGCCAATGGAAACGTGCAGGCCGTGAAAGCCGGTAATCATAAAGAAGACGGAGCCAAACTGGGGTGCCCCCATGGGGTTACCCCAGGGGCGTACGCCTTCTTCAATAATTAATTTACTCCACTCAAAC
Source organism: Spongiibacteraceae bacterium (assembly GCA_030621845.1). Classification (GTDB taxonomy): domain Bacteria; phylum Pseudomonadota; class Gammaproteobacteria; order Pseudomonadales; family Dasaniaceae; genus JAUXHA01. The sequence goes on from JAUXHA010000008.1 coordinate 33,964, forward strand.
GCCTGCATACCCACAAACGATGCGCCGAGCAGGGCAGTAATGAGCATCAGCACGGCGGTTTTGTTTTTGTCACGTCGATAGCCGAAGTTCACCGCCAGCGCCATGGTGCCGCTACTGGTAATAAGAATGAAGGTCATAATTGCGATCAATAGCAGCGGAATATGGTGGCCGGCTATAGTGAGGGCGAAGACTTCACTGCTCAGGGGCCAGGGTTCGGTGGTGGTCATCCTGACGGTCATATAGGCAATCAGGAAGCAGCTAAAAATAAAAGTATCACTGAGCAGGAAGATCCACATCATCGTCTTGCCCCAGGGCACTTCCTTAAAGGTATCCTTATCAGAGGACCAGTCGCTAGCGAGAGTCCGGAGGCTGGGACCCGCTTGATTTGCCGGTGTTGTCATTGGCTTGCTCCTTGTTCGGTGGCCTCAATTAAAAGCCGCAAAAGGCGGCGATGGCTCTGAAGGTTGCTTGATCACCTACAATCAAACTGAACAACAGTAGCCACACTACGAAAAGAAAGTGCCAGTATGTCGCGCACAGAGCAACGCTGGATTGCAGCAGTGATAATGGCAGCCCGCCGCGGGCTTCGCGCAGGGTTTTTAACCACAGAAATAATCCCGCCAGCAAGTGGAGACCGTGCAGGCCGGTAAATAAATAAAAGAAGCTATTGGCAGGATTGCTGTTGACGTAATAACCCAGCGCGATCAACTGTTGCCATAACCATAATTGACTGATTAAAAACATCACCGTAAAAAAACCGGCCAGGTAAAGTCCATCGCGGGTAGCATTAATGTTTTCACTGCGCGCCGAGACCACTGCCCAGTGAAAGCTCAGGCTGGCCAGCAGTAAAATGCCACTATTGACCCATAGTAACCAGGGGTTCGCCAGCGGTTGCCAGGGCGCCGCCAGGGATTCGTAGTCGGGGTATTGGGCGCGAATAAGAAAGGCAATGGTGAACAGGAAAAACAAGGCAGTAATAACCGCCAACATGACTTGCAGTGCAGTTTTTTTCCGTCTCGCGGCAATGGCGGGGTCATCCCAGCCCTCATCAAAGTTGGGGTGGTGTTGGGGAGCTGAAACGTTCATAACTAACGCCTATATGCCTTTATCGTGGATGGGGGCTTCGGATTCCGGAACGGTCTGGGGGACGTAATCTTCGGCCACGCCGGGGACACTGTAGTCATAAGCCCAGCGGTGAACCACGGGAAGTTTTTCTCCCCAGTTACCGTGAGCCGGTGGTGTCTGGGGTGTTAGCCACTCCAGCGATGTTGCTTTCCATGGATTTCCCCCCGCAGGTTTCCCTTTAAAATAGCTGTAAAACAGGTTGAACAGGAAGAGCAGTTGCGAGACGCCAACAATGAGTGCAACCACGGTGATGAAGCTGTTCAGGTCATGGGCTGATTGCGGAATGAAATCGTAATCTTCATAAGCGTAATAGCGTCTGGGCATTCCCAGAAAGCCCAGGTAATGCATGGGGAAATAAATCGTATAGGTACCGATAAAGGTGATCCAGAAATGTAATCGACCGATAGTGTCATTGAGCATACGACCGGTAATTTTTGGATACCAGTGATAAATAGAACCGAATACCACCAGGATCGGCGCGACACCCATGACCATATGAAAGTGGGCAACGACGAAATAGGTGTCGGAGAGAGGCAGGTCTACAGCCACGTTGCCGAGGAATAATCCGGTGAGTCCGCCATTGAGAAAAGTTAAAATAAAGGCCAGTGCAAACAACATGGGTACCGTGAGGTGAATATCACCCCGAAACAGGGTAAGTACCCAGTTGTAGACTTTCAGCGCCGTGGGTACGGCGATCACCAGGGTGGTAGTGGCAAAGAAGAAACCAAAATACGGATTCATACCACTGACATACATATGGTGAGCCCAGACCACGAAGCTTAAGACACCAATAGCGACTATCGCCCAGACCATCATTTTATAACCAAAAATAGGTTTCCTGGCGTGGGTGCTGATCAGGTCGGAGACCAGGCCAAAAGCGGGCAGGGCAACGATATAGACTTCGGGATGGCCAAAAAACCAGAACAGGTGCTGGAACAGGATCGGGCTGCCGCCGTTATAATCCAGTGTCTGTCCCATGGAGACCATGGCGGGCATAAAGAAGCTGGTGCCCAGCAGCTTGTCGAATAACAACATAATGGCACTGACAAACAAGGCCGGAAAAGCCAGCAGGGCCAGAACAGTAGCGATGAAAATTCCCCACACTGTGAGCGGCAAGCGAAACAGGCTCATGCCGTGGGTGCGAGCCTGTAACACCGTGGTGACGTAATTTAAGCCACCCATGGTAGCGGCAACAATAAACACCGCCAGCGAGATCATCATTAGCACGATACCCCATTCAGTGCCGGGGGTACCGGCGCTGATCGACTGCGGCGGGTAGAGTGTCCAGCCGGCGCCGGTAGGCCCCCCGGGGACAAAAAAGCTGGACATTAAAATAATCACCGACAGCAGGTAAAACCAGTAACTCAACATATTGAGAAACGGAAACACCATGTCCCTGGCGCCGCACATCAGCGGGATCAAATAATTGCCAAAGCCGCCGAGGAACAAGGCGGTCAATAAATAAATAACCATGATCATGCCGTGCATGGTCATAAACTGGTAGTAGGCATTCTGGTCAATAAATTCCAGTGCGCCGGGGAAGCCAATTTGCATGCGCATCAAGGCGGACAACACCAGTGCAACCAGGCCGGCAAAAATAGCGGTGAGCGAGTACTGGATAGCAATGACCTTGTGATCCTGGCTCCAGACATATTTAGTCCAAAAACTTTTCGGGTGGTGGAGTGTTTCCCGTTCTGCATCTTCTGCGTATGCCATTTTTTACTCCTTTTCGCTGTCTGTAGACAGCGATTTAATATAAGCGACCAATGCTTCCAGTTGTTTATTGTTCAGCGGGTAGGGTGCCATGACGTCGGGGTAGCCATGAACCAGGGCGGCATTGGGAATCAGAATGGATTGTTTTAAATAGTTGTCGTCAACCACGACGGAGCTGCCATCAATGAGTTGTTCTGTTTTACCGTAAAGACCCTTCCAGCCCGGGCCAATGCTCTTGCTACCATCGACACTGTGACAAGCCAGACAGCCCTGGTTTTGGGAAAGTACTTTGCCTTGTTCAGCCGGGCTGCCTGTGGCAGCAGCGGGCGGGCTGGTGACGGGGGGTACGGTTTCGATTGCTGGATTTTCATCGTCAGCCAGGGATTTAATATAGGCAAGCAGGGCGTCAAGTTGTTCATCACTCAGCGGGTAGGCCACCATCACATCGGGGTAGCCATCAACAATGGCCGCTTTCGGAAGCACTATAGATTGTTTCAGGTAGTCATCATCGACCTCGATAGTGCTGCCATCAACCAGCGTTTCGGTTTTACCATACAGGGATTTCCAGCCGGGGCCGAGACTCTTGCCGCCATCGACACTGTGGCAGGCCAGGCAGCCCTGGCTGGTCGCCAGTTTTTTGCCCTGCTCGGTCAGTCCATCGCTGCTCGATTGGGTTAATGTTTCAGCAAATGTGGGTAGCGTGGCCAGCCATTGTTGATAGTCTGCCGCGGTATCAACGGTGACGCGACCACGCATATTGTAGTGGCCTACGCCACAATATTCCGAGCAGAGGATTTCATAGCTACCGATTACCGTGGGGGTGAACCAGAGGTAGGATACCAGCCCTGGCACCAGGTCCATTTTGACCCGGAACTGGGGTACATAAAAATTGTGTAAAACATCCTTGGAACGGAGCAGGGCCTTGACCGGTTGATCGAGCAGCAGGTGCATGTGATTGCTGTGTATTAGTAAATCATCCTGGCCATTAGGGTCGTCGGGATTGATGCCGAAGGGGTTGTCAATGTTCATGTGCCTGACATCAACCGTACCCATTTTGCCATCCTTGCCGGCCAGCCTGAAAGTCCACAACCATTGCTGCCCTACGGCCTCAAACTCGCTGGCATCATCGGGAACATGAACGAAGTTGTTGTAGACAATTAAACCGGGGGCCAACAGGGCACATATACCCAGCGTAGTGATGGCCATTAGCCACCACTCCAGTTTTTTGTTTTCAGGTTCAAAACTGGCCCGGCGACCTTCTTTATGGCGGTAACGGATGACGCAGTAACCCATAAAGAAAACAATGGCGACAAAGACAAAACCGGTAATTGCCATGGTCATGGCGATGGTATCGTCAATCATTCCCCAGTTTGAGGCGAGGGGGGTTTCCTGCCAGACGCTAAAGAGGTGAAAAATGACAGAGCCAACTGCCAGTAAGATCAATACAAGTGCTAGAACCATATTATTTTTATCCCTGTCGCGATTCCCCGTCGGTATGACGGGGTAATCAGCCGCAAGCTACCCTTGTTGTGCGGGTGAGTAGCAAAATGCAGAGGACAATATCATGGTGTTGCTGTGGCACTACTGCAAAATTCAGTGTCCAGCGCACGGATGACATCATCGCCGCTGTAGAATAAATATGCATTACAATCTATCGTTTAAAATCTTAACGCTCTTATAATTAGAAAGCTATTTGGTTTTTAGTCATTATCACTATTACAACCCCGTTTTTTAATTACGACTGTTTATATAGGTCAGCCGTGATTGGTTTAGGGGACTACTGCGGCCAACAGTATGATTTTCTTTTATTTTAGTGACTTAGCCGTTGAGCATAGCTTTCATCGAGGAGTTTTTGCATAATGAGCCGCTGTTATAATAACGAGTTAAAGATAAGCCACTAACGCTATGTATTATCAATACTTTGGACTCAACGAGGCACCCTTTTCAATCGCGGTTAATCCTCGTTATCTGTTTATGAGTGCCCGGCACAGGGAGGCACTGGCCCACCTGCTCTATGGTGTGGGAGAGGGCGGCGGTTTCATTTTGCTCACCGGTGAAGTGGGTACGGGTAAAACTACGATTAATCGCAGCCTGCTGGATCAATTGCCCGAGAATATTGACCTGGCGCTGGTGCTGAACCCCGCGGTCAATGCCACGGAGTTACTGGCAACGGTATGCGATGAGTTAGGCATCGACTACGAGCCCGGTGAAACCAGCCTGAAACGGTTAACAGATAAGATTCATCATTTCCTGCTGGCTAATCACGCCAGGCACCGCAATACGGTATTACTGATCGATGAGGCCCAGCACCTCAAGTTTGACGTGCTGGAGCAGATCCGGTTGTTGACTAACCTGGAAACCAATACCGAAAAGCTGTTACAGATTATCCTGGTGGGACAGCCTGAGTTGCAGCAGTTACTGGCAAAACCGGAACTTCGCCAGCTCTCCCAGCGGATTACCGCACGTTATCAGTTGAAGCCGCTGGACCAGGAAGAAACGGAATCCTATATCAGGCATCGATTACAGGTGGCCGGGTTTCCAGCCGGACAGGAGTTGTTTTCGAGCAAAATAACTAAGGGGATCTACCGGGCCAGTAACGGTGTGCCGCGTATTATCAATGTGTTGTGTGATCGAATGCTATTGGGCGCCTATGGTAAAAACAGGAACAAGATAGACGATGAATTATTAAAACAGGCGGTAACGGAGGTGTTCGGGGAAGAGACCGAGGTTTCATCATCGCCGTGGTCCTATGGCTTTGCTGCCGTAGCCGGATGCCTGGTGGTGGTGATGCTGGGTCTGGGCTGGTGGCAATGGACACAAGACCGGGCGCCAGTAGTGACTGAAGCTGCCATCGCGGTAGAAAAACGATTCACACCAGCGCCGGAACCGCTTCCGGTTCAGCAGGCGGTTCGCTGGTATAGCGATCCGGGCAGTGCGGTCGCAGAATTGTTTAAGCGCCTGGCGCTGGCTTATCCACCCGGTACTAATCCCTGCCTGGAGACGAGGGCGGATAGTTATCACTGTGAGGGGCAGACGGCTGAAACCTGGCAGGAACTGATTGCTTTTAATCGTCCTGCGGTACTGGAACTGGTCACCCATTCTCGCCTGTATGCCTACGCCGTACTGGTGGCGATTGATGGCCAGGAGGCCTGGCTCAGTCACCATGGCAGATTAAACCGCATTAGCCTGCAACAACTTGGCGAACTCTGGACCGGTGAGTTCACCTTTGTCTGGCGGCCTGCCAGCGATTATCAGCAGCCCTTTGCGCTAGGAGATAGAGGCCCGATGGTGTTGTGGCTGGCGTCGCGTTTCGCCGAAATTGACGGTCAGGAAAAACTTTTATCCGGTGAAAAATTTAATCCGGCCCTGGCCGCCAGGGTGAAAATTTTCCAGCGTGAAAATGCGCTGGCCGATGACGGTGTGGTGGGATTAAAAACCTTGTTGAAAGTGAATGAAGCACTGGGGCTTGAAAAGACCCTGGATAACACCGTTATCCTCGATCACACGCTGACAGGGGGGGCAGGATAATACCATGTCACTGATTCTCGATGCGCTTAATAAATCAGAACAGGAGCGGCTGGAAAAGCAGAATGCCTCGAATATTTATGCCGGGCATTCAATTGCCGCTGAAAACAGCTTGTCCTTGCGCTGGAGGCGTCCTGTGGCTGTATTTACGGTGCTGCTGCTATTGGCTGCAGTGGTGTATTTTTATTTCCCTGCGCCGGCCAGGCAGGGCAGTAATGTGGTCATGCCGCAAGCCCCTGTTGAACGGCTTGTTGAGGTGGCGGCGAGTGCCCCGCTTAAAACGCCGGTCAGCGACAATAGGGTCGAGCAAAAGATACGGCCGGCAAGCAGTGACGCGGTGCGGTCACTGTATGAGACCGCTGAGCTTGAGACTTCCGGGCAAGTTGTGGAGCCGGTGGTTGAACAAGTCACCGAGGAAAGCGCTGATGTCCAGCCTGTTACTGAAGTGATTATCGAAGCTGCCAGGCCTGAGCCGGAAATCGATGAAAATGCGCAATGGGTGAAATTTCCACTGTTGTCGCAATTGCCGCCGAGGCTTAGTGGGACAATTCCCAGTATCGACTATTCGCTGCATGCATACTCGGATCAAGCCGGGGAGCGTTTTGTGGATTTAAATGGCGAGCGCCGACGTGAAGGTGACATGGTGGCACCGGGTTTGCGCCTGCTGAAAATTTTTGAGTACGGTGTGGTACTCGATTACCGGGGGACCGAGTTCAGGTTATTACCCTTGAGTGGCTGGATTAATATGTAGCGACTGTGGCAGTGCAAGCTGTCACAGCCGCTTAAAACTCAACTTTGCTCAGAGCTGTGGCAGGGCGTCATTGACCAGGCCGGCACTCCAGCCACCGTCTGCAATAAATTCTGCGCCGGTACTGTAGCTGGCTTCATCCGTTGCCAGGAACAGGGTCACGTTGGCGACTTCATGGGGAAGACCAACACGGGGCAGGGCATGGGTCGTATAAAACTGGTCTGCTTCCTCTTGTGAAATAAAATCAGAGCCGTGCATCGCGGTGTAGATACCACCTGGGTGAACGCTGTTTACCCGGATGGAAAATTTACCCATTTCCAGTGCCGCTGCCTTGGTCAGGCCACGCACCGCCCACTTGCTTGAGGCATAGGCCGTCAGGCCGTTTTTGGCCTGTAATCCATCAATGGAAGAAATATTGATAATCGAGCCACCGCCAGCGGCCTTTAAGGAATCCAGTACCGACTTCATGCCGAGGAATACGCCCAGCTGATTGATACTGACGGTCTGCATAAATTGCTCTTCAGTGGTGTCGGCAATGGTGGCATGCATCAGGATGGCCGCATTATTCACCAGTACATTGAGCGGCCCCAGCTTGTTAGCTGCTACCACTGCCTGCTGCCAGTCAGCGGATTTGGTGACATCCAGTTTAATGAAGCTGACGCTGTCGCCCAGTTCCTGCGCCAGCTTTTCGCCTTCTTCGATAAGAATATCGCCGATCAGCACTTTGGCGCCGTTCTCAACAAATAGCCTGGTAGTAACTTCACCCATGCCCCGGGCACCGCCGGTGACGATGGCAACTTTCCCTTCTAAACGTTTCATAATCAACTCCTGAAATAAGTGGGGTGAGTATAGAGATAAAAGTGGTTAGAATGCATGACAAATGCGGCCAGATGGATGTGAATAAAATGAAACTCTATACTTTTGATGTTGCCCCAAACCCTCGTCGTTTGAAGCTGTTTTTGGCTTATAAGGGCATTGAGCTGGAGACCATTGCGGTGGATTTAGGGAAAAAAGAACAGCTGGCAGAGGGTTATCTTGCGATCAACCCGGCGGGGACCGTGCCGACGTTGTTACTGGATGATGGCAGTGTGCTCACGGATGTCATTGCCTGCTGCTTCTATCTCGAATCACAGTATCCCGATAAGCCGCTGTTTGGTCGCACGGATATGGAGAGAGCCCGGGTTCTGGGTTGGGTACATAAAATCTTTGTCCAGGGCTTAATGGCGGTGGCGGAGATGGTGCGTAACCAGGGCGATTTTTTCAAAAACCGGGCTTTACCCGGCCCCCGGGACCTTGAGCAGATTCCGGCACTGGTTGAACGTGGCAAGCTGCGATTGGGTGATTTCTACGCATTGTTGGAAAGTCAATTACAGGGAGGTGACTATCTGCTGGGTGATAGCCTGAGCATGGCGGATATCGATGCCATGGTTGTGGTCGACTTCGCCGCCTGGGTTAAAGAATCTATCCCCGCCGACCACGCGCTGACCCAGGCCTGGTACGAGCGGGTAAAAGTGGAGCTAGGGTGCCTCTGAATAATGGCAAGCGCTCTCTGGCCTCCAGGCAAACTCAGGATCAAGGCAGCGCTTCGAAGGCATGCTGGTTGCACGTCTAGAAGTGCTAACGCGGAGCCTGGGTTTGCCTGGAGGCCCCGCAGGGCATAACCTGAAGGACACATCTGCCGCGTTGCAAACCTCGACAAGGACAACCAGCCTTGCCCTTCGGCTTGCGCCTTGCAGCTGCGCCCTTCAGGTCACGCAGAGAGAGCTTGCCATTATTCAGAGGTACCCTAGGTTAATAATATGTCACTTGATGTGTTTGTTCGGGGGGCAATAGAATGACAGCACCGTGTAGCAGGGCGTTAGCTGGCCTGTGTATATTGATTGTTATACTTACTAATGGATACTCCAATGACTGAAAAATGCCCCTTCCAGTTTGATTTAATGAACCCCGCTACCTATAACACCGCATTGCCCTATGACAACTTCAAAACCCTGCGTGAGCAGTGTCCGGTAGCTTATCAAGATGCCTTTGCCCACCACAGTGAATTCTGGGCCATAACCCGGCGCGAGGAGCTGGATTATATTTCCAAAAACCCCAAGTTGTTTTCTTCCCGTGAAAAGCTTGCCACCCTGACGCCCCCCAATGCAGATGATGAATCCCTGGAACTTATGCGCCAGTTAATTATCAACATGGATCCGCCTGATCACATCAAATATCGCCGCGTGGTGCGGTCGGCGTTTACTGTCAAAGCGGTGGATGTGCTGGAACCGATGATGCGCGATTTTGCCAGGGAGATTATCGACAAAATTATTGCCCGGGGTGAGTGTGAGTTCGTCTCTGAGGTGTCATGTGAAATGCCGCTTTTTGTGATCTGCGCCCTGATGGAAATGCCGATGGAAAATCGCAGGCGTTTTTCGGAGTTGGTTGACATCATGATTGGTATGGATGACCCGGAGCTCAATATCAGCCCGGAAGCTGGTCAAAACGCCGCGGCGCAATTATTTGAAATTGCGCTGGGATTGGCAGCTCAACATAAAGAAGAGCCGCAGGGGGGTACGGTTATTCATGCCCTGCTCAACGGTGATGTTGATGGCGAGGGCCTTAATGAGTTTGAGTTCTGTACCTTCTTTTTGATTTTAATTGCCGGCGCTGTTGAAACCACCCGTACGGCAACTAGCCAGGGCATGCGTCTGTTGATAGAACACCCGGAACAGCATCAGCTACTGATCGACCAGCCTGAACTCATTCCCGATGCTATTGAAGAAATTTTGCGCTTTTGTCCGCCGTTTATCTTTATGCAACGCACGGCAATGGAAGATATTATATTGGGGGAAAAAGCGATCAAGAAAGGCGATATCGTGCGCTTGTATTACCCTGCGGTTAATCATCAGCCGGAGGTTTTCGGTGATGATGCTGACAAGTTTGATATTACCCGTGCCCAGCGCATGAAGGATCTTAAAAACCA
>JAUXHA010000141.1 GCA_030621845.1 Spongiibacteraceae bacterium
GAGCCTCCATGGACGGATTCACGGCGTGCCCTGGAAGCAGCCCCCTTACTCAGTGCGGAACCTCACGCGGTAGAGTTCGTGTCTCCAGAGTCACATCCCTGGCAAATTCATTCCTTGCCCGGCTAGTATTTAATGCAGGCCTGAAATATAACTGGCAACCGCTTCAATCTCACCATCGGTCATGCGAAAGGCAATATCGCGCATCACCCTGGTATCGCCATCGTTGGATCGACCGTTGCTATCGCCATCGGCATGAGCGCGAAAGGCTTTCAGCTGGGCAGCGATATAGTCTGCATGCTGGCCACCCAATGCCGGAAAGCCCGCCTGGGCATTACCCTGACCCGTGGGTGAGTGACATGCCGTACAGGCCGCCACGTCCTTTTCGCGAATACCACCACGATAGATCGCTTCGCCGCGAACCAGTAACGCCGCTTTGGCCTGACCACCGGACTTCGCCTGACTGGCATACCAGGCGGCGATATCCGCTACGTCCTGCTCGCTTTTATTATCCAGCTGACCGGCCATAGTGGGTACTGCACGGGGCGTGCATTTGGTTTTCTTTTGCTCATCTGCCGACAGGGCACCACACTGGATGTCCTGCATTTGCTTCACCAAATAGCGCTCGTTCTGCCCGGCCAGCTTCGGAAAACTCGGCACCTGGCTATTGCCGTCAGCACCGTGACAGGCGGCACAGGCCGCGGCCTTGCTCTTACCCGCCGAGGCATCGCCCTCGGCTTGGGCAACGCCGGTTAAACCCAGTGCAATTAACGTAGCTATTAATAGTGTCTTCATAACGCGTTCCAATCTTCCCGGCAGCCAGAGGGCTACTTTATAGAGTGCTGCTCGCCTATTGGGCGGCTGACATGTATTCAATCAGTGCTTTATAGTCATCCGCTGAGCAATCAAAACACATACCCTTTGGCGGCATCGCACCCATGCCTTTTTCAACACTGCTTACCAGTGTATCCATCCCTTTGGCCAGACGAGGCTGCCAGGCTGCCACATCACCGGTTTTCGGTGCACCCGCAGCGCCAGCCGAGTGACAGACTACACAGGTCTTGTTGTAACGATCAATCAGTGCGTCATCCGCCGCCTGAACCATCATGCTTGCAAACAGCGCCAGTGACGCCACTAATAATTTTTTCATTGCATACCCCTTATCAAGCTATATTATGCACAGTCAAAACGACCCCAATGGGATCAAAACGGCGGCATTATACACAAGAGTGGCACTCAACCGCCATCCCTCAAGCGCCGTAGCTTACATTGTGACAAAATTAATTCATCATTTACCCTCAGGAGTTGACGTGGACAATGAGCAGGCAGCAGTAAATATCGACTACCGACGGGCCGAGTTTCTCAAGAGCGCGCCCAGCTTGAATGAATGCCCTGCGGATAGCGGCGCCGAGGTGGCGTTTGCCGGCCGCTCCAACGCGGGTAAATCCAGCGCCATCAACGTGCTCACCGGCAATAAAAAACTGGCCCGCACCAGTAAAACCCCTGGCCGCACGCAACTGATCAATTTTTTTACGCTCTCAGACTGCCAACGCATCGTCGATTTGCCCGGCTACGGCTTTGCCAAGGTGCCATTGGCGGTCAAACAGCAGTGGCAGCGACACCTGGAAGAGTATCTGCGCCAGCGCCAATCCCTTCGCGGGCTGGTGCTATTAATGGACACACGCCGCCCAATGCAGGAATTTGATCGGATGATGCTGTCCTGGGCCGAGAGCTGCAATATGCCGGTACATATTCTGCTCACCAAGGCCGACAAACTGAAAAAAGGCCCCGCCAAGAGCGCCCTGCTGCAGTTGCAAAAGGAGCTGACACCCTTGCAGGGCTTGGTCAGTGTGCAGTTATTCTCGGCACTCAAGAAGACCGGGCTGGATCAACTCCAGGCCAGGCTTAATATCTGGCTTGAGGAAGGTGCAGCATCGACGACAACAGTAGATCCGGAATAAAAAAAGCCCAGTTCACACGGGGGTGTGAACCGGGCAATATCTAGTGTTTTAAGGGGGAAACACTATTTAGGGGACACTACCCGCCATGGAGGGTGCCGGTAATGTCGATGACAACACGTGTCACGATAACTATGACCGGCATCCTGGGCATTGGTTCCCGATCAAATAAAAAAACAGCTACTACGGCGAAGTACTCTCAAGCTGTGTATTTTTAAAGGGTTCTGCTCCGCTTTGATCACCGGTTATTTTAAACCGCGACTGACTGCCGGATAGTTTTTGTCTATGCTAGAGTGTCGGTTTCCACCTATCACTGCAAACCGCTGATCAGCCACGAGGTCTTTTTCTAGCACTAAAAGAGAAAATTAAGTGAATAACTCCGACGATCGCCGATTTTACCACCGCTTTCCCGCTGATCACCTGAAAGTCGCGGTCAAGTCCCTGCGTGAGCAAAATGCCCATTGGGAAGACGCTTATATCAGCGCGGTGGATTTTAATCGCCACGGCATTGCCCTGGACACTGATTACAATTTTACCGTTGGCGATATCCTGATGCTGTTTATCAGCACCGACGATGATACCCTGGCCAAGGTCAACGGCCTGGTTTGCAACCGCACCCTCACCGATGATGGTTTTCGCTTTGGTATTCGCTTTGAGCACCAGCCGCTTGAGACCGAAGAGTCGCCAGAGGCGATGATCAATATCAGCGAGGAAATTCTGTTAATTGAAAAGAACGCCGCCCGCTTCGTGCATTAGCCTGTGGCCACGGGGTGACTAGCGCAGTAGCACCGGAATCAGCAAAGCATGCAACGTAGCACGCAAGGCTTTATCACTTTTAATCGAGTGGCTGGGTAAGGTCAGGAAGGATAGCATCACTCGATAAAGCCACTCTGCCAGAATTTCCGGCTTGACGCGATCCTGTAATAAACCCCGTTCCATCGCGGGCTGAATTACATTTTCCAGTAACTGCCCGCCAAACTCGATAATAATATCTGAATTCCAAATGACTCGCCGCGCCTTCGAATCCTCATCGGAAACAAATACCGCATACAGCAGCGGACGGCGGGGGATATCCTTCAGCGCCAACAACAAGCCCTCAACCACATAGTCTGCGGGTTGATGGTACTTTTTTAGTTTGCGGGTAATGCTTTGGTTCGACAGTTCCATCTCCTGCTTGATCACGGCAACCAGCACATCGTCCTTGCCGGAAAAATAGCGATACAAGGTGGAGCGAGCAACAGCAGCGGCCTGCGCTACTTCTTTCATTCCGGTATTGCTGATGCCATCACGCAAATAGCATTCACGCGCGGCGGCGAGAATTTTTTGTTCAGGGTCATTAGAAACCAATTTTTTCATCTTTTTCCGGAGGTCATCGATAGAACGCCTATGGTCGCCCATGCGTATACTTAGGGCAAGCCGTTTGCGCGGTCTGGGTATTGAGAATTAACCCTGGGACATAACTTAATAACAGGCAAAAAGTGATGCTGTTCTCAATTAATCACTTTAGCCCTGTGCGTGCTATTAATAACAAAATCGGCAACACAAATTCTGTTAGTTTATTTATCAATATCTTGAATTGATCATTAAAATAATAAGGAAACACTATGCTGATTTTAACGCGACGAATAGGTGAAAGCCTGGTCATAGGTGATGATGTCAACATTATTCTTTTAGGGGTTCAGGGCCAGCAAGCTCGCATCGGTATCGAAGCACCCCGTGACATTTCGGTGCATCGTGAGGAAGTGTACCTGCGAATACAGGATGAAAAAATAGACGACAGTGGCAATAGATAAAAACCAGGTTAAATTCCACTATTGTTCAGCGTTTACGCCGATATAAAACATAAGCATAAACACTCGCATTAATAACCACAGCAATAATACCGAGCAGAACCTGGGTTTGACCGCTTAACGCCACTGGATAGATCAGCGGAATAATATAATTTTCAACAAAGCCACCGCTATAGCCTTCCGCCCCGGCTGCCAGCCGGAAACGATTTTCTAATGAGGTCAATGGGCAGATCCAGCCCTGAAAGCTAATCAAGGCAATCCAAATGGCGGCCGGAAGATGAAGCCACACTAGCGCGCCACGCCATAGCAGTAATAAACCACCCAGTAATGCAAATACAATAAATAGCAGGTGCGTAATTACCACAATGTCTGCCAGTACTCGGTCAAGCACGGTTGTTTTCCTCGCGTCCATTGATCGCCAACAGCTTAATTATGCGCATCATGGGGCGAATATGCGACCCATGTCTAAAAAGACTAATCGCTTTCTTGATATAGCTCTCACCCGCTATAAGCTGTAAGCATACGGTAAGTATTCAAGGTATTGAACGTGCTCAAACAAGACCTGGCAAATTACAGGATAGTAAACCGCAGTAAATCCTTACTCTTTGACGCTTTTATTCCGGCTACACAGCAACTTGGCCGCAAGGGAAAAGTGCTCTGTAAGGATAAAATCATCCCCGGTGTTGGAAAGCTGGGTCGCCCGCTGAAAAATGAACTGCTCAAAATTCATCGCAAGCAAAATTTGCTGTCAAAATTTCGGGCGACCTTGCTGCACAAAGGGCTGGGCTTATACCTGGCGATGGTCTCGGCAGAATTTGTCGGCAATTTTATTGAGGTTCGCAGCGCAGAAAATCTCTGGGGGCTTTTTTCCCAGAATCAGCTGGTCAGCGAAACTACCTTCTCGGTGGTCAGCTTTATCATCGAGTTTTCGGTAGCACTCACTGTTTTTACCTTAAGTGATCATTATCTTGCGGAGTTCCAGGAAAAATTCCTGCCGAAAAAAAACCCTCACTAGGCACGCCCTGAACGGTCGTGCTTTCTCAGCATCCGGCCAGTCGTTTTAAGGGCTTGTCGTCGAAATGACTTTATTCGGGACATTTGGCTATTTTTTCTTCTATACTTGCCTACGCTATTAACAATAATTGCATGGATAGCCAACTGACTATGCGAAACGAGCAGCCCGGCAACGCACAATCGATAAAGCACAAGCACTACTGCTTCACAGCTACCCGCTATAGCCCGCTACTGTTTCTATTCATGCTGTGCCTGCTGCTGTATTCACAACTGCCACGGGCGGGTGAGCTCACCCTGCAGCCGGGCCAGAGCAACGATTTCTCAATCTTTAGCCAGGCCGATTGGCTAATCGACACCGATCATCAATACCGCGCCGAAACCCTGATCAACGCCGCCAAAAAATTTAAGCCCTATTCAGCTTTCCCGGCATCCTTTAATGACCAACAGCCGGCGATGTGGCTAAGGTTCAAAATAAACAATCCCGGCGATAAAGCCGCCGACCTGGTATTGACCTCAAGGGAAAGCGTTGAGCTGGGCAATGTCGTTGTTTATACCTCTACCGGGCAACAGCTGATTCCCAGGGCAATGCATCAACTGCCCCATCATTTTACGGTTT
>JAUXHA010000117.1 GCA_030621845.1 Spongiibacteraceae bacterium
TATTTGTTAAGCATTGTATTCTCGGTAGCCTACTTGATTGCCTATCCCGGTATGGGTAATTATAAAGGCCTGCTGAATTGGACCTCCCATCAACAGTGGCAGAATGAAGTTGACAGTGCCGAGAGCAAGTACGCGGCCGTCTTTCAGGCCTACGCCAACACCCCGATTGAAGAACTCGCCAACAATGTCAAGGCAGCAAAAATGGGTCGACGCCTGTTTGCCAATAATTGCTCCGTTTGTCACGGGGTCGATGCCAGCGGCGCCTTTGGCTTCCCCAGCCTGGTGGATAATGATTGGCTCTACGGCGGCAGCCCTGAGCAAATTAAACAATCCATCAGCCACGGCCGCAATGGCATGATGCCTGCTTGGGGCCAGGTGATTGATAAAGAGGGCTTAACTAACGTTGTCGCCTATGTACAGAGTTTAAATGGTACCGATGTCAGTGCCGACAAGGCCGCCGGCCAACAAGTGTTCGGCATGTACTGCGCCAGCTGTCACGGTGCCGAGGCCAAGGGTAACCCGCTACTGGGCGCACCTAACTTGACCAATAAGCTCTGGCTTTATGGCGGCAGTGCCGGTGAGATTATGCAAACGGTCAGCGCTGGACGCAGCGGCAAAATGCCTGCCCACAATGAATTACTCAGTGACGAAAAAATTCATCTGCTCACCGCTTACATTTATGGATTATCACAGCACTAGGCCAGTAATCCATTAAGGCGGTATTGAATGCAAAATGAAAGTGAGCAAATCCCTGTAGTTGAGTTGGATAGCATTGCCCCCGCTGAAGTGGCAGAGCTGGATCTTTACCAAAAGCGGGAGAAAATCTACACCCGCCAGATAGAAGGTTTTTTCCAGCGTATTCGCATGTTCACTGGCTGGCCATTGTTGGCCGGTTATTTTTTATTGCCCTGGTTTAGCTGGGGTGATCGACAGGCTGTGCTATTTGATCTGCCCGCTCGCCAATTCCATATTCTCGGTTTAACCTTCTGGCCCCAGGACCTGATTTTGCTGGCCTGGATTCTGGTCATCGCCGCCTTCTGCCTGTTCTTTTTTACTACGCTGTTCGGACGTGTCTGGTGTGGCTATAGCTGCCCTCAAACCGTCTGGACCAGTATATTCATGTGGATTGAACAGAAAACCGAAGGCAGTAGAAACCAGCGTATTAAACTGGATGCCAGTCCCTGGACGGCGTCAAAAGCTATCCGCAAAAGTCTCAAACACGCTCTCTGGCTGGCGGTGGGTTTTTACACCGGTTTCACCTTCGTCGGTTATTTTATACCGGTGAAGGAACTGGGCTTTCAATTTTTTAGCCTTGACTGGCACCCCTGGGCAATATTCTGGGTGGCTTTTTTCACTCTGGCTACTTATATCAATGCCGGCTGGATGCGTGAGCAAGTCTGTATGTATATGTGCCCCTACGCGCGCTTTCAAGCAGCGATGTTTGATCACAATACGCTGATAGTCTCCTATGATCCGACCCGGGGTGAACAGCGCGGCTCACGCAAACGAACTATCGACCCGGCCACAAAGGGCCTGGGGGACTGCATAGACTGCCAGCTTTGTGTACAGGTCTGCCCCACCGGCATTGATATTCGCGACGGCCTGCAATATGAGTGCATTGGCTGCGCACTGTGTATTGATGCCTGTAACTCCATTATGAAAAAAATGGATTACGCGCCCAATTTAATCAGTTATACCACTGAGAATAAATTACAGGGTAAACCCGAAAAAATCATCCGACCCAAAGTGATTGCTTACGGTATTGCCATCAGTATTTTTGTTGCCTTGTTCTTATATGTCTTACTGTCTCGGGTGCCGCTTGAGCTGGACGTTATACGTGATCGCGGCCAGCTCTACGTTGAAAAACCCAACAATATGATCGAAAATACCTACACTGTAAAAATATTAAATATGGATACCCGCGAACAGGCTTATGTGTTGGCGGTCTCCGGACTTGATGGCCTGACAATCAATAACAACAAGGTCATATCATTACATCCGGGTGAAATCGCCGAGCTTCCACTTCGCCTAAATGTGCCGCGTTCCAGACTGCTTGCAGCCAACAATGTGATTATCTTCAAGGTGAAAAGCACCTCCACGCCGCCCCTGGTAGCCGAGCATGAAAGCCGCTTTCTAGGGCCTGGGCCGGTAAAATAATATGAATCAGAATACGCTTCCACGCTCATGGTATAAGCAATTTTGGCCATGGTTTTTAATCCTGCTCCCTGGCAGCGCCGTGATTGGCGGGGTTGTCACCCTGTATATAGCCTTTAGCAACCCGCCTTCACTGGTGAAGCAGGAGTACTATAAAGACGGACTGGCTATTAACCAGTACTTGCACCAGGATCAACTGGCGGTAGCAATGGGCATCACCGTTAAGCTCGATTTTGACCTCGTGACTAATCGCATAAGCGCCCAGTTTAACCAGCTCGGGGATGCGCCTGTCGCGGTAATGATGCTTTCATTTATACACCCGTTCAATCCTGCGCTCGATTTCCAACTGCCACTGCAAAAAACAGCGCCCAATCATTATCAACAGCAAGCGCTGACACTGGAAAAAACACGCTGGTATATTCACCTCTCTCCGGTACAATCAACCACCGACAGCCGCTGGCGTCTTCGCGGAGAAATTGATTTATCCCGCAGTAATCATCTCGTGCTGGGTAGCACTGGCAGTGACTAGGATCTCTGCAACAAATTGCTTTCACTGCGAGCTGCCGATCAAGGGGGCCGCTCCCTGCTTTACTGTTATTGAGCAACAACAACAGCCGCTGTGTTGTTTTGCCTGTAAAGCGGTTTGTGAAGCTATCCACGCGCACGGCCTGGATAATTATTACCACTACCGCAGTAGTGCAGCTCAACGCCCCTCGCCGGAAACCGTGCATTACCAGCATCTCGACAAAGCCACCATACAAGCCACCTTCACCCGCGACATCAGTGCACAACAGCGGTGCTCCACCTTGATTATTGAAGGCATTCATTGCGCCGCTTGTATCTGGTTACTCGAAAACACCTTGCAATCACTGCCCGGAGTCACCGCCGCTACGATTAACTTTAACCATCACACGGCAACGATTGACTGGGATAGCAGCGCCACCAGGCTCAGTGACATCTTTACCGCCATCCACCAGATTGGTTATCAAGCTCACCCCTATTCCCCCGAACAACAGGACGAAATTTTTAAACGCGAAAGCAAACTCGCATTGCGACGGCTGGGTGTGGCGGGCATTGGCATGATGCAAGTGGGCATGTTTGCCATTGCGCTCTATGCAGGAGATTTCCAGGGCATCAGTGAAACCTTAAAACAACTGCTCAGGGTCTTCAGTCTATTAGTGGCCTCAGTGGTTTTACTTTATTCAGGCCAGGTGTTTTTTACCGGCGCCTGGCGCAGCCTTAAAAACCTGTCGCTGAACATGGATGTCCCCGTCGCTATTGCGCTTGGTGGCGCCTATATCGGCAGTGTCTGGGGCACCTGGCATCCTGCCAGTGCGGTCTACTTTGATTCCATTGCCATGTTTATTTTCTTTTTATTATTGGCTCGCTATCTCGAAATGCGATCGCGCAACAAACAGTTAACCGGTGTCAGGCAGTCATTATTGCCCAAGTTATGTAAACGGTTACTGGACAGTGATGGTCAGCGCCAATATGAATTGCTGGCGCTGGACGACGTACAAACAGGTGATCGATTATTGATTGAGCCCGGTGAGATCATTGCCGCGGACGGCTTCGTGATTGAAGGTCGCAGCGCTGTCAATGAGGCGGCCTTTACCGGAGAATTTCTGCCGGTAAACAAACAACTCGACGACGCAGTGATGGCCGGAACCATTAACGGCGACGGTCATTTAATTATTAACGTAGCGGCTACCGGGCAGCAGGCCAGTCTTTCAATCGTCCAGGAACTGATGACCCGAGCCAGGGAAGATAAACCGCGCATTGCCCGAATGGCCGATCAAACCGCGCAATATTTTATCGCGGTAGTGTTACTGGCGACAGTGATAAGCGGCGGCTACTGGTATTACCAGGATAGCAGCATGGTGTTGCCAATCATGCTGGCAATGCTCGTGGTCAGCTGCCCCTGCGCACTCTCCCTGGCCACGCCCGCGGCCATGGCCATCAGTAACAATACCATGCGCACCATCGGCCTGTTAAACAGCAGCAGCCATGTACTGGAACAGGCCGCTACTATTGACCAGGTTATTTTCGATAAAACCGGCACCTTAACGCTGGGAAAACTTTCCATTGCCAGTAGCGTGATGCTTGGCAAGCTGGTGCCAGCAGAGTGTCTTGTTATTGCCGCGGCACTGGAGGCGGTATCTGAACACCCTATTGCCAAAGCCTTCCAGCAGCAGGGACAAGTCATTGCCATGGCCTCCGAGAGCAACATCAGCACAGGAAACGGCATAGAAGGTGTTGTCAACAACAGCCGATATCGTATCGGCTCCCTGGCTTACTGCCAACGGTGGAATAGTAACCCCCTGCCCACCTTTACCCCGCAGTCGTCCAATCAGCTCACTGTGTACCTGTGCGATGAGCAGCAATGGCTGGCCTGCTTTTCCCTGTATGATGAATTGCGACCCTCCGCACTGGCCACCGTGGACGCCCTGAAAAAACAGGGTGTTGCGGTCAGTATTCTCAGCGGTGACAGCTCGGCGGCAGTGGCTGAAATAGCCAATACGCTGGGTATTAAAACCTTTTCAAAAGGGCTTTCACCCGAGCAAAAACTGCAGCGGATTGAACAGCTTATTGATCAGGGTAAGCGTGTAATGATGGTCGGCGATGGCATTAATGATATGCCGGTACTGGCCGCAGCGACTATTTCCGTTGCGATGAATAATGCCAGTGACTTAACCCGGATTCAAGCAGATGCCCTGCTGCTTGCGGATAACCTGCAAGTCGTCAGTACGCTGATAAATCACTCGACTAAAACCCGGCGTATTATCCGTGAAAATATCATCTGGGCACTGGGCTATAATGCCATCGCGTTACCCTTCGCCGCCTGCGGATTTATCCCCCCCTACCTGGCAGCGGTAGGTATGTCAGCAAGCTCACTGCTTGTTATACTGAATACCTTGCGTTTATCCAAACTCCAGTAGGTCGAGACGATAATGGACAGTTTATTTATTTTAATTCCTGTAGCGCTGGTATTTTGTGGCTTGGCGATATGGGCTTACCTGTGGGCTATCGACAACGGGCAGTACGATGACCTTGATAAAGAGGCCTTCCGTATTTTATTTGATGATGACAAGCCCGCGACCAAACATAAACACGATGAATGAATCCGCGACACTGCTTGGTGCACTACTGCTGGGACTAATGGGCGGCATTCACTGTATTGGTATGTGTGGCGGCATTAGCAGCGCTTTTGGTCTCAGTGTTAACAATGGCCGCTACCAGAAATTGCTCGCCTATAATTTTGGTCGCATCAGCAGCTATACCTTAATGGGAGGGCTCAGTGGCCTGGTTATGGGCTGGATGCAGGCGCAATGGTTACCGGCTGCGACGGTATTGCGTGTCACTGCCAACCTGTTATTGATTGTAATGGGGCTCTACCTGGCCAACTGGTGGCTGGGACTGGCTCGTATCGAAGCCATTGGACACAAAGTCTGGAAACACATTCAACCCTGGGGGCGTCAACTGTTACCGGTTGAACGTGTAAGCCAGGCAATGGCTCTAGGGATGCTCTGGGGATGGCTTCCCTGCGGTTTGATATACACTACCCTGCTCTGGACCGCAACGGCGGCTAACTGGCTGGATAGCGCCAGTTTAATGCTGGCCTTTGGGCTTGGTACCCTGCCCGCCATGCTGGCAACCGGCCTGTTTGCACAACAACTGCGAAGCCACTTGCAACGGCGAGCGGTTCGCACTGTCGCCGGTTTAATGATTATTGCTTTTGGCGTTTATGGCGTGGTCACTGTCGTGGGGCATAGCAGCTCAGCCCATAGTGGCCATGTCGGGCAGCATCAGCATTGAAATAATTACAGTGCCAGTTTACCGGTGAAATTTCCTCGGGCGCCCGCTTCGCCATCCCAGTCACCCAGCGTCACCGCAAAGCCCTGAGCTTTAATCGCCCTGGCCAGGTCAAACAGATAAGCCATATCAGCTTCGCCCGCAAACAAACCAATCAGCTGCCTGCCGATTCGCGTCAGCTTTATCACCGGCAGCGACAAATTTTTTGTATGCTCATCCGCAGTAATCTCAAGTCCCTTATTGTGTGAAAGCAATAACAGATAAAACCGCTCAGGCGACTGGCTACTGAAAGTTTTTTGTTGCCCATCTTCCATGCCGCCGCTAATTAAACCGATATCTTCCAACGTATAAAACAGCTGGGTATGGTAGTCCTCTTGAAAATAACTGCCGCTGGCATTATAAATAAAATCACCCAGTGAATACTTGGCAACAATCCGGGTAGAATCAAGATCCGTACTATTGAGCTGGCGAAGTGCGCTCAATACACCGATAGCATAGGTTCCCGGCTGGGCAATTTCGCGAACGAGTATTCTTGCCCAGAGTGATTGCTGCTGTTGATTAAAGACATCCTGACACTGTTCCCGCCACTGCCTGAGCCACTCCGGGCTTATCGGTTTGCTACTCACCATCACCTGCGGGGATTGCAGTATTTCTGTTTCGGCTTGAATGGCAATGCGCCGTATATTGAGTGAACGCTCCAAATCCCGAACGCCAACTTCCCTGACTACCGATTTAAGCATGCTGCCGGCAGTGTCCAGGCCAATATCCAGGTTTTGTTCAACCGCCGTATTTTCAATGATCTGGTGAGTGGTAACTTGCTCAGGCCTGGGAGTATCAATTAAATTCCCCGCCTCATCGATGGCCTTAAGCCCCTTGTGAATAGCGTTAATTTCTTCTTCGGCCTCCATAATGGCGACCATTTCTGCACGTCGTACTTCCTTGCGGTTGCGGTGCTCCCGGCGAATCTGTCCCGGGCTCATCAAGCCCCCCGCATCGCCATCAAACAGATAAAGCCAGAGTTTATCGAGCCAGGGATTCTTGAGCTTATCCGGTACTTGTATTGACGTTGTAGGCATCTAT
>JAUXHA010000020.1 GCA_030621845.1 Spongiibacteraceae bacterium
AGCATACTTTGCACAATGGTTTACCAGCCCCCAACGGCGCCAGTGTAAACATCGGCGCGAGGAAAAAAAGCTTCAGCGAGCTGGCACACCCTTAACCGGAACATGCTATCTGCGAGCAGATGACCCCTACTGTTACCTGTTGTCACAAGTGCTGGAAAAATTCTGCCTGGATACCGGGCTGCAGCTGAAACCGATCGTGGTCAGGGAATTACCCCGTCAATACTATCCTGAACCGGAGAAGTTATCGCAGTATGCCTTGCTTGATGCGAAACGGCTGGCCACACGCTTTCGCCTCCAGCCGCCAGAACATTACCGTGGCGAGGCCAATCTTGCACTCTGTAAGGCGGCGACAAATGAAAAGCCCTGGCCAGCCATCGCAGCGCTATACCGTTCAATGTGGATAGCAAAAGAGTCCCTGCCGCCTTCAGTAGCGCCATCAGAAGAACAAGCTCTGCAACAACAGCTGGATGAAAACCAGCGGTCGATGTGCAGGCAGGGCATTTACCTCACCGCCCTGATTAACTATGCCGGCGAGCATTACTGGGGGCTCGATCGGCTCTATCACCTCGAGCAGCGACTGACAGGAAGTACTCATTACGCTCTTGCCAACGAAAACTGGCTGACTGGAAAAAGAAACTCTGCCAGCGGAAAAACTATCGATTGCTACTTTTCCTTTCGCAGCCCCTACTCCTATATTGCACTGCCACGCCTGTTTGCACTGGCAGATTTCTATGGCTGCACATTGAATATTCTCCCTGTTTTACCGATGGTGATGCGCGGCTTGGCCGTCCCCAAAAACAAGCGATTTTATATCCTGCTGGATGCCAAACGAGAAGCTGAGCAATGGCTTATCCCTTTTGGAAAAATAGCCGACCCGGTCGGCAAAGGCGTTGAACATGCGCTGGCAATTTATCCCCTGGCTGAGCAAAAAAATAAAACCAGGGAATACCTGTTATCGCTGTGCCAGGCTGTCTGGTCTGAAGGTATCGATATCGCCAGCATGAAGGGCTTGAAAAAAGTGACTGCTCGTGCAGGACTGGACTGGCGGCAATGCCAGCAGGCGCTTGCAGACGATGGCTGGCGTGAATGGTCAGAAAAGAATCGCCAGGCTCTTTACGATCGGGGACTTTGGGGTGTACCCTCTTTTCACATCGACGGCAACAGTGCCTGGGGCCAGGATCGTCTATGGTGGCTGGAAGATTATTTAAATAACCCGGAGTCAGCATGATTGATCTGTACACATCACCTACACCTAATGGCTGGAAAGCCTCTGTGGCGCTGGAAGAACTGGCGCTCCCCTATGAAGTCCATCAAATCAATATTCTTGAGGGCGATCAGGACAGCGCAGACTTTCGCGCACTCAACCCGAATGGAAAAATCCCCACCATCGTAGATCGTGAAGAGGATAACTTTGTCATTTTTGAATCCGGTGCCATCCTGATTTACCTGGCAGAAAAAACCGGCCAGTTGCTACCCGGCGATATCAAAGGGCGCTCTCAAGTCATTCAATGGCTAATGTTCCAAATGGCCGGTGTTGGACCTATGATGGGCCAGGCCAATGTATTCCACCGTTATTTCCCCGAAAAAATCCAACCGGCCATCGATCGCTACCAGAATGAAGTCAAACGCCTGTTCACGGTACTGGATAAACATCTGGCTGAACATGAATTCCTCGCCGGTGATTTCAGCATCGCCGACATAGCCAACTGGTGCTGGGTTCGCACCGCTTTTTGGTCGGGCGTTGAAACAGATGAGTTTGAGCAACTACAGCGCTGGGCCGCCACCATTGAACAGCGACCTGCCTGTCAAAAAGGTGTCACTGTGCCCTTTGATGTTAATGAGATGCTCACTGGTGCTACCGAAGAAGAGGAATTTGCAAAAAATGCCCGGGTTATTGTTACCGGTCTTGATAGTGAATAATCACGCCCCATCAAAAGGTATTAGCAGGAGTTTTCATGAGTAATTATGACTTTGATCTTTTTGTTATTGGCGCAGGTTCGGCAGGCGTCAGGGCAAGTCGCATGGCGGCATCCTATGGCGCAAGGGTGGCGGTAGCTGAAGACCGCTACATGGGCGGCACCTGTGTCAACGTCGGTTGCGTACCAAAAAAACTCTATGTTTATGCCTCACAATTTTCCGCAGCCTTTCAAAATTCCAGAGGCTTTGGCTGGAGTCCAGAGCAATATCATTTTGACTGGTCGACCCTGCGCGACAATAAAATTACTGAGATCTCCAGACTCAACGGCATCTATGACAACATGCTTAACAACGCCGGTGTCACCATTATCAATGGTCGCGCTCGTTTTCTCGATGCCCATACTGTGACTGTCGGTGATAAACACTATACGGCAGAAAAAATCATTATTGCCACGGGAAGCTGGCCTTATATTCCTGACATTCCAGGTAAGGAATTTGCCATAAGCTCCAATGAAATATTCGATCTGGCAGAATTCCCCAAACGACTATTGATTGTCGGCGGCGGTTATATTGCAGTTGAATTTGCCGGTATTTTTAATGGCCTGGGAACAAAAACCACCCAAATTTATCGCGGCCCATTATTCCTGCGCGGGTTTGATCAGGATATCCGTAAATTTGCCGCAGAAGAAATAGCCAAGTCAGGCGTTGACTTACGCTTCAATAGCAACGTCAAGCGCATTGAAAAACAAGCCGATAACAGCCTGCAAGTGATACTGGATGACGGTTCTTCAATAACGACTGACTGCGTACTTTATGCAACCGGTCGCAAGGCTCATTTACAGGATCTTGGTTTTGACCAGCTTAAGGTTGAACTCAACGACAATGGCAACATTAAAGTCGACGAATACTTTCAAACCAGCGAAAGCAGTATTTTTGCCATGGGTGATATCACCAACGGCATGGATTTAACACCCATCGCCCTGGCTGAAGGAATGGCCTTTGCCAAAACCTGGTTTAACAATGAACCTACCCTGGTAGATCACAACACCATTCCCACTGCCGTTTTTTGCCAGCCCAATATCGGCACTTGCGGACTCACAGAAGAAGAAGCCCGGCAACAATACGCTAACATCAGCGTTTTTGAATCACAATTTCGAGCTTTAAAACACACTATTGGCGGCAGTGAAGAAAAAACCTATATGAAATTAATTGTCGATGACGCCTCTGATCGTGTTGTCGGCATTCATATGCTGGGCGATGATGCCGGCGAAATCATTCAGGGCATGGCGATTGCCATGAAGGCTGGCGCCACCAAGGCGCTCTTTGACAGCACCATCGGCATCCACCCCACCGCTGCCGAGGAGTTTGTTACCATGAGAGAACCGAGGAGAGAGCCGAGGAGAGAACCAGGAAAATAACAGCAACAAAGCCCAAGGCTATAATAGCAGCTGGTTTAAGACTCAATAAGGCAGGAAATCAAACGAGTAATTCACCCGGGTAGTAATAACATCTGCTGCGGCAAAACGAATCAGGCGAATACGAGATAATATTTTCCTGGATAGCGCTTCATCAGCGAGTTCACTGGAAAGTAACTTCACTACAGAAATTTGTCCCGATGGCTCGATGACCATTTCAAAAACCAGCTTGCCCTGTAGGCTGGGATCCTTACGCAGGGCACGATTATAAATAGTAAAAATCGCACCTTTATTTTTATCCATCACCCGACGAATTGATTCATCACTACGCCCGCCAAGACTGGCTGAATTACCCTCTGCAGCCGTGTTAGCCGAAGACACCACGGGGCTCTCCACCCGGGTTGTTTCACGAGCCGACAATGCCTGCCCACCCGTGTCACGGCTTAGCCTGGAGGTTTTTATTCCGGTACTGCCGCTGCGCGCTGCACCACCGGTTATAATAGCGCGCTCAACCGTCACCGCCTCAGCATCGGAACGCGTTACATCGGTACTGGCGAGCGCATCCACATCCAGGCTATCGCGCATATCGGCCAAATCGTCCTGAAAAGCCAGCACACCGGAAACCGCCGCCTTTTCCTGTGCCTGCTGGATGGCATCCTGTTTTTTAGGCTCCACCTTTGGCTTTGGCTTGGGCTTTTCTTTCTCTACCACCTTTTCCTTTTCGACAGGTTTTGGTTTGGGCTTAGGCGGTACCACTACGGGCTTGGGCAACTCCTTTTTCTCCATGATGACCCGAGCCAGGTGGGGCGGCAAAGCCTCTTGTTGCTCGCGGCTGATTTCTTCTACCGGAAGAAAAGGCATTAGCAGGGCAAAAATAACAAAACCGATGAATAAATTTCGTAGGATGCGATTAAAACGAGCATCGTCCGCATTAAGCGGAGACCAGGGCAGGTCCAAATCGGGTTTATAAATAAGTACCGTCACCGATTAACCTTCACTCTGCTGAGGAACAGTTTCAGTGGGGGGATTTACTGGGTTGTTCACCGCCAGGGAAATATTTCGATAATCCGTTTCCGCACAGGTGGTCATAATCCGTTTAAGCAGTTTATAGGACATTTTTTGATCACCCATTATGATAACTGAACGACCGTTCTTTTTCTCCAACTCAGTCAACTCCGGTCTGCGTGCAGTCTGGTAATCCAGTTCCTTTCTCAACAGGGCAATATTATTACCTTGCTGCGACAAGGCCGATGTCACCGTTGTTACCTGACGGCCCTGCACCACAATATCCTCTGTGCTTATTTTTATTGTCAGTGTCATTTCCGGCTTCTGTTCTGAAACAGAATCTGGCAGGGTAATATTCTTGTCTGATTGTAAAACTTCCACATCACCGCTATTAACCATCAGGAAGAAAACCAGAATAGTAAATATATCCATCAATGAGACCAGGTTAAGCTTGCCACTCTGCTTTAACTTACGATGACTTCTGGCCATACGGCGAGAGCGGAGAGATGTTTTCATTGCGCCCTCCCTGTTCCAACCGGGGCATCACCAAAGGATATTTCCGGGAATAAAGCCGCATCAACTACAGAGGCAGCCACTATGGCTTTAAAAGACCGCACCGTATCCATAGCACTTATAATCGTCTGGTAGTCGGTATCCTGCTCAGAGAGAATAGTTATGGCATTTTTTTCAATGCCTTTTTCACGCAACTTGCGCTTCACCTCCTGTAACACCAGGCTGAGCGTTTCGAAATCCTGCTCACCCTCATCTGTCGGCAGGATTTTTTTTAGTAATATTCCCTGCGGGAAATTAACCCTCAACTGATCTTCTAAAATCAACAATTCTATTTGCTTATCGGCATTATTAGCATTGTCGACGGTCAGGCCATCTGGCAACTTAACCTCAATAACGCTTATTTGTGAAAAAACCATGCCTAACAACAATACCGGCACCAATACAATCATCAGGTTCATAAAGGCAGTAATATCCAGCTCTGCCTCATGGGTTCTATCGCGACGTATTTTTTTCATGACTAAAACCCTGCTTACTGTTTATCTGTCTCTCGGGTTTTACTGCGGGAAGCCGCGTCGGTAAGGCTATTCATCACCTTGACACCAGCCATTTCAAAACTATCCACTATCTCAATTGTTTTTGTTTGTAAAACCGCATGAAATAACAATAACGGAATTGCCGAAATCAAGCCAAAGGCGGTAGTGTTCATCGCTACAGAAATACTACTCGATAACATCGTAGCTTTTTCTGAAGGCGCCGCATTGGCTACAGCGGTAAAAGCGGCTATTAAGCCAATAATCGTCCCGAGCAATCCTAATAAGGTGGCAATATTAGCCAGGGTTGCCAGGTATTGGGTTCGTTTTTCCAAGGGTGGCAGTGCTTCCATTACACCCTCCTCCATAGCATATTCAACTTCTTCGCGGCGGCTACCATTAGAGAACCTGACTACGCCAGCGGCAACAATTCGGTACATCGGCACTTTTGATTTTCGGGCTTCGGCGACAAGCGATTTGTAGTCCTTTTTTTTCAGTAACGCCATAATCGTATCAAAGGCTCGACGATTGGCCACCTTGGCCGAGGTCAGTACCAGCCAGCGCTCTATTGCGATTGCCACACCCACTACCAGCACGATGGCAATGGGGTACATAAATGCCCCCCCATTCTGGAAAAACCGGACGATTACGTTATACATTTCCATGAAATACACCTTAGGTATTAATGCCTTGTGTCAATAAAAACCAGTTTTTCATTAACGCTGCTTTGATCCATTAATCATAGCGGCTTTACTCATAAACACAGAATTCATAAATGAATCTGCTTAAAAGTTGCCAACTGCTTATCATTTTGTCACTTCTGGCTGTTTTTGTATGCTCAAACGCTCACGATAGTGCAGTTCTCGAACAAACTCGCCCCGGTCAACCGGCGTAAACAATTCATTGACCAGGCTCTCCATAGGTTGATATTCCAGGCTATTGTCACCCGGTCGCTGCCACGGAACGATATACATCACTTTGGGCTGCTCCTGGTTACCTTTAACAGTACTTCTCAATACCACCACGGCCTCCTGGGAGACAAGTTCAAGTGGCAACAGCATGATCAACGCAGCGAGGATTAAGCGAACCATTATCTATTCTCCTGCGCCGCGCTTGCAAGCTGTCTTTCCAAATCAATAATCCATCCCGCCACTAATTTATCTGAGCCGGAAGTTAATTGCTGGTATTTAGTGTAATGCCTTAATGCTGCTTCCTGATCGCCCAAATATAAATCATAGAGCACACCTATGTTTCTGTGTGTTTCAGGGTACGCATCCCAAATCGACAGGGATTTAATGTAAATGGCTTCTGCCTGTTCAAACAATCCCTGCTCTCTCATAAAAATACCTAACTGGTTATAGGCAGCAAGATTATTCGGGTTAACATCTATCGCTTTGGCAAAATAAAACGATGCCATATCGGTATTTCCAGTCGCTTTGTAGAGCAGCGCAAGATCGAGATAAGGGCCCGATAGTTCTGGATAACTATCAAGCAACCAGCGCAAATGTTTTTCCGCCTGCTGCCATTGCTGTTTTTCTACTGCTTGATTAGCCGCGTCAAAACGAGCCAGGGCAGCGGCATCCACTGTTGGGCGATCTTTTGCATAAGGATTTTCTGCTGTAGCTATTTCGGCCTCACTGCTAACGGGAGCATGACTGCTGCAAGCCGTCAGCAATGACAGGTATCCGATAAAGCTATATAAAATAAATTTTCTGGCAAGCATGCTAGTAAATCTCATTACTGTAGTTAATCGCATTCTCAATTTTGTTGTATCGAACAGGCAATAATATAGCCAGCGAAGCTAAACTGCTCTTAATCCATTGGTCATAAATACCCTCATAGGTTCGCCTGGCATTCGTCTCATGAATGGCAATCGCTTTTTCTTCAAAGGGATAGGCCTGTTCCTCCAGTAAAACTTCGTATTGCTCCAGCGCCAGTTCATCCAGATTTTCAGGTCGTTCAGAGGCAATCAAGTCCCGGGACAATTGAGCATAGACTTCGCCAATTCTAAATGTTGCCAGGGTAGAAAACTCCAGGACACCATAAGCATTGGTCTTCTGGTAAGCAGCCAATACTTTCTTCATGGCGGCCTGTTTATTTTTCAGGGACTTTTTTAAGGGATGAGACAGCTTAATACGCTGAAAATCCTGGTAGGCATCATCGGAAAATACTGCAGACGACATCGCAGCCAGATAAGCTGAGCGGTCAGTGCCCTCGCCCGCTGCAGCTCGATCACTGATAATCATTTTATTGAGCCAGTATCGGCGTTTTTCGCTTTCACCCGTGGCTAAATAGAGCTCATTCAAATGATTCATAGCCTCCATGGCCACGGGAAATGGTTCGGGGTAGCTATGGGCATAATCACGATAATGACTAATCGCCTGCTGCTGGTCACCCGCTTTTTGATAATATTCCGCTGATAAATACAAGGATTGGCGTTTTTTTTCAGGGTCGGTTTCTTTCTTTGAAATGCCATCCAGTTCAGCCGCCGCCGCATCCCATCGTCCCATCGCCTCATAGGCAACAACCAGCGACGCAGCAATACCAGCGGTTAAGCTGTTATCAGGGTAACGCGCTTCAAAATCTGAAAGTATGGTGACGGCTTTTGACCAATCACCTACGGCCATATAATTTTTAGCCGCATCATACTGGGCATTGACTCTAATACTGGAATCAGGCGCTACCAGCACCACCCGTTCAAACTGAGCGGCAGCGGCACGGGTTTGACCATCCGCCAAAGCCATTTCACCCTGACGGTAAATACTGGCCGCCAGTGACTCAATCGTGTCATCACGTCGGCGGTCTTTTGAAGCCATTGTCAGCAAGGCCTGTTGATAGGCATTTTCTGCTCGCAAGTAGTCACCCATTTCAAATTGACTGTGGCCGATCACTAGCCAGGCTGATATCAACGCCGTGTCAGCAAGCCGAGGCTGCCACCGGGTTAATTGCTCTGCCGCGGCAGAAGCTTGCTGGTACTCGGACAATTCAAACAATGATTCAGAGGCATTGGCTATCACCAGCGGCGCCCGCTTATCACTGGAAAACACTTTAGCAAACTGTAATTCACTGGCGATTTTCTCCCGTTTAATCCACTGATCTTCCTCCTCTGCGCCGGTGAGCAAAAAATCATAAGCCGTAATCGCCGAGTACCCGGCATCGGCCGCCTTAGCGTATTGGCTATGCAGGTAGGCGACTCGTTCATAGGCATCAATGGCGGATCGATATTCATGCGCCTCAAGACGACTTTCAGCCATCAGGAAAATCATCTCAACCCGATCGGGGTCATCCGGAAAACTGTCGATGTAAGACTGATAGTAATTTCCTGCCAGTGCGTATTGGGCGATGGCCTGCTTATTCGCCTCCGCGTCTTTAGATGACGCGTTTTCCTGCGCCAGGGCATGGTAATAACTGGCGAGTTCTTTCAAATACTGTTTGAGCTCAACACTTAAGCGCTCCCTGCTGCTATCGTCAAGCATTAGCCAATAACTGCCGTTTACACTGTAAAAACTGACATAGCTTTCTTTTTCGGCAATGACCTCCGTGGAAAAACCGCCTTTTTCATAGACTTTAATTGCCCGGTAATGAAAGTTATGCGCATCGAAAGCATGTGGATACCTTTTCGCATACGCTTTAAAGGTTTCTGCGCTATCTCGATAACGCTCCTGGGAGAGATAAAGCTCGGCCAACGCTGAATACAACAGGGGGCTGTAATGCCTCTCCCCCAGTGTCTGGTAAACAGCAGGAATCGTATCAACACCCTGCTCATAGGAAAACACCACCGCGAGAACCCGCAAGCTATCATCGGCTATTTCTCGCTGCCCCCTATCCAGTGAATCAAGATTATTGTCTTCTGGTACTAGCAGGTCGAGGATGCCGGTGAAGGACTTTATAGAAGCGCGATAACTGCCCAGTTTAAATTGTGACCAGCCGTGCATGTACAGTGCATTTTGGTAGTACGCCCCCTCCCCACCCAGCGCCACAACATTGGCATAGGCCTGCTCTGCTGCCCGATAGTCTCCTGCGCTAAAGTAACTTTCAGCTTTCCTGAATTCCGCCTCAGCATAATGGGGAGAATCCTTGTATCTGGCACTCAACTGTTCAAGAGCTAACAGGGCCTTATCAGGGTCACCGTTTAGATCGTAGGCTTTAGACAATTGATACAACAACTGATCATTATTCGCCCCGTCAGGATTATCCCTAAGCAAGGTTTCATAGGCAACAATTGCCGAAGTAAACAAGGCCTCATCAGCTGCCTGTTGCCCCGAACCTTCTTCGGCACGATACATTTCGATATCGGCCATGCGATGCTGTACTTTTAATTGTGTCGCCGGATCATCATTGATGACTAACACTTCCGCATAAATGGCCGACAGCTCATCAAGGCTCACCGATGGCAGTTGCTGCTCTTGTTCCGGGAGTCGTACCGGCTCAAGTTCAGCCAGGGTTTTTTCTCTACCAGCAGAATCCTGAAATGCACAAGCCGATAAGACTAGCAATGTCAGCAGCAGCCCATACCTCATTGTATGACCTCAATACTGCCGCGATCATACAGGCGGGCGATTGCCAGTTTAGCCTGGGCCAAATAATGCGTTAAGCGTCGCTGCTGATTTTCCAGTTCAGCGATAGCCAGCGAACGGATATTAAGCTCTGAGGCGGCCAGGGTAGTGTTGACCCGGGATTGATACCGAGCAACGCGATCCGCCGTCATTTTTATTCTCGGTGTGAAAGCAGATTGCTGGCGATTACCAATAGCCTGCTCCACCTGCTGCAAGGCAAGTTGGCTCTGTTCATTGAGCTCAACCACTTCCTTTAATTGCTTTTTATGCTGCCAGATACCATCGGCATAGCTTTCATTATTGTCCCAGGCCAGCATGCCACGATAAAGGCCTATGCGTGCTCGCTGTCCAATCACTTCCTCACCAACAGCGCCAAGTCGATCAAGTCTTTTTTCTGCACGATTGAGCAGCGCTGCCAGCGATTTTTGCTCTTCACTCGCCAGCCGTTCACCGGTATTTTCGCTTACCGCTTCAGCCAATTCTGCCGCCAATTCAGTACGGGTAGCCAGTAATGCTGCTTGTCGGCGTTGAAAGGATTGTAATTCTGTATCACTGATAACAGCCTGCCACAATTGCTGCTGTTCCAGATCAACAGCGGTAAGCACCTCAAGACGCTGGCTGGCCTGTTGTAAATAACGCGCCATACGGGTTAAATCCCGTAGATTTTTTATTGCTTGCTGAAATTTATGGCTGGCAATTAATTGGGCCAAATAAGGTGCCTGCTCATTAATCGGGAGTATCTCGCCGCCGACCAGCCACTCATCAATATCCAGTGCGGAAAAATCAAATAGCTGATCAAGATTATCAGTATTGAATACCGTAATCGCCGAATCAATACGACTAATTTCACGCTGGTAAAGTTGCACGGCTTTCTGGTACTCATGCAGCGCATTAACCGGTGAACCCAGCGTTTCATAGGCATAGGGGATTGCCAGCAGGCTTTCCTGAACACTGGGATAGAGCAATGAATGTTCGCTAAGCTGGCGCCAGGGGCTCAGGGCAGCCTGGTAATCATTCTGTTGTGCGGCGGCCCAGCCATAACCCAACAGGGCTCTGTCAACCAGGGGACTGTCTATTCGAACCTGGCTAAAGTCCTTCCTGGCCTTGTCTAACTCGCCTCCAGCCATATAGGCAAAGCCCGAAGCGGTATAAGCGCGGTCACGCAAGGCTTTCTCTTCCGTGTTAGTAATAGGTAATTGCTGTAATTGCTTAAAGGCATTAATGCCTGCCTGCCAGTCTCCCCTGGCTGTCTCAACCACACCGAGATTATAGTAATAATACGGCAGCCAAACCGATGTTATCGGTAGCTGTGCTATACGCTGGTTGGCCGCATCGACATCACCACTTGCCAATAATATCCTGGCTTTCATGTAATCAGCCTGCTCGGCCAGAATGCCCGAAGTCTGGCCTTCAATTTTTTCCAAGGCTGATTTAGCCCGCTCTGTATCACCGCGCTGGTATTCCAGTTTTGCCAGGTAAAACCAGGCTGTGGTGCGATCTATGCCCTCTACAGGTTCTGACAATATACGGGTAAAAATATCTTCGGCCATGCCATCCAGGCCATATGACAGGCTCATCCCACCTTGTAATAATTCAGCGTTTTCTGCATGATTTGGCAGCTCAGCCAATTGCTGTGCCGCCATCAATTCGGTCAGCGCATTGAAATAACTTTGCTGGTAGAAATGGTAGAGCACGACCCCGTAACGCAAATCCTGTACCGATTCAGGTTTTGAAAAACATTTTGCGCTGAACAATACACCACTGCTCAAGAGGGACAGTAAAACAAGGAAAGGAAAAACCGGCTGAAAAAGAACTTTTTTCAACATCACATCACCACTGCTTAATCACAAACTCCGGCTGCTTGTTAGCCTTTGAGTCCATGATTTTCAGCTCCAGGTACTTAGCCTCTGATGTCTTTTCAAAGGTAACTGAACCTGCGCGGCGATAATCTCTTCCCTGTGGCCCGCGCCCGGTAAATACCGCCACTATCTCATGCTCACCTTTTTTGATATTAGCAATATACAGTCGTTGGACACCTCCACGCACCAGGGCATCCAGCTGCCTGTCAGTATAAAGATAGTGCGTCACCAGCTCGCCATCCAGGGTTAGCTTGACCGCGTCCAGGGCGAAAAAATAACCAATATCCAAGGACAGGAATACCGCCAATTGGGTATTGCTAGGGTACAGCAACTCTTCTTCAAGGATAAACAGGTCTTTATTGAGTTCAAGAACTTGCTGCTTTAAATCCTGTATTTGTGTTCCCAGTAATTGCTGCTCATTCTCCGCCGCCCTGACCGGGGCGCTGGCCGCTAGAAAAAACAGCAAGCCTAAAAGCAGAGAAACCGCAGGCTTAGCTGCGGTTATTAATTCCCTTAATCTCATGCTCTGGAGCCCCTCAGACAATAGATTGATACACCGTATAACTATAAACATAGGCCTAATTCAGGCGTATTACTTAATATAGCTTATTCTTATCAAGAAGTGATAATACCACCAGAAATACTGGCCAGTTGGTTAAACGCCGTATAACGCTGGCGATTAGCCACCGAGCCCAGGCCATGACCGGGGAAAAAACCCGTACTGGCAAACTGACCCTCTTCACCGTGTAAAGCCATATAGTTTAATATCACTGTTTCAACTAATAAATTGACATTGTTTGCAGCCGGTGTTGCCGCTGTTTCAACCGAAGCATCGGAACGCATCCAACCAATTTGTTGGTGTAACAAGGGGTCATCCCCGGAGCCCGTATCCAACAGGGACGGCTGCTGAAGTGGATCAAACACCAGGAAGAAGGAAGCGCCTGTTGAAGAGTTATCACCCGTCCACACACCCTTTTCTACCCCATTAACCGTTTCAATCATGCCATTACTGGCCACTGAGCCATCACTGAAAACATAGATCATTAGCGGACTGCCCTTCCGCCTGGCGTAATCCAGACACGCACCGATACAACGTCCAGCGCGTAAATCCCTTTCCTCTCCGGTACGTCGATCACCGGTATGATAATCAAAGCCGCCCATTTCAATGGTGCCGGCACCCGCCAGGCCATCAATAGCCAACTTCATTACGGAGGCGGTTTTCCTGAATTCACTGTCACGATCAAATTCCGTCTGGCTAAAAATACCACTCGCCCCAACAATGTCTGCGTCGCTGGCGGGGTCAAGCGCACCCGGGTCAGAGAATCGCTCAAGGGTATCGGCACTGCGCAAATATTCGCAGCTCAGGCGCTCTTTAAGCCGCCTATCTTCCGCTGTTGGCGTCATTCTGGTATTAACCAGATTCAATTTAAAGTCACTGATACGCTTTATCGTTTCCATCACCGATACGACATCGTTGGGATTTTGTAATAATTGCTTAAGATCACCTACATCGACAAGGCCGCTGGCATCGCCAGGCCGATCAATTTTTGTCGGACGTATTTCCGGGTCAATCATCATCGCCGGCGCCATCGAGTTACCACCGGAAAGGGTATTTTCAGAACCGATCAGTTGCAGAATTTGCCCCCTGACACCGGCTCGGTAAATTCCGTACATAGGGTTATGGGGGTTGTTTCCGGTATCGTTATCAGATCGCGAAGGAATCACTGCACCATTGGTTAAATTACGGGTAGCAATGGAGGTTTTTTCTTGTATCCCTGCCAGCATCGCGCTTTCAGTATGAAATAACAAACCCAGGGAATCATCGGTAAAATCCCCTGAATCAGAAGCCATATTGTTATTCGAGGGGATAATATCTGCGGGTAAACCCAGTTTGCTATAGCCTGCCGTAGTGAGAAAATCCCGTTGTCCTCCCGGACCACCAACAATGACATTGGAGCCGGAAATATTCGCGCCACCGGCAAGGTCAAAACAAATAAACGGAATTTTACGCCCGGAGATATTCGATAAATCACAACTCGATCGGCTATCAAAAAAATCAAGTAAGTCATCGGAAATCGCATGGGCTTTTTCTGCACCCATCAAACCCAACATAGACGTTCCCAGCAAGGTCGCCGTTCCCGCACGAAAGCCCTGGCCCAGAAAATCACGCCGCGTAACCGGGCGCCGATGATCCGGGTGTTTCAAGGGCTGATCCAGCCGATGAAATTTGCTCCGTTTAGCCATGTTGCCATACCTCAATCATTGTCAGTTCAATCATTGTCGCTCACTGAATATGTACTGCACCACTGGCCAGCACGGCGGTACAAACCGCCTTGACCACGTCTGTTGTGCCTGGGCAGGGGTATGCCGGATCACAATACTTGAGCCCATCCCGAGTACCATCGGGGCCGGGGTCATACACACCTGTTAGTGAATTATAAACATAGGGCTTGTTATCTCCCGGGTCATTAATTAACGCCAGCAATAACTGTTGTAAATCGCCACGATCAGCCAAGCCATCACTGCTATTGCCGTCCAGCGGCCGGCTTGGCTGTGATTGCAAACCCGTATTCATCGCCTTATCAATCAAGGGAAATATAATTTTAGTGCTCCAGTCATTATCCGTGACCGCGCCGACTGCTTGAGAAAAATCAAAGTCGGAAAACATATCCGCCGCAGAGCGCAGCGACGTATTCTTCGCCAGGGCATCACAATAGACCGCCGCCAATTGCGTAGCTGCCATGTGGTGAGAGGACATATAAGCCTGGAAGTCGGTCACGGAAGGTAACTGCCTGCGAATAAGCTGATAGGTCGCCGCAACCGCTGGCGTAGTACTCGGCACACCCGTCACCGCCGAAAAGCTGTCATTGATCTGATCAAATGTGCGGATCGCAAGGTCGGCAGAAACGACGCCTGTCAAAGTATAATCAAAGCCATTTACCGGGCTATCCGTGGTCGTATCAACTTTCCCATCGATGTTTTCAAAAGCCAGGAAGAACATGTCCTGCGCCGAACCATTTTCAAGCGGAATAATACTGCCCATGGTAGACAACAGCTGCCCTTGCGAAACAAATTGCTCACTATCAACCACGGTATTGATATTGAGGAAGCCCTGCCCCTGATCGACTAACTTTCCGTTAATTCCCAGACTAATACCCTGCAGGTCGAAACGCAGATTAACCTCAACTGGATTAATATTGACAAAAAACGGTGCATCAAACAGATAACTGCTATCGTCAAACTGGCTGACTTCGTAGACCACATAACAATAATTGCTACGGGACATATCGGCCTCAATAATGTGACAGACATTTTCCTGATCCAGCAACTCGGAAACACTGAACATCAGGAAGTACTTCTGTCCCACGCCGACATCAAAGTTTTGCTGAATCTGTTCTGCAGTGAGCTTGCGATTATAGATAGCCGCCATGCGCATAGTGCCGGCCCAGGGAAAAGTGTATCCCGGTGTATTACCCAACACTAGCGCAAAGGATTCATTCCAACCATTAATCAAGCCACCACCAGCGCCATCATTATCGCCGGTGTAGATACCATTTACATAAATACGACGGCCCTGTACCGGATCGAAAGTAACAACCACATGCTGAAGCGTTGCCTGTACCTGCTCATCGTCATCCGCCGTTGATAATGCCGGATTGCCACCGCCATTATCTTCGGTAGCACTGCTACGGTTATACAGCTCATAGTTATACAGCGTCTGACTGAGCAGGAAATTCCTGCTGCTTGCACTGCCAGCGTAACCGGCAATCCAGGCATCTTCCTGGGTGACATTATTCGGTGCTATCCAGGCCTCAATCGTGTATTCACCTGTGGCGCTGATCAAGTCATACAGTTTGCCACTGGCGGCCACACCACCCTGGGCTTTAGCGTTGATAAAGCGAACGCCCCAACTGCTTAACCAGTCATACTCGCCAGACAAGGTTAACGGCATCTCGGGCTGAACCCCACTGGTATCAGCCACGGTGCTCCCCTTACCTTCGCGAAATTCCCACTTGGCCACCATGTCACTTTCATAGCGACCACCAATGCTGGCAATAATGCCATCATTCTCTAACACCTGTGCCATGCTGATCACCAGCGCACTATCGACATCAGTGATTGCGATGTTACTGCTAAAGCGACTAATTGCGAGCTCCATTTCCAGGGCATTGCTGTCACAATCATCCCAGCAATTATGTGAGTCGTTGCGTAACCGCAACACCAGGCGAGAGTTCGATGGGTCGATCAAATCGATTTTTCCACTGAGGCCCTGATAAGCAATATCGGTATCACTGCTGGCAAAATAAGGGGATTGTGCCGTGGCAGCAATATCGCTGTGGCAGCCAGAACAATACTGGCTGAGTAAATCCATTAATTCATCCGTCGCTGTCAGGTCAACGCCCAAAGCCTGTGCATCGGTAAAAGTAGCCGGCATTGTCTTTGAGCCAGAAGGACTTATCGCGTTTCGCGGCAGTAATTGAACTTCAGCAATGGATTGTGTCGAGCCATTGGCCCAGCGTTCAATATAGGCGGTGACCGTAGCAGCACAGCTCGCAGTCTGGTCCGCACCCAACCAGCAATGATGCCCACTGGCAACCCGCTGCACTACGATTGAATTAACCGGATCCTGCAAATCAACCAGTGTGCTGGCCTGCTGCCAGGCAAAATTAACATCCTCCCTGTCAACAAACGGCGTACTGCCCGCGCCGCCCGAGGTGTGACAATCACCACAGCGGCCGCTATCGACAAGATTATCGTAAAAAGAAATTTTAAAGCTCTGGATTTCATCACTGGCCGGTGCCGGCCCGGTATAGGCAAATTGGCCAGAACCAGCACTTTGCGCCACATTGGGATCACGATCGCTACTACCGCCACCACTGCCGCCACTACAGGCTTGCAACAGTAAAAGTACCGTATAGAAAACGATAGGCAGGGTTTGAAAACCAGGTAACTTCATCCCACAACTCCTATTTCAAGTGGTCGGAGCAATATCCGGCCACCTCTGCAAAAACACTTTTTAGTTGGTAGCCCACTTTAAAATTGGCCACAAAGAGATCAAAATCAGCTTTTTCTGAACCCATGGGCTCACGCAAACAAACCGCCCTGAACACTTTCTTTACCTGGCAATGAGCAAATGCTTCTGTATTGGCCAACTCCGTACCGAGCGAAGCAGCACCATCCCCCTCTGCGTAGGCATCATTAATAGCAAGATCCACACTGCCGGAATTAGAGGCGGGATTTAACCAACCCACTTTGCCGCTGTTATCACCGAGCCGCCAGTAATTTGTCCAGTGATCATTGGGCGTCACATAACCGTAAGGAAAGTTATTTTCATTGATATGATACTTGGGCTGTACCACCGCATCGGTGTAAACCACTTCACCAATATCTTTTCGCTCATCCTCTGTCAGCCCCGGCCGTTGATCTTCCGATGGGTAGGAAAATTCATAATAAGCAAACGCCTGTGCCATCGGATCCATGCCACTATGGCAACCCACGCATTGATTAAGAAATAGAGTGCTGTCGCCCCCCGGACTGCGTGATATATCCTGGCGAATACGATCGGTGGGCAGATGTGTGTCCTTAAGTTGCTCCAGATCCATGCACCAGTGATTTAATAAAGTAAACCTGAACATGGCACGATTGGTGCCGTCGACAAAATAAGCCCGGCCCGCAGCGCGTGTGGTCATGACACCCGCTACCGCATTGGCAGGAATTCCTGTCACACTGCTTTGCACACCTTGAACAAGTACCGCGCTGTCCCCCAGATTAGCACCCGAAGCCTCAAGGTATTGATAGTGATTATTGTTACTGCGTGAATAAGCGGGGATGCCACTGACATTACCGGTATAAATTATATTCCCGGAAAGCAACTCCCTGAAATCAGTATCCTCCCTGACCATTCCGATCACTGTTGCGCTGTAATCATTGAGCGGAACGAAAGGATCCTGTGCTTCATTGGTCCAGGGCGTCACCCAGTTTTTCAGCACAGTAGTATAAAAGTGACCATTAGCAGCAATGCCCGGCGCACCATCAATAGCATAGCTGGCGGCTAAAGCCGGATCATTCTGTACCGCAATCGCATTCTCCATTGCATCGAGCATGGCGACCGTGGGCGGCGACCCAGTCAGGCGATCATGTATTCGCTTTGCCTGTTCACGAGAATCAGCAAACAAACTGCTGCTTACAGTTAACAAAGCCAAAAAGATAACAGTGATAAAAATTCTCATAATTTTTTTTCATTCACCACAAGCAATTGCTGATTTTATTCGGACCGCATAAGTTAATAGACACAGTACAGCCTAGAAATCGTTCAATTGCCTGTTTTTTTATATGATTTGTCTATTCTAGCCAGCCACAACAAGATGAAGTGTGATCTCCAGCACAATCAAGACAACTTTGACGGCATTTATCTATGTCGAAAAACACAGGGCATATAAACTGTGTACTAAACAACCCGGTTTTAATGTATATACCAATAGGTTTCATTTTGATCAAAAAAATACTTTTTACGCTATATAGAGCGCCGCCACCCTGCTCCCGCTTTTCGCTAATCGCCTGTTGCTTTATTTTGCTCACAGCATGTACCAGCGAGGGCGGCGACAATATTACCCTCAACGCCGGCAGCCAGGGCTCAGATCCCGGCGTACTCGATATCCCTATTGCCTATATTAAACGTCCAATCCCCGCAGCAGATGAAGACGCGCCAGACCTAAGAAACCCACTGGCTTTTAACCCGGGCGCGCAGCTCTACATCCGCAGTCGTTCAGAAATCAGCGCCAATGAAATTAATGTCACAGAGCAAATTTTATCCATTGTTGCCGCTGAAGAGGGAACCTCAACTGAACAACTGGCCATCGACATCAAGGATCTTGAAAGCTCTTTTGATGGCAAGCGATTAATTTTTGCAGCCAGGGTTGTACCGGAACCGGTCAACGCCAACCTGGAATTTACCAGCTGGAACATCTGGCTATTTGATTTCGATAGCCGGGAAGCCAACTACTTGATCACTTCACGGGTGAAACGCAATGAAGGTATTGACCACGGTGGCGGCCAGGATATTGCCCCGCACTTTTTAACCGATGACAGAATTGTCTTGAGCTCCACCCGTCAAGTGGCAACAGCAGGCAAGCAACTTAACGACGGTCGGGCACAAATCTATGCAGGACTGACCGAAAACAGGCAAGGCCCCGCTGCTGTTTTACATATTTATGATCCCTCACTGGGTGCGGAAGTGTTTAAACAAATTTCCTTTAACCAGAGTCACGACCTCGATCCGGTCACCCTCGCTTCGGGTGAAATTGTTTTTAGTCGCTGGAATAACAGCCCGGGCAACAATCATTTAAGCCTTTATAAAATCAATCCCTCAGGTCGAGGCCTGTCGCTGGTTTACGGTCACCATTCCCGAGCCATAGGCAGTGACGGCAGCAATGCCGAATTCAGCCAGACGCGTGAACTTAATGACGGTCGATTAATGTCGCTGATTAAACCCTTCCAGTCAGCCACCCTCGGTGGCAACATCGTCATTATTGACAGTGATAATTATGTGGAATTTGACCAGCCCACCTGGAATCAACAGGGATTGG
Organism: Spongiibacteraceae bacterium; assembly: GCA_030621845.1. Classification (GTDB taxonomy): domain Bacteria; phylum Pseudomonadota; class Gammaproteobacteria; order Pseudomonadales; family Dasaniaceae; genus JAUXHA01. The sequence continues at coordinate 19,382 of JAUXHA010000020.1, forward strand.
GAGGAACAGGTCACCAGACCCTCAACACTGCGGACATCCGCACTGACGGGGAGATTTCTGCTGGTGGCCAATACGCTTCCTTCTATCCGCTACAAGACGGCAGCAATCGCATGCTATTGAGCTGGAGCCCCTGCCGGGTGATCGATAATGATGACAATTTTGTACCCTGCACACTGGGGCCCGTCGATGCATTGATCGCGCCGCCACTCTACGGCGCATGGATTTACGACCCCGCCGAGGGCACACAATTACCGGTAGTATTAGCTGAAGAGGGTTTTGCCATTAGCGAGATAGTCGCCGGTGAACCAAGGGCCTACCCCAGATTATTGGATGACATTGCGTCCTTTAATAGCGAACTGGCGCTCAGTGATAAGGGCGCGTTAATCATTGACAGCGTTTATGATTTTGACGGTGTTGATAACTCTATTTTGGGTATTGCCCAACAATCGGTAATGGGTTCCAGTGCCCACAGCAACCGTATCGCGCGCTTTTTACGTGTAGTGAAACCGGTACCCATTCCCGACAACGACATATTTGATGTCCCTAACTCTGCCTTTGGTGTCAGCGCAGCACAGTCCATGCGTGAAATTATCGGCTATACGCTTATTGAAGCGGATGGGTCGGTAGCCGTCCGCGTACCGGCCAACACACCCTTGATGATTAGCGTGCTGGATATCAATGGCCGCAGAATTAGCGAACGTCATGATTTCTGGTTACAAGTGTCGGCAGGAGAAATCGTCCATTGTACCGGCTGCCATACCGGCAACAGCGAGCAACCCCATGGCCGCCAGGACTCCATGCCAACATCATCCAACCCCGGAGCGATCAGCCTGCCCAGTGGCGCACTCGGCTTCAGCAATATGGACACCGCTGTTTTCTGCGGTACAGAAATCGGTCAAACAATGGCCAAAGTCTTTGGCCTCCGACGCCCCGATTGCGCGGAAAACCGGATAGGCCGTGACCTGTCTTTACAGCTAACTTACCGCGATGAGTGGAGCGATGCCCTCACCGTCCCGGATATGAGCCTCGATTATAGTTATGACCCGGCATGGACTGATATTGCCGATGAGCGAGCCATTATCGTCGACAACCTTGATCCCGCACTCGACAGCCGAATAGTGATCAACTACATTGATCATATCCAACCCATTTGGGAGAGAATTCGTACCGGCGTTGATGATGGCAGCGGCACGTTAATTGACAGCTGTATTGGCTGCCACAGCACGCAATCGGACACGGTGGTTCCTCCGGGGCAACTGGAGCTGGGCTCTGAACCCTCGGACATCAATAGTGACCATTATCGCTCATACCGGGAATTACTGAATGCTGATGATGAACAATGGCTTAATACCGCTAACACACTGGCAAACCGGCAAAGAGAGTGTAGCGATGTGGACGCCCAGGGAAATCCTTTGAATTTTACGAGCACAGTATCGGTGCAAGCCACCATGAGCGTCAGCGGCGCCAATAATAGCAGCCGCTTTTTTAATTGTTTTAATGGTGGCAACTGCGGGCCCAACCCCGCACCGGCTTTACCGGGAAATTGTAGCGAAGACGGCGGCACAGCCGTTACCGCAACGATGAACAGCATCGATCATCGCGGCATGCTCAGTGATAGCGAATTGCGGTTGATTTCTGAATGGCTGGATATTGGCGCACAATATTACAACAACCCTTTTGACCCGAGACTGGCACCCTGACCCGATCATAAGGTTTTATTGTTTCATGCTGCATCATAAAGCCCTCGGCTTCAAAAGTAGACAATTGATGACCATGCTGGTTATTGCACTGCTGGTGCTATTGGCATTGCATCGTCCAGCTTATGCAGAGGAACTTTACGCCCGCGTCACCGTTGCCGAGGCCTATATTGAAATACACACCTCACCCGGGCGTGGTTATCCCGTTTTTTATATAGCAGAGCGCGGTGAAACTTTATTAGTACTCAAGCAAAAAACCAGCTGGTATAAAGTTCGTACAGAAAAAAACATTGAGGGCTGGGTCAGCATTAACGACCTTGGTCTTACACTGGATTCCAGCAACGAACTGGTCAATATCAAGGCACCCGATAAAGAAAGCTTTATCAACCGAAAATGGGAAAGTGGTTTTATGGTAGGCGACTTCGATGGATCGGATGTGATGAGTGTATACGCGGGTTATCATTTCACCCGAAACTTGTCGATGGAAGTAGCCCTGTCAAATATCTACGGTGATCATTCAGACGGACACGCAGCTTCGGTCAGTATTGTTCACCAGCTATTCCCCCAATGGCGGGTGTCACCATTTTTTACCATTGGCGGAGGCATTATCGACACTAACAGCCGATCCAACCTGGTAGCGACCAAAGATCGAAGCGAGAACACCGCCAATGTTGGCGCCGGCCTGAGAATTTATCTTGATGACAGGTTCCTGCTCAGACTGCAGTATAAAAACCATATTATATTAACCAACCGCGATGATGATGAAGAAGTAGACGAATGGAAAATTGGCTTAAGCGTATTTTATTAATTACAGCAAGTACGAGCCTGGCGCTGGTAACCTCCGTTACCGCTGCTGAGCAAGCTGTACAGGTGATTGAACCCGATATCGAAAGGCGAGAAGTGAGCGTTGATAAAATTGACAGCGGTGACTTTGAGATTGGCGCCTTTATCGGCATTATCAGCATTGAGGATTTTGATAGCGAAGTGGTTTACGGCGCCAGATTAGGCTATCACTTTACCGAAGATATTTTTGTTGAAGCCAGCTATGGCGAGTCAGAAGGCGACCTCACCAGTTATGAAGAAATAAGCGGCGGACCGCCCCTGTTCAATGATAGCGACCGTGATTACTCTTATTATAACTTCAGTATCGGCTGGAATATTTTCCCCGGTGAGATATTCATTGCAGATAAATACGCCTTCAAATCTGACTTTTACTTTATTGGGGGCGCGGGCAATACCAACTTTCTTGGCGACAACTGGTTTACCGTAAGTCTGGGTGCAGGCTATCGACTGATGTTAAATGACTGGTTTGCCTGGCGCATAGATGTTCGTGATCATATTTTTGACCGAGACAGCTTTGGCCAGGACAGCACCACAAATAATATTGAATTGACCACAGGCGTGTCATTTTTCTTTTAACAACATGACCGCCACTGGAGTACAAAAATGAATAAAATTTTCACTCTTAGCTTGTTGTTATGTTCACAGCTAATTTTTCCAACGCTGGGTTTTGCTACCGAAATCAACAGCGAGGCCGCAAACTTTACCTTAAAAAGTAATAGCGGCAAGAATCTGCGACTCAGTGAGCACCGTGGCGATGTGGTACTGATTAATTTTTGGGCCTCCTGGTGCGGCCCTTGCCGTGCAGAAATGCCTGAACTTGAAGCCCTGTACCAAAAGTACCAGAAGCTTGGCTTTACCATTTTTGGTATCAATATCGACAAAGACAGAGCCATGGCCGACAAGGTTTTAGCCAGCACACCGCTGTCTTTCCCGATACTCTTTGATAGCAGCAGCAGTGTCAGCGAACTTTACCAAATCGATGCCATGCCCACCACCGTCATTGTCGACAGGGACGGAAAAGTCCGCTTTATTCATCGAGGCTATAAACCCGGTTATGAAGACGAATATGTTAAACAAATCAAACTGCTGATAAGAGAGTAACCGCAGTGAAAACTATCACTTTTATGCTGCTGTTGCTTAGCCTTTCTGGCTGCGGCCTGCAACCCTGGGTTAAACCTTATGAGCGGCAAAACCTGGCCGACCCAATCATGAGCTTCAATCGTGATCCGGTCGCCAGTAATTATATGCACCATGTTTACCAGGCCCGGGAAGCTTCCCGCGGTGCAGAAGGCGGTAGTGGGGGCGGTTGTGGCTGCAACTAATTTCCAGCGACTGCTCCTCGCACCCTGCCTGCTGTTCATCGCTGGATTAGCCTGGAGCGCAGTACTGCCCGAAGAGCGCGCTGATGCGATGTACCACCGCTACGATGGCGGTGGCGTAACCATTGACGGCCCATCTATCCTGGTCAGGAAAAATTTTATTGATAAAGTCTCTGTTATCGGCAATTACTATGTTGATGACATTAGCAGTGCTTCTATCGATGTGGTAACACTGGGTGCCAGCCCCAATGGCTACAATGAACAACGCACCGAATACAGCATCAGTGCCGATTATCTTTATGAAAAAAGCATTGTTAGCGCAGGCTATACCTACAGCGATGAAAGTGATTACACCGCAGACACCTGGTTTGTCGGTATCAGTCAGGATTTTTTTGGCGACCTTAGCAATATAAGCTTTGGCTACTCCCGTGGCGATGACACCGTTAAGCGCAATCACGACAGTGATTTCTCAGAAAATGTAGACAGAAATAATTACAACATCACCCTGAGCCAAATTATCACACCAAAAATGATTCTTGGACTCACCTATAACCTGATCACAGATGAAGGTTATCTTAACAACCCCTACCGCGTGTACCGTTATGATAATCCTGCCGACCCCAGCGTCCCGCTGACCGGCTACGAAGTCTACCCGAACACCAGAACCAGCGATGCCGCCGCTATCCGGCTCATGTACTATCTCGATCACAGGGCATCCCTTCTCACCGAGTTTCGCTACTTCAGCGATGACTGGAACATTAATGCTATCACGGCAAAAGTCGCCTATACGCATACCTTTAAGCGCAACTGGATTTTTGACATTTCCTATCGTTACTATGATCAGGACAATGCAGATTTTTACAATGACCTTTTTACCTCGCCGTCCCAGGACCCTAAAGACTATCGGGCGAGAGACAAGGAATTAAGTGCTTTTACCAGCCATACCATAGGCCTTGGTGTCAGCTATATGCTGCCCTATAAAAACCGCTTTATGGACAGAAGTTCAATCAGCCTCCAGTGGGATAGAATTTACTTTGACTACAGTAATTTTCGCGATTTGAGAGACAGCTCGGCAGGGCCCGGTCACGAAAAGCTGTATGAGTTTGATGCCGATGTCGTCAAATTATTTTTTACGCTCTGGTATTAGCTACGCCTTACTGAGATAGCAGTAAATCGGCGGAGTAATGTAACTTGCCCTCGGCATCAATAATAATCGCATCAATGCCATCAAGACCATTCACCAGCGCAAGACCCTTTTCGACTCCGAGAATAAAAACAGTAGTGGATAAGGCATCGCTATCCACGGCCTTGGTAGCCAGCACACTGACACTCTGGACATGACTCACCGATGCAGCGGTTTTCGGGCTGAGAATATGGTGATAGCGCACCCCGTCCTCAATAAAATAGCGTTCATAATCGCCAGAAGTTGAAATCGCTGTATCCACCAGCGGCAGCATCACCGCATGCCCCTGATCTTTTCTTGGATGTTTAATGCCAATATACCAGGGCCTGTCACCACGACCGCCGATAATACGACTATCGCCTCCTGCAGTAACGATTGCCGATGACACCGCTCTTTTCTCTAACAAGCTTACTGCCCGATCGACTGCATAACCCTTGGCGATACCACCCAGGTCCAGGTGCATGCCGGATTGGGCCAGGAAAACAGTGCTATTGGCCTGATCAAGTTTAATTGCGTGATAATTAATACTTCCTTTTAGTTTTTCCAGCTGTTCAGGCGAGGGAGCCAGCCCTGCCCGATAATCATAATAGCGCCCGGCGGAGGAAAAACTGATATCAAAAGCGCCGTGACTGATTTGTGAAAAATACAGTGACTTGTTAATAATCCAGTACAGTTCCTTCGAAATTTTTATCGGTTTATCAGTCGCCAACTGATTAATCCGATACAATTCACTGTGCTCATTGAGCGGATTCATCAGCTTATCAATCCGCTCGATTTCATCCATGCCAAGCATCATGGTCTGTTCGGCATCCGCGGCATTTTCCGACCACAACTCGATATGAATTCGGGTTCCCATCATTTCCCGGCTTTGTTCATACCACTGGGCAAAAGCGCTGAGCGGCAAGGAGGAACAGAGTAGCAATAAGATAAAATAACATCGAAGTCGACGATAGCGAATCAATGCATATTCCATAGTAAGTTTCCGCATAGTAGCCAACACCCTAGCCGTATCATTGAACCATTAAATAAGCGTTATAGCGGTGGCGAATGTCCTTTACATAGTTCACCGGCTCAGTGCCTCGTACATAGCCAAAATTCGCCTTGCGCGCATATTTTGGTTTTGACAATAACAACATGGCTTCATCCACATTGCCAAACCATCGATTGGGATCCTTACCTAACTGTTCGGCAAGAATACGTGCATCTCGCACATGTCCGGTACCGGCATTATAAGCTGCCAGGGTAAAGTAAATACGTTCATCAATCGGTATATTACCCGGAAAGCGTTCCTGCAACCAATACAGGTAGTCCACACCGGCAGCGATATTGTTTTCAGGGTCATACAAATTCTTATAGCCCATCTCCCTGCCGGTACGAGGCATAACTTGCATTAAACCCCGCGCGCCGGCAAAGGATCGCGCCTTGGGGTTAAACTGACTTTCCTGGTACATTTGCGAAACGAGCAGCCGCCAGTCAAAATTTTTCTCCTTGGCATGGCGCTTCACAATATCATCGTAGGGAGAGAGACTGGCCTGCGCAGTTATCCGGTATTTATTATACAGTTTGATTTTTCTTGGCAACTCAAAGTACTTCTCATAAGAAACATTGTAAAAGAGGCCATCACGCGTTGCTTTAATGTACTTATTCAACTGCGCTAATAAGGCCGGTTGATCTGGCCTTAAGCCCCAGGCAACAGGGCTTTTCGGTGTCAAATCCCAATAGGTATCGATATTATCACGATAGGATTTCTCCATTAAAGCCAGGTGACTATCGGCGATGGTGAAATCATATTCCCCCTCAGCCACCCGTTCAATGAGCTCTTCTGTACTGGCATCGGACCTGGCAACCAGTTCAAAGGGGACTTCAGACTTAAGAGTTTGCAAGGTATTCCAGAAACTGGTCTGTGGATTAACAACAATTTTAGTTCCCGCCAATGCCAGCAGTGATTTCAGCGGCGTCTTGCCACTTAATCCCAGTAATTGCTCGGTCACATAAAGATAGGGATCAGAAAAAACTACACCGATAGCTTCTCTCTCCTGCGTCACCGTAATCGATGCTGAAACAATATCCCCCTCTCCATTTTTTAATGCTCGAAATAAACTATCGATATCATCCTTAACAATCACTGACAAATACAAATCATTTTTCTCAGCGAATCTATGCACCAGGTCGTAATCAAACCCCATCAACTCGCCCCGCCAAAGAAAATAACTGGCAGGATTATTCAAGGTCAGCATCCGCAGAACTTTTTTTGCCTGTATCTCAGGCCAGTCGCGGTGCTTTTGTTGGCTCAAATCCTCGGTAATATACTGGGCAACAAGAAACTCGGTAAGCCTGGCTCGTAAATTCGGGCTTTGTACCCTGCTAGCCCAGGCAATTTTTCGATTTTCATACAATACCGGCCCGACTTTTAAATCCGGAAAATCCGCCAACATTAATTGCAGGGTATCTCTATCGATCAGCGTTGCCGGATGACGTTCCTCCGCCACCATTCGCAGCATATCGCGGGGGGTCGTTTCAGTGTCCTCAAGGATAATCCCCATATAAGGGTATTGCTGTGCAAGATTGGTCAGGGTTTCTTCGTAGGCAGTGCCCTGGGGAACCGCAATCGCCAGATCATTAAGATCAGTCGATTCATCAATAACAACACGACTCACCAGTACTTCATCGACGACTTTCAAGGCCTGGGAAAAAGCAGCCTGCTCTTGTCGATTGTCGGTCACCGACAAATTGGTCACCACAATATCGCCCCGCCCCTCATTCAGGGCGGGTAACAGGGAGGCATAGCTATCGACGTAAACCCACACCGGCTCAAGCCCCTGCGCACGCACAAACGCTTCCGCCAGGTTTTGATAAGTGGCGATAGATAAGCCGGCACGGGGCAAGCCCTGCATCGCATCCAACTGCGGCGCCAATAAGCGAATAACACCGTGCGCTGACAGCTCATCCATATCCCCCACATAAAGTGCTTCACTGCCTAGCGGCGTAGCAAGCTCCTCAGGGCCGGAACCTGAATCAGGGTCAGGGTCGGAACAGCCACAGAGCCAAATACAGCACAGTAATAACCAACAGCGTCTTTTTTGCATCATTCGTCAATCAAACTATTTCAGGGAGATTGAAACTAGCAGATGAATTATTGGATTGCCAGACTTGCGGCCTCTCTTTATTCATTCTCTGCCAATCGCCGGCCATACCATAGGTAAAAAACAGCAGGCAGCACCAACAGGGACAGCACTACCGCCGTCACCATACCGCCAATCATCGGCCCGGCAATGCGCTGCATCACTTCAGATCCCGCCCCGTCACCAAACATAATCGGTAGTAAGCCAATTATCGTTGCCAGCACCGTCATCATTATCGCCCGCACCCTCAAGCCCGCTCCCTGCATTACTGCCTCACGCAAGTCACTGCGAGTCGGGGGAATACTACTGGCAAGTCGCTGGTTCCATGCCTGGTGAAGATAGGCCAGCATCAACACACCGATTTCGACAGACACTCCGGCCAGGGCAATAAACCCTACCATTACCGCCACAGAGAACTCGTACTGCAACCAGGCCATAAACCAAAGCCCTCCCACCAAGGCCAGGGGCAAGGTCAGTAAGATAATAAACACGTCATCCAGGCACTTAAAATTCAGGTATAACAGCAACACAATGATTGCCAGCGTTAACGGCATCACTACCGCCAGCTTTTCCTTGGCGCGCTCCATGTATTCATACTGCCCAGCCCAGGTAATCGAATAACCCGGCGGCAGTTGTAACTGCGCTGCTACCCGCTGCTGTGCCTCGGCAACATAGGAACCAAGATCACGGCCTTCAATGGTGATATAGGTCCAGCCATTAAGGCGCGCGTTCTCACTTTTTATTGAGGGCGGCCCCTCATCGACATAAACGCGGGCGACATCGGCCAGGGCAATACGACCGCCCGATGGCGTCACCACGGGCAATAACTTCAGTTGTTCCAGAGAATCACGGTATCGTTGCGGATAGCGTAAGTTCACCGGGAAACGTTCAAGCCCTTCCACCGTTTCAGTGACATTGCTGCCGCCTATCGCTGTATTGATTACCTGTTGTACATCGGCGATATTCAAACCATAGCGCGCCGCTTTAACTCGATCGATATCCACTTTGATATAGCGGCCACCGGCCACACGTTCAGAGTAGACCGTGGCCGTACCCTCAATCTGTGGCAATAACGCCTCCAGCTGTTTGCCGATTTTTTCAATTTCAGCCATATCCGGCCCGGCAACCTTGATACCCACCGGGGTTTTTATCCCCGTAGCCAACATATCGATACGCGTTTTTATTGGCATCACCCAACTATTAGCCAGGCCGGGAAACTGTAACAGGGAATCGAGTTCCTCACGCAACTGGGCACGCGTTAACCCTGGTCGCCACTCTGCGCGCGGTTTAAACTGGATAATCGTTTCCACCATGGTCAGCGGCGCCGGATCAGTGGCGGTTTCCGCTCGACCAATTTTCCCAAACACCGTATCCACCTCGGGCACAGTGGCCAGTAATTTATCTGTCTGCTGCAATAGCTGGCGCGCTTTACCGATTGAAAGACCGGCGTAAGTCGTCGGCATGTACATCAGGTCACCTTCATCCAGTGGTGGCATAAACTCACTGCCAATTTCACGCAGTGGTAACACCGCACTGAACATCGCCAGCAGGGAAAACAGCACCGTGGTTTTAGGATAAGCCAGCACCGCATGGATCAACGGCTGGTAAATCGCCACCAGCGAACGATTCATCGGGTTGCTCTGCTCAGGAATAATACGCCCGCGAATACAATAACCCATCAACACAGGCACCAGCGTAATCGTCAGACCGGCCGAAGCCGCCATCGCATAAGTTTTGGTATAAGCGAGCGGTGCAAACAGCTTGCCTTCCTGGGCCTGCAGGGCAAATACAGGAATAAAACTTACGGTAATAATTAACAGTGAGAAAAATAATGGCTTACCCACCTCTGTCGCCGACTCGGTAATAATCTGCCAGCGATTAGCCGGCGTTACCGGCGTTTTCTCAAAGTGCTTATGGACATTCTCAATCATCACGATGGCGCCATCTACCATCGCACCGATGGCAATAGCAATACCCCCCAGAGACATAATATTGGCGGTAATACCCTGTAAGTACATAATAATAAAAGCACAAATCACTCCAACCGGCAGACTGATAATAACCACCAGCGAAGACCGAAAGTGAAACAGGAACAAAGCACATACCAGTGCCACCACCAGCAATTCCTGGCCTAATTTCTGGTACAGATTGTTCACCGCCGCCGATATCAGTCGGGAGCGATCGTATACCTCGACCACTTCAACACCCTCGGGCAAACTCTGGCTCAATAACTTGAGCTTTTTTTTCACCCCGGCAATAGTACTTTGCGCATTTTCGCCATAGCGCATTACCACAATGCCGCCCACTACCTCACCTTCACCATTGAGTTCGGCAATACCGCGACGCATCTGCGGACCTTCGCTGACATCAGCGATATCACCCAGTAACATCGGTGTACCGCTATCACTCAGGCCCAATGGGACTTTGCGGATATCATCAATCGATTTCAGGTAACCGCTGGCTCGCACCATATATTCGGCTTCAGCCATCTCAACCACCGAGGCGCCCGTCTCCTGATTGGCGCGCTGAATAGCCAGGCGAATATGCTCCAGCGGAATATTAAATGCGCGCAATTTATTGGGATCCACCACCACCTGGTATTGCTTGACCATACCGCCCACTGTGGCAATTTCCGACACCCCCGGCACTGTTTGCAATTCGAACTTCAGAAACCAGTCCTGCAAGGTGCGCAATTCCGCCAGGTTATGCTGGCCGTTTCGATCCACCAGGGCGTATTGATAAACCCAGCCAACACCACTGGCATCGGGACCAATCGCCGGCTCAACCCCTTCGGGTAACTGGCTGGCCACCTGGCTCAGGTATTCCAGTACCCGCGAGCGGGCCCAGTAAATATCGGTGCCTTCTTCAAAAATAATATAGACGTAGGAATCACCAAAAAAAGAGTAACCTCGCACCGTTGTCGCTTTCGGCACCGCCAACATGGCAGTGCTCAGGGGATAGGTCACCTGGTCTTCTACCACCTGGGGTGCCTGGCCGTGAAAAGACGTTTTGATAATAACCTGGACATCGGAAAGATCGGGGATAGCATCCACGGCTGTATTTTTAATCGCAAACAGGCCAAAAACCAGGGTTAACAATGCCAGGCCCAACACCGCACCCCGATGGCGTATCGACGACTCAATAATGGCGCTAATCATTGTCCATCACCCGCTTCCAGCATGCCGTCCATTCGTTCACTTTCAGCGTCGATATTAGATTCCGAATCAAGCAGGAACTGGGCCGATATCACCACCTGCTCCCCTGCCACCAACCCGGCCAGTACTTCAACACGGTCACCCGTCTCCCGACCCACCCGCACCGGCACTGAGCGAAAACGACCGTCCCCCAGCGCTTTCACAACCCGCTGGTTACGGCCACCGCGTATCAATGCTGAACCGGGAATATTAAGTACCGCCGCTTCCCCCCGGGTATGAATCACCAGGTTGGCAAACATATTCGGTTTTAAACGCAAAGCAGGATTATCCACCCGCACCCTGACCTGTACTGTGCGTGCCTGCGGATCCAGGATGGGATAAATATAATCGACCTGTGCTTGCCATTGTTCACCGGGATAACTGTCCGCGGTCATGGTCACCAACTGTCCCTGCTGTAACCAGGCCGATTGTCGCTCAAACACCTCGGCAATAATCCAAACAGTCTCGATGGATCCAATGGCCATCACTTCAGTCGCCGGTTCAATATACATGCCATGGCGAACATTCAGGTCGCTGACAATGCCACTGTGGGTGGCAAGTATGCCGATACGCTCATTGGCTTTCCTGGCCTTTACTACCTGTTCAATCTGTGCCGCATTCATACCCAATAAGCGCATTCGTTGTCGCGCTGAACGTATCAGCTGCTTATCACCGTTGCGAAGAGCTAATACCAGGTCTTTTTGTGCATTAAACAAGGTCGGGGAATACAACTCGAACAGTACCTGCCCCGCTGTCACCTTTTCGCCCACGGCACTGACGTTCAACTTTTCAATCCAGCCATCAACACGCATATGGATATGGTGAAGCCGGTCTTCATCAAAATTCACATAACCTACGGTATTGATATCGTTACTCAATACCGACTGTTCTACCGCTGCAGTTTTCACCCCAAGGTTGTTTTCGACTGCTGCAGAAATTTTTACCAAGCCCGCAGCCGTGTCGCTACTGCCCTCGGCATATACCGGAATCAAATCCATCCCCATGGGTGATTGCCCGGGTTGGTCACGACGGTAATTCGGGTCCATCGGCGCCACCCAGTACACTACTTGCCGTTGCTCAGCTACCGATTGTTCAGGGGGAAAATGCCCGTTTAGAAAAACACCACTGGCAAAAGCTACCGCGACTAATAACAAGGTAAGAATAAACTGTTTCATGGTATTGCTTCTCAAGAATGATTGCGCTGACATCGCAGCTATAGCACCACGGCAAAGCTCGGTGGCGCAATGACTAACACGATCAAGCGAGGGCTATTCCAGAAAAGTACCGTGAACGAGGTGCAGGCGGGGATAGGAGAGCGTTATCCGTTGGTAATGGCCAGTATCGATAACAAGCGGTAAATAGCGCAGCGGGTGCTCCCACTCACTTCCGGAGGAAGCGGCCATCACTGGGAGATCAAATAACTCAGCAAATTTACTGCTATCAAGCGTATTGTTGATAAGCGCGATCGGACTGTCACAGCATGAAATCTGTGGCTTTACTGATTCACAGCATTGCATGGTCTGTTGATCAGCTGCCGGCATATGATGCTGGTCTACAGCGTCGGCAATAGTGCTGTCATCGGCATCCATCGTAGCCAGGGCGCCACAACTGAATACGGTCATCAATAGCCAGGTGATCAGGGCGAGGCCGGCACGGCGGCGTTGTTTAACAATATTTGCAGCGATCATAAGGTTATTGTATACCCCGAAGTCAATGCAGCGTCAACACCCTGTCAAATACTACCCAATTTATATTTTATTATTCTCCACCCAGGCGCATCATTTGTTCCGCCACTTCGATGGTTTTTTCAAAGCTTTCCACCCCCACCCGCTCATTGGTTCCATGTACACTACCCGCCTGCTCTGTCGACATCGACAAAGCATGAAAGCGGTAAATATTATCCACCATATCGGCATAATGGCGGGTGTCGGTAGCACCAAAAAGCAACCCAGGCACCACAATAGCGTCGCTGTACACCGCTTTAACTGCCTGTTCAATAATCGCAAAACCACTGCCACTCATTGCTGCAACGGGCGGTGAATGTTCCCAGCTCTGGTAGCTGATCTCAATCGAATCGTCATCGACCACACCGCGAATATAGTCGAGTAGTTTTTCCGGCGTTTCACCGGGTAATAATCGGAAATTCACTTTTGCTTCAGCCTGCTGTGGTACAACGTTTTCCTTAACACCCGCATTAAACATGGTCACGGCCGTGGTATTGCGAACAAAGGCGTTGGTCACCCTGTCCTGGCTCATTCCGTAAACAATCAACGGTTCCGTCAACCACAGATTACCCATCATAAAACCTTTAGGAAATTCCAAATGAGGTGCCATTGCTTCCAGCATATCGGATACCGGCGATACCAGCATGGCCGGCATGGGCTGTGTTTCAATACGAACCAGGGCCGCCGCCAACTTACCAATACTGCTGGTAAACGGAGGCATTGACGAATGTCCACCTTCCCCGCTGGCAGTCAGGGTCAGGGTGATATAGCTTTTTTCAGCCACATTAATCATCGCAATATTTCGGCCGGGGATCATCGGACTATCAGTGAGAATAAAACCACCCTCATCAATCATCCAGTCAAAATGCTGTTTCTGTTCACGTAAGCGCCGGGCAATATTAGCGGCGCCGTGAAGGCCACTAATTTCCTCATCGTGGCCGAAGCCAAAGACCAAGGTACGGCGTGGCTGGTAACCTTGCTGCAGTAAATTATTGATCGCCTCCAGCAGAGAAATAACACCTACCTTGTCATCCAGAGTGCCGCGACCGTAAATCATCCCATCCGCTATCACCCCGGCAAATGGCGGATAATCCCAGTCCTGCTCGGTGCCTGGCTCAATCGGAACCACATCGATATGCGCAGTAAATAACACCGGCGACAAACTTTGATCAGCACCGGCCCAGGTCATCAATAAACTGTGCTCCGCAATCACTTCAACATCCAGCGTAGCAAACACACGTGGATAGCTCTTACGCAGAAAATCCTGATGCTGGCGAAACTGCTGGTAGTCTATATTCTCTCTATCTTGCTGGCTGACTGTGGCAAAGCGAACAGATTGGGCGAGCCGTTCGGCCCCTGCGCCAGCTTCCAACATACTGCTGATAAAACAACAGCCGAGTAAAACCAGGACTCTTTTCATTATATTAATGACCCTGTTACGTGTTTATTACAAAATGCTTATCGCGCTTAAACATATTGCAGTTATTTAATCGCGCCGGTTACAATCCATACT
>JAUXHA010000176.1 GCA_030621845.1 Spongiibacteraceae bacterium
TGGATGTGGCGTACCTGCCCGAGATATACCGGATACTGGCCGATAAACTCAACGGGCTGGGACGTTTCAACTGGTGGATCGAGGACTGCCTGGCGGTCAGCAATCGCTTTTGCGATTACCCTGCGCCGGATCAACATTATAAAAAAGTAAAATCTGCCTGGAAGCTGTCAGTCAGGGAACTGGCAATCTTACAGCGATTAACCGAGTGGCGTGAGCTGCAGGCCAGGCAGCGGGATGTACCCAGGGGGCGTATTATCAAGGATCGCGCCTGTCTGGAGCTCGCCCGTCACCAGCCGCAATCGCTGCACCAGTTGTCTCCTATTGACGATTTGGATCGGCGGGTTATTCGTCGCGATGGAGAAACCCTGCTGACACTGATCGAGCAGGGGCAATCTTTGGCAGACAATGCTTTGCCGCCTTCATTGCCTAAACCCTTACCTGCGCAGACCGGTTCCTTACTGAAGTCTCTCAAGGCACTGGTCGAGCAGCGGGGGGTTCATTTGAATCTGCCCAGGGAAATGCTGGCGCGGAAAAAAGATTATGAATACCTGATACGTGAGCAGAGCTTGCCCGAATCCATGCAGGGCTGGCGCAAGGATGTGATTGCCGATGAGCTGCTGGCGCTGGTGTGTCGATGAAAAGGCTCTGCTGTGTTTACCGAAGCCCGAAACAGGAGGGCATGTATCTTTACGTTGATAAGAAGGAAGCCTTAAGCCGTGTCCCCGAGGCCCTGCTGAAACGCTTTGGTACACCGGAGCAGGCCATGGTGCTGTTATTACATTCAGGCAAGCGACTGGCGCGGGTGGACGTGAACAAAGTACTGGAAGATATTCAAAGCCATGGCTTCTTTTTGCAAATTCCGCCCCGGCCCGATGAAATAATGCGCAGCATCCACGAGAATAATAGCAAGATGGCCGGCCGATAATGGCGGAGCGCTTTTGGGAGCAGAAAAGCCTGGCGAACATGAGTGAGGCGGAGTGGGAGCTGCTCTGTGATGGCTGTGCCAAATGCTGTTTACACAAGTTGGAAGATGAACAAAGCGGTGAAGTGTTTTATACCAAGGTGGTTTGTCGTTATATGGATGAACAGTGCCGCTGCACAGAATATCAACAGCGCCATGTGCTGGTGCCGAATTGTGTTTGGCTTAAACCGGAAGACGTTAAGCAGTTTCACTGGTTGCCGCAAAGTTGCGCTTACCGCTTGATTGCGGAAGGGAAGCCACTGGCCGCTTGGCATCCATTGGTTTCTGGCGATACTGAGTCGGTACATCGGGCGGGTATTTCAATCCAGGGACGCGCGTTAAGTGAAGAATACGTCCATCCCGACGGGATGGAAGAGCATATTATTCATTGGGTAGAATAAGAGGCAGTAATGACGACGGTGATAACTGAGTATAATCCGGCCTGGTTGATCTATACCGTTGCCGCAGTGATATTGATGGCAATGACCTGGCTGGGCAGTCGACAGGTCAAATTCACGCTGCTGGTAGTGCTGTTACGCTCTTTTGTGGCGGCGGTATTAGTGACGCCGGCATTGGTGACGGGAGATTCAGGGCAGTGGTCCCCGGCGTTTATGTCGGGAATAATGGAATTTATGTCCGGTGATCAACAGGCGGCACAGTCTCGCTTATTATCAATACTTGCGGTGATGCTGCTATTTATTGTGTTGGCTTTATTAGGGCGTTTTTTACGGCGTAAATTGCGGGCTAAACCCGCTTCAGCTTAACGGCGAGGGACGCTTGTATTACAGACGCTTAATCTCCCTTGCCATCAATTATAACAATCGTTAGGCTGTAGGCCTTTTTCACCCCGCAGACTGCGTGTTGTGCGGGACAGTTGGATTTATTGGATTATATAGTATGAAATTTAAAGGTACTGAGACTTACGTTGCCACCGAAGACTTACAGGTGGCGGTCAATGCGGCGGTCACTCTGGAGCGGCCGCTGCTGATCAAGGGTGAGCCGGGTACGGGTAAAACCTTGCTGGCGGAAGAAGTGGCCGCCTCGCTGGGTAAGCGGCTGATTCAGTGGCATATCAAGTCCACCACCAAGGCGCAGCAGGGCTTGTACGATTACGATGCGGTGTCACGGTTGCGCGATTCGCAACTGGGTGAAGAAAAAGTTCACGATATTGCCAATTACATTAAAAAGGGCAAGCTGTGGGAAGCCTTTGATGCCGATGAGCAGGTGGTGCTGCTGATTGATGAAATTGATAAGGCAGACATAGAATTCCCCAATGATCTACTGGTTGAGCTCGACAAGATGGAATTCTTTGTTTACGAAACCGGTAAAACCATTAAGGCGAAGCATCGCCCGATCATTATCATTACCAGTAATAATGAAAAGGAATTGCCGGATGCCTTTCTGCGCCGTTGTTTTTTCCATTTTATTAACTTCCCCGATCGCGACACCATGTCACGGATCATTGATGTGCATTACCCCAATATTAAGGAGTCTTTGGTCAGTGAGGCGATGGAGGTGTTTTTCGAGGTGCGCTCCATTCCCGGCTTGAAGAAAAAGCCATCCACTTCCGAGTTGATTGACTGGTTAAAATTATTAATGGCAGATGATATTCCCGATGAGATTCTCAAGAGCAAAGATGGTGAAGCGGCTATTCCCCCGCTGTATGGGGCACTGTTAAAAAACGAGCAGGATGTACACATGCTTGAGCGCCTTGCGTTTATGCACCGGAGAGAGAATCGCCGTTAAGGGTCGCTTAGGATGTTAATCAGTTTTTTCCAAATACTGAAAAAATCGGGTATCCCCGTCTCCATCAAGGAATTGCTGGACTTGGTCGAGGCGCTGAAACAGCACCTTGCCTTTGCTGATATTGATGATTTTTATTTTCTTTCGCGCACTATCATGGTCAAGGACGAGAAATATTTTGACCGTTTTGATCGTGCTTTTGGCGTTTATTTTAAAGACCTTGAAAGCCTGGATGATGTGATCGAGGCGATGATTCCCGATGACTGGTTACGCACCGAGTTCCTGAAGCAGCTGAGCGACGAGGAGAAAGCCAAAATTGAATCGCTGGGCGGCCTCGACAAATTAATCGAAGAATTTAAAAAGCGCCTTGAGGAGCAAAAAGAACGGCACGAAGGCGGCAATAA
>JAUXHA010000019.1 GCA_030621845.1 Spongiibacteraceae bacterium
CTGTAAACACCAGTACCATCAATAGATTAACGAACAGTGGTCGATCCAGAAAGGCGCTGATAAGGTATTTCATTGGGTGATGGCATCCTTCGCTGTACTAATACGGCTGCCATTAATGATGCGTTCGAGGTTGCTGGTAATCAGGCGGTCACCCTCGCTCAATCCGCTGAGTATGATGATGCGGTCAGCAAGACCGACGCTTAACAAGGGTTCAACTTCTACTGCCAGTCCATCGCGCAGTAGATAAACCACCCGTCGACGATTGCGGTCGACCAGTGCTGCTTCCGGCAATAATAAAACATTGGCAATGGTCAGTCCCTCAATGGTTACCTGTGCGGTCATGCCTGGCCTGGCCAGTTCCGCCTGTTCTTCAATAATCACTTCGACCGGGAAGTTGCCGGTTGCAGGGTGTGCGTTAATCCCCACTGATTTAACCTGCCCCTTGAGCTGTGTGCCCGGTTGGCTGCTTAGGATGGTGATAGCCCGGGCGCCGGTACTGATTCGGGCAATGTCTTTTTCACTGACCCAGGTTTGCACCTGTAACGCTTCAGTGGCTTGCAGGGTCATCAGGGTGGTGCCCGCCAGTACGCTTTGCCCGGTTTCAACCGCGCGTACATCGACCACGCCATTCACCGGGCTGAGGATACGACTTTCAGCTAATTCTTTTTCTGCCAGCTGCCGGGTGGCCAGTGCCTGGCGATAATCAGCCTGTGCTCGCTGCACCGCTAATTCAGCGTTATCGAGAATTTCCCTGGAAACGGTTTTCAGCTCGGCGAGTTTTTTTCGCCGTTGCAGGTTGAGGAATGCTTCATCCAGTGCGGCCTTTGCCCTGAGCGCCAATTCACTGGCCTGCTGCAGACGCAAGCGAGGTTTTTCCTGCTCCATCTCAATCAATAGCTGGCCGATTTTTACCGGTTCGCCCTCATCGACTCGCACCGCGTAAACCGTGGCTGAAAAATCCAGGCTTAAGCGGATTTCCTCGGTGGCCTCTACCGCGCCGAAAGTCTGGATGTTGCCTTGCCAGTCCTGGTAATGAAGAACCCGGGTTTCAACGCTAATGGTTTCCGGGGCTATTACCTCGGCAGTATTGACTGCAGCGGGATCCGAGCAAGCCGACAGTAGTACGGCCAACAGTGAGATGAGCAGAGGGCGGTTCGGTAACAAAATACTTGGGGCGGGATAGTTCATGGCAGGTTTATTCCCCTGTTCTCAATTATTGTTTGTGCTTGATAGTTGCATTATGACTAATTGATGGAAAAAAACGAGCGCTATTGTGGCTAATT
Organism: Spongiibacteraceae bacterium; assembly: GCA_030621845.1. Taxonomy (GTDB): domain Bacteria; phylum Pseudomonadota; class Gammaproteobacteria; order Pseudomonadales; family Dasaniaceae; genus JAUXHA01. Next base: position 1,284 of record JAUXHA010000019.1, read on the forward strand.
GTGGCTAGATTAACGGATGGTCATTGAGTGTTACGGTGGGTGATCCGGATCAGTCCAATGGCGACTAAAGCGATAATCAATAAGGCGTAAAAAGGGTATTTAATACTGTATACCAGTGGCATCAACGAGGTTCTGGTCAGTGCTCTTAGCCAATCGCGTTCAGCAATGTAATCGGCAATGGGTGGTGAGTTGCGATAATACCAGGCGACGAATACCTGGCCGGGCCGATAGGGCAGCAACCAGTTATCCCTGAACTTACGCAGCAGGGTTAATTCCGGCCCGAATGGGGAGCCGTAGGCCGCGGTGGCAATGAAGCAACTGACATAAACACCGTTGTCGTGGTCTTTGTCATCTTCGGGCGGTTCAGGTTTTTCGGTAATCAATGTGATGTTGCCCGGATCAAAGAGCAGGGTGGTGATGTACTCTTCGCCGAAACCTACGTCAACCAGCGGTTCAAGAGTGGGCACGTTGTTGGTATTTTCGATGCGACCGCTTCCCGCGCGATAGAGTTCAAACAGTGGTGGGTGAAAGCGTCCGGTGTTGACCTCGCGGGCATTAAAACTGAGTATGATGGTATTGCCGACCAGTTCATCGGCCTGAACACCGTCAGTGAGTACGGCATTTTGAGCGATTTCAAAACTGAGTGAGCTGCCCTGGGCATAGAACTCATCACCCCCCAGCGTTCTTTGCAGGTCGAAGGATTCAAAGCCCGATGGCGTGCCAGCAACCAGGGTGCCGTTGACCTGATAGCGAATGCTAATAAGGTTAGGGTTGCTGTAAGCGCCGCGAGCCAGGGGTTCGTCAATTTCAATTTCGATGTTAAAGAAACGGACGTCGCTGAATTCAGTGGTGAGTTGATAATCGCTACTGGATGTGGAGAGCAGCATGGTTTGGCTGTAGGCTGTTAGTGTAGCCGTAATGCTAATGATGCTAATGATAATGCGCAGCACTTTACTTCCTCTCACATTTTCCTTCATCCGCTTTACAATAAAGTATTTCGCCGGGTGTTTACATTCAGGGTTTGTACTGCTGGGCGTATTCTGCGTCCACTTTGGTAATGTTATCTTTTTTGGCTCCTTTAATAATGGTTTTGATCGCCATCTTGCGGAATATTTTTGGCACTTGTAGCAAGGCTTCGCAGGCTTCCCGGGTAAAGCTTACTTTATCATCGAGACTGTTAGCCAGCTCCAGAATCACATCAGTATCAGACATAGTATTTCCCTTCAGCAGCGCCGAGCCTAAAAATAGTGTAGCAGAATAACCATTGAGCTGTGCGTGATCAGGACTGCAGCAGGGTGATGTTTTGCTTAATTAGGTGATAAGCCGCGTTTCCCGATCAATACTGTGTTTCATACCGCTGGCCGCTTCCGTCCAGTAAGCTTGTATTTCATCGGACCATTGATCGCCGAGGGTGAGTTTAAGGCTTTCGATGAGGGCATCGATGAGGGAAAAATAATATTCCTTGTCTCTCAGGTCATGGATAACATGCCGGTAGACTTCCTCTGAAATATAATTTTCGGCAAAATCCGGAAATTTCATCGTATCAATGATCGTGGCCACGATAATGTTGAACTTGATTGAGGCGAGTTTGGATAGGTCGTAATCCTTAAAGTAGACAGTTGCCTCCGGGTGCTGCTGAAAAAACAATTCAAACATGGTGTCTGCTATTGCTTCAATACTATCGATTTTTTTTGCCTCAGCCAGCGAGGTTTCAATGACTTTTATGTGTGCCTGGTACATAAATTTATACAACTCCAATGTGTTTAATGGCGACATATTATCAGCTCATTATGGTAGCAAGGTGAATGTCTGGTAACTTTATCGTAAAGCTATTCGGGGCTTGATCTCCGTCAATATTGAAATTTCCAGAGGGGCAAAGTTTGAGCATAAAAAAAGGCAGCCAAAGCTGCCTCTGTTATCACATCAAGCCATTATCTGGCTTCTTTCAATGCCTGGGTGATTTCCACAACGGCTTGTTTGCCATCGCCAAACAGCATCAGCGTGTTATCCATGGCAAACAGCGGGTTTGGTAAGCCAGCAAAACCCGGACTCAGGCTGCGTTTCACCACAATGACTGTTTTGGCTTTGTCGACATTGAGAATAGGCATGCCGTAAATCGGGCTGCCCTTGTCTTCACGAGCCATTGGGTTGGTCACATCGTTGGCACCTATGACAATGGCGATGTCGGTCTGGTCGAAAGTGGGGTTTATACGATCCATTTCTACCAGTTTGTCATAGGGCACTTCAGCTTCGGCTAACAGTACGTTCATATGGCCTGGCATACGACCGGCAACCGGGTGAATAGCATATTCCACGTTGGCACCCATTTCCTCTATGGCATTAGCCATTTCACGCACCGCGTGTTGTGCTTGCGCCATGGCCATGCCGTAACCGGGAATGATCACCACGCGACGAGCGGTTTCCAGCATCATCGCGACTTCGTCGGGGGAGGTACTTTTGACTTTTCCCTCATAGACTTCATCGGCATCAATGGTTTCGCCACCTTCGGCCATAACACCGAATAAGACATTGAACAGCGAGCGGTTCATCGCCACACACATGATCCGGGTGAGGATAATACCCGACGCACCGACCAGGGAGCCGGTAACAATCAACACGGTGTTGCCCATGATGAAGCCGGCACTGGCCGCAGCAATACCCGAGTAAGAGTTCAACAGCGCGATAACCACAGGCATATCAGCACCGCCTATTGGCAGCACCAGGAACAGACCCAGTATTGAGGCAGTAGCAATCAGTACATAAACCCAACTGGCATCGGTCGGGTTGATAATCACCATCACAATGGCGTAGATGGCGGTGGCCAGCAATACGGCGTTAACCAGTTTCATGCCGGGGAAACCAATGGATTGGCCGGAAATAATTTCCTGCAACTTGCCAAAGGCGACCATACTACCGGTTAGCGTCACCGCACCGATTAAGACCGTGGTACCAATGGCTATCAAGGTGATAATGCCGGTCTCGGTGTTAAAGCCGCCCTGGAAGTAATTGGCTACTGCCACGGCCAGTGACGCGCCGCCACCAAAACCATTGAGCAGCGCCACCATCTGGGGAATTGCCGTCATCTGGATACGGGTAGCCAGGATAGCACCGAGGATACCGCCGAGGGCGATACCGCCGATAATCCATTCGTAGCTGAGTACGTTTTTGTCCAGCAGTGTGACGACCACGGCCAGCAACATACCACTGGCCGATAACATATTGCCACGCACCGCGGTGCGTGGGCGGGTTAAGCCTTTAATGCCGAGAATAAAAAGTGCTGCGGCAACCAGGTAGGCTAAATCTAAAAAACTCTCGTTCATGGCTTAGTCCTTCCTTTTAAACATAGCGAGCATGCGATTGGTAACAAGATAGCCGCCGACCACGTTAATGGTTGCCAGTGTCAGGGCGATAAAACCCAGAATTGTCACTAACTGGTTATTGCCGTCACCGTTGCCAGCAGCGAGGATGGCGCCGACAATGGTGATACCGGAAATGGCGTTAGAGCCCGACATCAGAGGCGTGTGCAGTGTAGCGGGAACTTTGGTGATCAACTCGATACCGAGAAATAATGAGATCACAAACAATAGTAGTAGTAGAACAAGCGTTTCCATTTTTTTATGCCCCTTCTTGTGTGTCGAGACCCAGCAGACCACGAATTCGCGGATGGCGAATTTCACCACCGTGGCTGATGACTGTCTCGGAAATAATTTCGTCTTCGAAATCGAGGTTGAGCTGGCCTTCATCGTCAATCAGCAGGCCGAGCAGGTTTTCAATGTTTTTGCCGTACATTTGGCTGGCGTGGAAGGGGATGGTCGAAGGTACATTTTCAGGGCCCAGGATAAGCACACCATTCTCTACCACTTCTTCATTGAGCTTGGTCAGCTCACAGTTACCACCGCGCTCAGCAGCGAGATCGACAATCACCGTGCCAGGCTTCATCTTTTTTACCATCTCAGCGGTCACCAGAATGGGCGACTTGGCGCCCGGTACCGCAGCGGTGGTGATGATAATGTCCTGTTCGGCGAGTACGTCCCCCATCAATTCCTGCTGGCGTTTGATGAATTCCTCACTCTGCTCAGCGGCATAACCGCCTTTGCCTTCAGCGCTTTCGGTTTTCAGGTCAAGCTCAACCGGCGTAGCGCCTACTGAAATAATTTGCTCGCGGGCGGCGGGGCGAACATCGTAGGCTGACACCACCGCGCCTAAACGCTTGCCAGTGGCGCAGGCTTGCAGGCCGGCAACACCGACACCCATGATAAAGACCTTGGAAGGCGTAAGCGTACCCGCTGCAGTCATTAGCATGGGCAGGATACGACCCAGCGCAGAGGCACCAATTAAAACAGCCTTATAACCGGACAGTGTTGCCATGGAGGACAACACATCCATACTCTGGGCGCGGCTGATACGGGGGATGAGTTCCATTGAGAAGCTGGTAATGCCCTTACTGGCCAGTGGCTGGTTGGCCGCAGGCGCCGCCAGGGGATCCATCATGCCGATGACAATTTGGCCTTCTTTTAATAGCGCGAGGTCGGCATCGGTACCATCATGGCAGCCAAAGGACTGCACCTGGCAGAGAATGTCGGCATCACGGATAAGCTGTTCACGGCTGTCGACCAGCGTGGCGCCGGCTGCTTGATACGTAGTATCTGTATAACCGGCGGCATTACCCGCTCCAGTTTGCACCATGACTTCAACACCTTTTTTACTCAGTACTGAAACGTTGGCAGGGGTCATAGCAACGCGGGTTTCGCGCTCGGCTATTTCCGTAGGGATCCCGATTTTCACTAGTTGTCTCCTCAGTGGGCTGGCTCTTAATGGCCGTCCATCAGCTTTTTAGAATCGGTTTATTACCGGGCCAGCAATAGGGCGGCTGGGCTCGTTTAGTAAACCGGCCGACTATTGTCCAGATTGCAGGGGGGTTTGGCAATGGCAAAAACTGTTAGCTATTGTCTATTTTGGTGCGCGTTTTGACAATGATTAAATGAAATAGTGGCTATTTTTCTCTCTTATGGTGCATTGGCGGCACCAATTGTTAAGTAAACAGGCGGTATTTTCGCCTCGGTATTACTGTTTGGTGATTATTTGATCGCAATGTTAATGCATCCTTTGAGCCTGAAGACGATCCGGTCAGCGGGCTGGTGGAGTATGTTAGGCTACCGCTAATGCCAAAAAAGATGAAAATCAGTGGGCACGCTGGCCGCCGCAGTCATAGTGCCGTAACGCTGGCTCATAACAAGACGGGTGTAAAAACCAGCAGTGAGAGAGTAAACACATGGCTTCAAAAATTGATGTAACTCGCGATGACTATAAAGTCTTTTATCCTATTAACACTCGCTGGATGGATAATGATGTTTATGGTCATGTAAACAATGTCACTTATTACTCCTACTTTGATACCGCCACCAATACCTTCCTGATTAATCATTGCGGGCTTGATATCAACAATGGTGACTTGATTGCTTTTGTGGTGAGTTCGGGCTGTGAATACCTCGCGCCGATTGCCTTTCCCGACAAGATTAACGTTGGCATCAGGGTGGATAGACTGGGAAACAGCTCGGTACAGTACGGCATAGGCATCTTCCGCGAAGGCGTCAGCCAGGCCTGTGCTTTCGGTCACTTTGTTCACGTCTTCGTCAACCGGGTGACCAACAAGCCGGTAACTATTCCTGAAAAAATGCGTAAGGCGCTCAGCGCAATTTCAGTTGAATAACTGGGCAGGCGTTTTTTGTGGTGGTATAACGAGAGGGTGACCGCTAGCTTTTACTGAAACGCAGTAGTATGGTTTCCCCCTAATTGATTGAAAGCGGCATTCATAAAGGAGCATAGCATGGCAGATTCTGTTGATTATGGCCCACTGGCGGCATTGATTGGTGAGTGGGAGGGGGCTGAAGGGCTTGATGTTGCACCTGACCCCGATGGACTCGAAGAGAATCCCTACTACGAGCATATTTTGTTTGAGGCGATCGGTGATGTCAGCAATGCCGAGACCCAGACCCTGGCGGTATTGCGTTACCACCAGGTGGTAACCCGAAAAGCAGATAATCAGGTATTTCATAATGAAAGTGGCTATTACAGCTGGGATGCCAGTTGTAATACCGTGTCGCAGTCGTTGACCATCCCCCGGGCGGTGGCATTGGTTGCCGGTGGTCAATTTACCGCTAGTAGCAATGGTGAAGTGGTCATTGAAGTCGCCGCAAAAGTCGACGATCCGGACTGGGGTATCTGTCAGTCACCGTTTATGCGTGATAACGCCAAAACCGTAGCCTTCGAACATAAGCTGATCGTTAATGGCGATGAACTTAGCTATACGGAGACCACGACGGTGGCTATCTATGGTGAGCTAGTGGCGCACACGGATGGTAATACCTTGCATAAAGTTTAGGGTTTGATCGGTGCCCCAGCACCATCCTCTCAGGAAATGGGATCGTCGCTAAAGCCAGGGCGATTCATTTGTTCTGTTTTTTTCTTGCTACGCTATCACTACTGGTTCTCTGTCTGCTGAAGATATCAGGCTATGGTGTTTGACAAGCGTGGAGCGTCCATATATATATATTCCAGCTGCTCGTCACACCCGAACCAGACAATGACTAAAAAAGTACTGAAGGCCATCTCTCATAACCAAATAACGCGCTTCAAGATCCCACGCTATGTAACTGAGTACCCGATGACCGTTACCGGTAAGATACAGACGTCTGTCATGCGCGAACTGATGGAGGCAGCAAATCAGCAGCCTTCCAGAATAGAGAATTGAACGTGCCCGATCAAAATCAGCTTCAAAAGGAGGGCCCCTGGTCATTTGTTACCAAGCGAACCTATCGCTCCACTGATGGTGCCGAGCACGTGTGGACGTCAAGACAGCACCGCAAAGGCTCACAAGTTCGCAGCAGGGTCAACCGCGAAGAGTTTATAACGAAGCTCAAAAAAAGCCCTTGGCAACCCAAAGAATTGAACTGGTGGATTGCCATTCTGTTTGTCGTTGGCGCGATTTTATTTTTGTTGGCAACCGCACTGAGCCTGGCACCGGAACTGGCGCGAGCATGGTCCGTGAAAACAGGGCACGTCAACCTGATTTTTTTCATTGGCTCCATCCCATTCACTATCGCAGCCTATTTACAGTTATTCCAGGCCTCTAATGCAGGTGAATTTTTCACCACAGGTACCAAGCTACCGTTAAAGACCATTATATTTGGTTGGAAACCAGGTGATATCGGTTGGCTGGGTAGCTCTTTACAGTTTATCGGTACGATTCTGTTCAACGTCAACACGTTTGATGCAATGATTCCTTCGCTCAACTGGTTCCAGCAAGATTTGTTTATCTGGACCCCAAACATTGTCGGTTCGATATTTTTTCTGGTCTCTGGTCACCTGGCCTTCCTTGAAGTTTGTCATAGCTCTTGGGCATGGAGACCAAAAACGATTTCCTGGTGGGTCGTGATTTTTAATCTATTGGGCTGTATCGGGTTTATTCTTTCGGCAATATTTGCTGTTGTACTGCCTGGGTCTGCGAACCTGGAGGCGGTAAGTGTTTCGCTTTGGTTTATGCTGATGGGAGCCGCTGGCTTTCTCATTGGATCCGCGTTGATGCTGCCGGAAACGGCTTGATAGCTCTGGCCAAATAACGCTTCAGCTTGAGGCGACGCAAGACGTTTTAATCCTTCCCGCTACATCGGTGATGCGCTGAGTGGTCAGTTTATCTGGCCCCTCCTGTGTCAATATCGTTAAACAGGCTTCCTGAATCGCGCTTACCAACAATAAAGAGCGAGACTGCTTGGGTTGCTTGCGGGGCACTGTCGACGCTTATAGCCTTGAGAAAAAACAAAAAATGCCAGTTGAATAGAATGTAACTCCCCGTTATGTTAATCCAATCAATCAGTTTTTTGGAAACACGATGTACTTTGATGTTGAATACTACTGGCGAGTCGTTAACCATGTCTGGAGTCTTAAGGAATGGAAAGGCCGTCAGGCAATGCTCTTTAAACTACTGGTGCTGATCCCGGTCACCACCCTGTTTAATAGCCTGTGCTTTTTGCTCGACTACCTGTTTTTCCCCCGCCTCTGGCAGCAAGGTGTCGACCGCCCCGTCTTTATTGTCGGTCATGCCCGCAGTGGTACCACACTCATGCATCGGCTAATGTCTGCCGATGAGGATAAGTTTAGTTATTTTTTATACTGGGAAATGTTTTTTCCATCGCTGCTGCAAAAGAAAGTCATTCGCGCTCTTGGGTGGATAGACCACAATATCTTCGGTGGCCCGATTAAAGCGCAACTGGTGAAGTGGGATGACAAAACCTTTGGGCCCTATCGTCATATGCACAATATGAGCCTGTGGAATTCAGAGGAAGATCAGTTCGCCATGAAGTCCGCCTTTGTTACTCAGCAGTGGTCTCTGGATATTCCGATGATGGATATTATCGATATGTTTCATCTCGACCAAATGCCGCAGCGAAAAAAGCGTTGGATGCATCATTACAAGGAACTGCTTAAGCGCCAACTGCTGCTCAATGGTGGCGATAAAATTCATCTCAGTAAAAACCCGGTGATGAGCGGCTGGGTAGAGTCCATCATTGAAACCTTCCCCGATGCGCGGATTGTTGTCATGATGCGCGACCCTAAACAATGTATTCCCAGCGTATTGAAATTGGTCGAACTGACCTGGAAAGGAAAAAAATGGACTGGTGAGGAATACCAACACTCACTCACCATGTTACGCGACATCTCCTTTGACACATTTAAAAACCCCAAAGAAAAACTGGAAAAACACGCCAACACCCCACAGATTGTCGTTGATTATCGCCAGCTAACCAGTGACCCGAGAGGCACCACCCAGCAAGTCTATCAAGCACTCGATATTGAACTATCGCAAAGCTTTGATGACTACCTGCTGGCTCAAGCAGAAACGGAAAAGAAACATAACTCCAAATTTGAATACAGTCTTGGTGATTATGATTTAGCCGAGTCCTTAATTGAATCGGAACTGGCGGAGTTTTACTCGCTCTATCAGTGGCCCACCGAAGGCACAGAGGAAAACAATCATGAGTGACCACAGCCTTAACGAGACCAAAGCCGAGCTTAAATCTGCCTTTGATAATATGATTGACATGTTTCAACAGGCCCGCGATGCCATTGATACCCCCGAGCTATTTCCGGTACCCACCACGGATCGCAACCTCGCTGAAGGCTATCGTTATGTATTGGGTTTTATGCTGAACGGCATTGAACGCGCACTGGGCGACCCACTCTACCCACGATTTCGACGTGCGATTCAACCCATGAACCGCTCTACCATCGATAATGCTGATGCGGTTTACCTCACCACCGAGATCGATGGCAATCACAGTTACTGGCTGCGTGGCAAAGCCCTCGACAGCCGCCACTGGCAAGGCAAAGACCCCGCTAGTGGAAAAACAGCGCCTCAGTATGTCATCTTTGAATTATCCAGCGCTTATGCCGGAGATTCAGGGGGTCTGGCAGAGATGCGACCCGGTGGCCGAATCAATACCAGCACCCTGGACAGCGATAAAATCAAAGTGGATGCCGAAGGGTATTTTGAAATTCTAATCGCCCCGGAAAAGCCTGCCGATTATCAGGGCAACTTTATGCTCAGCAAGCGAGAGAGTCGCGGCACTGAATTTATCGGTAGATTCTTAACTTGCCGTGAATTATTTCATGATTGGGAAAATCAGGATTTACTCGATCTTGAAATTCTGCGTATTGGTGCTGAAAAAGAACCACGCCCGGCACTCGACTCACAAGGCGCTATCGCCATTATGGATCAAGTTGGTAAGGTCGCTAAAAACCATGTCCATTTCTGGAATGCTTTTAATACCATCACACTGGAAACCTATGGCAAAGTCGAAGGCGGCATTAACAGCGGTGATCCCGATGCCGCCCCCTTCATGCCGACCAACGACATGAACCCACCCAATGCACTGGGTATTGCCACTGGCGGCGGCCAGAGCACCAATATTTATTCCGGTGGTGTTTATCTGCTAGACGATAATGAAGCATTGATTATTGAATCCACAGTACCGGTTAAACCCAGTTTTATGGGTTTTCACTTATCCAACCTATGGGGCGAGTCACTGGATTTTGAAAGTTATCAATCCAGCCTCAATGCACAGCAAATGGAATCCGAAGACGGCCGCAACTTCCGCTGGGTGGTCTGCCACAAAGATCCCGGCATCCATAATTGGGTCGACACTACCGGCCTGGCCCATGGCTACTTAACCATCCGCTGGACTTACCCCGAGCAGCCGCCCAGGGAACAATGGCCAACACTGCAGGTGACTAAAGTCGCTGTTGAGGAGATTGATGAACTCTTTCCCCAAGCTACTCGTGTTAATCCGCAGCAACGGCAGGAAAATATTTTAATGCGCCACAAACATGTACAACGACGCTACAGGGAATACTAAAGTGATGAATGATTTTTGTAAGCGTTATGGCCCTTGGGCATTAATTGCTGGCGGGGCGCAATTGCTTCATGGCTCTATCACCACCTTGATAGCTCCCGCCTGGCGGTCGGCGGCAATGGAAAACGCCTCAACGGCAGCATCCAGCGGCAGGCGATGGGTGATTAGCGCTTTGGCAATATTCGGGTATCGCCCCATCAGTTGTGCAGCCACATCCACATCCCGTGACAGGCCTGTTTGACTGTACATGGTCGAGGTCTCTATGGTGATGTTCCTGGCGCTGGCTTCAAAGATAGGAAATTCAACCCCCTGCCAGTAGGTTGCCAATAACAACAGTTTTGCGCGGGGGCGACACAGCTTGACCGCCTGCAGCAGGGCAGCATTATTACCTGCACATTCTATAACGATGTCATATTCACCCTGCGGATCCAGTGTCGCGCCCAACTGTTCTGCGGCAGACTTCTGCGCATCGTGACGCGCGGCGATAGCCACTTCGGCGGCATAGGGTACGCAGAGGGCGGCAGCGCAGAGACCGACCGGGCCTGCGCCGACAATAGCAACGCGACTGTTACCGTTAAGTGGCAGCCGCCGTATACCGTGAGCAGCCACCGCCAGCGGTTCCACCAGGCAGGCATCTTGCACCCGTACGTTATTAGGCAGGGGGACGATACAGCGCTCCGGCACCAGAATCTCCTCGGCCATTCCCCCGTCAAGGCTGACGCCATGAACCATGCGAAAGCCATGCCGGCACATACCGTAATCGCCCTGTGTGCAGCGATCGCAATGACCACAGGGTGAGAGCGGTTCCAGGGCCACCGCGCGGCCATCGGGTAGCTCGCCTGCCACCTCATGGCCCAGTGTGCCCTGAATGGGGAAACCACTTTCTACCATGTGCAGGTCGGAGCCGCAGATACCCGCGGAGCGCACCTTGACGCGCACCCCATCACCCTGGGGCGACGGGACATCAAGCAGTTCAATTTTTTTTGCTTTGCTGCAACAGCGTACGGCTTTGATGATGATTCTCCCTGGGCGGTAGTGAGTTTTTAATTACTGTTGTGATACAGCGTTTATTTTACAATGCTTTGCAGCACATCAACACAGGCACCCAGCGTATGGTAATCACATTTGGCACCGGCTGCGCTTTTTACTTTGCTGTATTGACTATTGTCTTTGCGCAGTACGCGAAACCAGGCGCCGTACTGGTGATCAATCATATATTCATCGGCGTAAGCCCATATTTTGTCGTACCAGCGCCAGTATTTCGGGTCGCCGGTAACGTCGGCTAGGCGCGCGGCGGCTGCCAGTGATTCTGCCTGTACCCAAAAATACTTATCATCGTCACAAATAACCTTGTCGGGTGAAAAGCCATAAAGAATGCCGCCGTGCTGGTGATCCCAGCTTATCTCAAGTGAGCGATCAAATAATGCTTGTGCTCGTTCGATCATCCAGTCTTCGGCTTGAAACTGATGGAGAATAAGTAATAGTTTGGCCCATTCAACTTGATGGCCAGGCTGAAAGCCCCAGGGACGGTAGAGATTTTTTGGGTCATCTTTGTTGTAGTCCCAATCGATATCCAGGTTGGGGTGATAGTGCTCCCACACGAGTCCGTCGGATTGCTGTGCCAGCTCGCGGGTGAATTTATTGGCCAGCTCCAGGGCTCGCTGAAGATAGTGCGGTTCGTTACTTGCCTGGTATGCCGCTAATAGTGCTTCACAGGTATGCATATTGGCATTTTGGCCGCGGTAGGGCGCAATGTGGCTCCAATCCGCTGATGCCTCGTCGGCATACAAGCCCTGTTCCTTCATCCACAGCCGGTGCTCCATGATCTGATAGCTGCGTGCCATATCAGTTTTCGCGCTTTCGATGCCGATCTCACTGGCTGCTGCAAAAGCCAGCATAACAAACGCCAGGCCGTAACAATGGTTGGTTTGGTCCTGGGGTTGGCGATCGAGGAGTGTCCAGTGATAACCCTCGCGGCTGGCATCCCAGTGGTATTCACGAATGAAGCGGATACCGTGCTCGGCATAATCCAGATAGCGTTGCTCACCAAACAATTGGTAGGCTTTACAATAGTTAAAAACCATCCGGGTACTGCTCACCAGGTGACGTACACCGGGGTCAAAAACTTCACCGTCATCGTGAAAGTTCTGGAAAAAACCACCCTGTGGATCGATGATATTGGCTTGATAAAAGTTAAGAATACTTTTTATATGTGCGCGCAAAAAATTTTCAGATCGATAATCTTTCATAGTGATTTCCAGTAATGGGCAACATCGGAAAACGCCGGCATAGCGGTAAAAGCACCCGCCCGCGTGACGGTGTGCGCGCCACACTGAACGCTGAAAAATAATAATGCTTCCAGTGACGATTGTTGTTTGAGTAGTTCGTCAAAAGCCTCGATCTGGCTGAGGCTAAAAAGTAACGAGCCGATAAACGCGTCCCCCGCGCCAGTAGTGTCCACGGCGGTAATTGAGGGTGGCTTGATAATGCCCTGGTGATGTTTGCTGTGATAGCAAACGGGCTGTTTGCCATCGGTGATTAAAATCAATTGCGCTGCGGCTGCTAATAATGCCTTGATATAAGCCTGTTCATCGTCACCGGCCAAATAGTGCAACTCCTCACGGGTAAATTTTAAAATTTGCGCATGGGAAAGTAATCGATTTACCTGTTCGATATTGGCGTGACCCTGTGGCCACAAATTATGCCTCAGATTAACATCAACACTCAGCAATGCGCCGGCTTCTCTCGCAATGATAGCGGCGTATTCTGTAGTTTCTGCCATATCGCTGTCGGTAAGGGTGTTGCTGCAAAAATGCACAATGCTATCGGCATTAAACCAGCGCCGATCAATTTGATCTCGTGGAAAAAGCAGGTCTGCCGTTTTGTCCCGATAAAAAGCAAAACTACGCTCACCGTCATCATCAAGCAAGACAAAGGCCAGCGCTGTTTTTGCTTGCTCGGTCATGCTCATCAGAGAGGTATCGACACCATAGCGTTGCAGTGCATCGATAAGAAAACGGCCGAAGGCGTCGCTGCCCACTTGGCCGATAAACTTCGCCTGCCCACCCAGTTTGGCCACGGCCACGGCTGCATTGGCCGGTGCGCCGCCGGGGTATTGTCGGTAGTTAGGCAGTGTTAGCGGGCCATCAACATGCTGCCCGATGGTGAAAATATCAACCAAAGCCTCACCAAAACAGAGTACGGTTTTCATCACGTAGTGCCTATAGCACTATCCGGTGAATCCTGTTCACCCGCGATATGACTTCCCTTCAGGGCATACCAGATAATGTAGGCATAGCAGCAGCAGGGGACAATAAAACTTAATTGTATCGAGCTACTGTCAGCCATGACCCCCTGTATCATTGGGATAAAGGCACCGCCGACAATGGCCTGGCAAAGCAGGCCCGAGCCTCGACTGGTCAACGGCCCCAGACGGCGAATGGCCAGGGTAAAGATAGTGGGGAACATCACTGAGTTGAACAGGCCTACAGCAATCACACTCCACATAGCCACGTCACCGTCGCAGCTGATGGTAAATGCCAGCAGCGTCATGGCACAGACACTATTGAAGGCCAGCACATAAATCGGTCGAACATAACGGGTAGCCACGGCGCCAATAAAGCGACCCAGCATGGCTCCTCCCCAGTAAAAGGAAACGAGTTTTGCTGCATCGTGTGTGCTTAAGCCGGCTATATGATCTTCTACGAAAAAATCAACAAGAAAGCTGCCAATCGATACTTCGGCTCCTACATACAGGAAGATGGCCAGTGCGCCCCAGAGCAGATGTCGGTGCTGGCGTAAAGAATCCTGATGGGGTGCTCCCGCATTGTCCTCGACAGCGCTACTCACGGCCGGTAATTTCAACCGCGAAAAAATTATCGCAATCAGGATAATCACCACGGCCAGTATCATATACGGGGCCTGCACAGATTTCGCCGAATCTGTAGCAAGCTCATTGATGGTGCCAAAAATCAACAGGGCACCAAACAAGGGCCCCAGCGTATGCCCCAGGGAGTTAATGGCTTGAGCAAAATTCAAGCGGCTGGTAGCGGTGCGTTCCGAACCAAGAATGGCGACATAGGGATTGGCAGATACCTGCAAGATGGTAATGCCGCTGGCCAGTACAAATAACGCCAGTAAAAACACCGCATAAACTTCGTATTCCGCCGCCGGATAAAACAGCGCACACCCCGTGGCCATTAACAGCAAGCCAATGACAATCCCCCTCTTGTAAGACACCGCCTCAATCAATTTTCCAGCCAGCGGTGAAATGACAAAGTAGGCACCAAAAAAACAAAACTGCACCAGCATCGCCTGGGTGTAGCTTAGCTCAAAGGTGGCTTTAAGGTGGGGGATAAGAATGTCATTCAGGGCGGTAATAAATCCCCAGATAAAAAATAATATGGTCATCGCTGAAAAAGCAAATATCGTACTCTCCTTGGCAGAAGGGGAGATGGAATCCGTTGATGACTTAGGGCCGTTATTCGCCATTGATTTTTACCTTATATTGTTATTGAGTAAATAGGTATTGTCGCCGTCCACATCAGTTTTCGCTTATTGACGCAAAGTTAAGCGTGAGCGCCATGGTACTTCTGCAATGGATATTAGTCTATGGCAAGCCCGAGCCATTCAGGATGTTGCCTCTCATTGATAATCGATAAAAATAGGCGATGACCAGGCGCGGGGTTCGGCTTCCGACAAACAGTTTTTATCGCGTGTGGCATTGCTTCCGATACAATAATTACGCTTAACACAGACGCCTTGCTCATCGTATTCACAGCCAAAGGGATCGCCATTAATCAACAGCTGTGGCTGCTGAATGGCGCGGACATAATACAAACTGTCGCGACCCTCAGTGCTAAACTCGGGGTCTTCAAATTCAATGACACAGCCGTTACCATCGGCAGGGCAGTCGAACGTTCGCCAGTTATTATTCACCAGTGCGGCTATCGGCTCATCTGGCGAAGTTTGCGGCTTGATTTTTACTATTTCGATTCTGGTGATCGTCTTGCGTTTGTTGCCAGGGTTGTAACATTCACCACCACAGAGAGATTGCATTCGCTCTCGACCCAATACCTGCCCTGTTGATGGCAGGCAACCTGGCTTTTGCTCAAAGGCACCCAGCGCTTTGACCCGGAAGCGAGGAGTGGTTGTCATCGTTACCTCGCTCCCCATCACCGACTTACCCTCAGGCCCGTTGAGCAAGTCAAACCAGAGTAGTATGCGCTCACCAGAGGTGGCATAGGTGTTTCGCGTATTCAGTCCTTGCCAAATAGCATCACGATTGCGCCCTTCGGCATGCACCGCCACTAAACCGCCGGTGTAGTAGAAACCGCCGTTCTCGGGAGCCTTATTAACAAGGCGGCTCATGAAACCGGCCTCACCCACTTCCTTGCTATCAGTATAACGGATACGATCAGTTTCCTTGTAACCGGTTCCGGGTCGGGCCTGATGATTATCACTGGAGCCCACCAGACCAAAACGGGTCCGTTTGGGTTTATCGTTTTCATCAAAGCCCAATGCCAGGATATATTGCGCTGATTGCCTGGGAATATAACTAGCGGCCGATTGGAAGCCACCCTTTAGTTGGCCGCATCCTTGCCACTGTTCCAGCGAAACATCAGACAGTGTACTGCGCCCTGCAACGTCACCTTCTTCTAAAAATGTTCTGATGACACTATCAACAGCTTGTTGGCAAACCGTTGAATTTGGCGCCTCACACTCTGTGCGAATTAGCTGCTCAGCCACATGGCAACATGGGGTAAAGTTTTCCGTTGGTGGCGGGCAGAATAACTCACCATTATCTTTTACGCCTACTCGGGAAAACGCCAGATAGCGTTCTGAGTTACCGTGGCCGGAATAAACTTCCAACAGTTTTTGGTAGCGCGGGTCGTGTTGATCGAGCTGATTCCTAAAATCAGCCTTGGCGGGGTTGGTTGCCCCCCAGGCTAAACCGTGGGGAATCACCACGCTGTCAAAACCCCACTCATCCAGCTTGCGGTAAAGAATGTCGGGGCTTAGTGCGACTTCCCTGCAATCGTCAGGGAGTTGATCCGCAGGAATACCTTCTGGACAAATAGGCACATTAGCCGTTTCGTTAACCAGGTAGTTGAAATCAGCCATCGCCTCAATCCCCCCAATTAAACTCATCGTACCTTTTAGCACAGAGGGTACTTGCTCAATAAGATAGCGGCGCTGTGAAGAAATCGGGCGGGTTGGCACCTCGCCTGGCGACCAGCTCCGGAACAGGACGTTTTTATGACCAAAGTGCTGTTGGGGGTCAAGCTGGTTGTCATTAGTCCACTCCCAGCCGACAAAAGACACCATATCCGGGTTGTTCGGATCGCCAGCAAGTGCATTGCACTGGCGAATTGAATCCAGGGTATTGTTCCAGACTCGGGGTGATAAACCCTCGGCATGATCACTGATACTCCAGAAATCAAGCGCAGAGCAATAACGGGCAAAGTCACAGGCATCTGCCGGGGTGAATAAACCGCTTCCTTTGACCAGGGGGGAATTAAAAAGTGCTGCATCAAGGGAATAACTGCTGTGTACATGAAGGTCGCCAAATAACACTTGCTGATCAGCTGTGGCTGGAAAAGGCTCCCGGGGTCCTTCTGTTACGTCAGCTGGCGCCCAGGGTTTACCATTCCAGCCAGCGCCAAGGCCATAAAGGAACAATATCAACACGGATAAAATAAGCAGTATTGTGATAATTACTTTTTGCCATGTTTTCATTTGTCTTTTCCGGCAGGGCTAATGCTTTCTGTCGTATCGGAGGCTAACATGCCAACGTGTTATCGATACCAGTGCTGATGTTTTATTTTTGAACTAACATTATTTATTTTGAAAAATTGAGTTCCCCTCCTGAGACTATTTCACTGTGCAAAATGCTGGGTGTTGATCGTGCTTGCTGATTGTAGCTGAGGGTGCGCCAGGATGCGGTGCGGGGATCAAAGTCAGTATTAATCTGTAAGCTGGCTCCGCTTGTTTCCAACTTCAAGCGAACATTTTGAAACAGCGGTATACCAACGGCATATTCACCACTGGCCGGATTCACCGGATAAAAACCCAGCGCGGAAAAAACATACCACGCCGATAAAACACCGGCGTCGTCATTTCCGGGAATGCCGGCGGGGCTATTGGAAAAGTTTGCAGTGCGCTGCTGTTGAATGACTGTCTGCATGTTGCTTATACGGGCAGGGTCAATAGCTAATAAATAGGGATATGACATATTCGGTTCATTCCACAGGGTGAAATGATTATTATCGAAAATAAATTGTAGCTGTTGACCGACCTTGTGTGTGGAGCCAAACAAGACATCGAGCCCGGCAATGTCATGTGGCACCATATAGGTATACTGATAGGCATTGCCCTCGACAAAACCCGGGCCGCCATGGTTTTTAATCACCAGTTTTACCCACCAGGAATCATCCATCGCCGCGGGGTCGAAATTTTTGATACAATTATTTTTAGCATCGTGGGGGCATACAGTACCGGTTTTTGTATCGAAGAGCCCGCGCCAGCGGATGGCTTGCCGGCGTAACAATGCAGCCTCATCGTGATTCCCTGTGGCCTCGGCAAATTGCGCCAGGGCCCAGTCGTGATAGCTGTATTCCAGTGTGGTTGAGACAGAGCCCCAGACATCGTCAGTTTTTTCCGGGATGTAGCCTCTGTCCCAATACGCTGCATTGCCCGCACGCCAGGTGCTCGTTGTATCTGTGGCGCTTTTATACAGCGTGGCAAACAGTTTTTCGGGATCCTGGAAATTAAAACCTTTTATCATCCCTTCAGCCAACACGCTGACGGCCGGGTCGCCCACCATAATATTGGTTTCAGAGCCGTACAGCTCCCAGCGTGGCGGGTGGCCTGCATTGATGCTCATGTCTTCCAGCGTATAAAGCATCGCCTGCTGTTGTTCGGGGTAGAGTAGGCTGAGTAGGGCATGCACATTGCGATAGGAATCCCATAGCGAGAATAATCCGTAACGGGGATAGTTTTTGTTATTGCCGGTAGCCCGTGTTTTTGACTCATACAGCGGGTAATCACCGTTGACATCGCTGACTACATTGGGGTGTAGCAGGGCGTGGTAGAGCGCGGTGTAAAAAACGGTCTTTTGTTCGATCTTATCGCGGTCGTTTATCACCACCTTGCCAAGCTGCTTATCCCAGCGCTGAATGTTTTCAGCTAACACGGTATCAAAAGATTTATCTGCAATTTCAGTTTGTAGATTTTCACGGGCATTTTCTGCGCTGACATAGGAGACGCCAATGCCAACCGTGACCGTACTCGCGCCATTGTATTGAAACCATGCGCCGACATCGCCGCTGGCTTCGGTATGGTCATTAATGTCTTTACCGCCGCGTTGCCAGGTGCCTGATTCCACTGAAGGATCAAACGCTTTTATCGCGAAATAAACTTTTTGTTGGTTGCCCGAATAGCAAAAATTCCCGCTTTGTGACCACCCGGTGTATTCCTGCGGGTTAATTTTTTTAATAGAGCCTTGATGATTACTGATCCAGCTGAGGTTGGTGGTCGCATCTAGCATCAGGTAGTTTTTTGAATCATTGTGAAAGGTAAAGCGGTAAAAAGCGGCCCGTTGCGTGGTGGTTGCTTCAACGCTGATATTGGGGTCGGTGAGTTTGACCGCATAAAATCCGGCCTTGGCGATTTCATCACTGTACTTACTGGCATGTTTTGCCGGGGTGAGTTCGCCGGAGCTGACGGCAATCACCGGCGCGCCTAATTCATTGCAGGCGACTCCGCTGAGGTGCGTCTGGCCAAAACCGTGAATTAACGGATCGCCATAGCGGTAACCGGTCGGGACGATGGTGCCCAGGACGTAATCAAACCGCGTGGCGTAGGTGGTGTGCGGGCTGGCCGATACCATACCCCAGGGGCTGACGGCGCCGGGATAAGTGTAGGCTTCACCGCTGGTGCCAATAAAAGGGTTTACATAGCGAGAGACATGGAGGTCTGTTTCTTGACTACTCTGCTGCGCCCACAGTGTTAGCGGGCAAAGGCTTATGATTAAATAAAGCAGGAAAGTTACTATTTTCATTATGACTCTTTGGCGTTCTAATGATTTGTGTACTTAATCAGCATCTCTAAGGGAGATTAAACCACCAAAGGTTCCCGATGTAAGTAGTCCATTGGGGCCAATAGACACTGTCAGCATAGCATTATCCCACTGCTTGCCGCTACCGATAAAGTGGCGCCAGGCGAGTTTTCCACTTTCAAAGTCCAGTGCAGTGATGTACCAGGTATTTACCCATCCGGTATTGAGCAACAGTTCGTGAACATAGATCAATCCGGTTTTTGTTGACAGTTTTGCGCCGGTTCCGGCGCGTATGGCATAGTTCTCCCAGACGCTATCACATCCACTCAAGTCGCGACGAACATCAATGCGGGTGATCCCTGGCTCACCATTTGAGGAATCGCCAAAAACTTCCATGCCTTTATTGTTTTCAATGATGATTGAATGGTCATAGCCGATAAAGGAGTTTTCCAGAGAACCTTTATTGGCTTTGAAAACAGGAATTTTACAAACTAATCGCTGCTCGTCGAGGACGTTGTCGAGGCGGTATACCAACAGATTAGGGCGTGGTGTGGCGTTGTCGCCAAAGGCGATTAATTTTTCTCCGAGCAATACGGGGGTGGTGCCAGAACCGAGGCTGAGTGCATTGGCACCACCGCCAGCGTCGTAGGGAATTTTAAAAAACACTTCGACGCCATTGGTTGAGGCGCGCATGCCATAAAGGTGCTTGCTGGTTACAAAATAGATACCGTCAGCATCAGCGGCGACACCATTTTCAAGTATCTCCCCCTCAAAATAGTGGCTGTGAATGTTACCTTGTTGATCGCGGTAGCCGATCACTGCGGGCTCCCAAATACCAAACCACCAATTACCCTGCCAGTCAGCAACAAGATCCATGGGCCGTGTTTTTATTGTACGCTCTGATTCGGGTACCACCGAGCCCAGATCGTAGCGAGCAACTTGCTGCCAGCGCGGCTGCTGGTCACTATCATCAACTTTATAAATCTGTATTGACATATCCCCTGCGGGAATAATGACCTGTCCCTGTTGATCCATACGAAAATACCAACCTGCCAAAGCGGGCATAGCTTGTTCCGCCAGGATTGATAAATCACTGGGGTCCAGCAGCAGTAAATGAGAGCCGGTAAAACCGATGCACATAGTTATCACTCGGCCTTTAGGGTCAAAGTGCTGGGTGGAACAGCCTGAAAATGTGCGGCTCATCAGTCGCGAGTGGACGACGGGATTATCACCCAATGGGCCAGCTTGCGGCATCACGCCACTGTTATAACTGTCGCTGTGAGCCCCTGCATAGCCGAGGTTGTTTTGTAGCGGGTGCGCAGGCTTGGGGAGGGCCGGCAAGGGCTTGGCGAGAAAAATTTCACCCTCATGGGCCGGGAGTATTCTGCCTCCGCTTAGGGTGGAAAACCATTGGCTAATGCCCAGATCGCCAGGAAAATTTTTGGCTTCGACGCCATAACTGGGCCACCAGTGAATCACCCACGCGCTGATTGTAAGTAGTAATATAAAAGCAAGTTGTTTCATGGTAATACTCTTAATGAAATGCGGCCATATCCTGTGGCAGGCTTATTTCTTGCACATGGTATCGTTTTTTATGCTGAGATTCATCCAGGGTACCTCTGGGTAAACAAGACGGCCTGGAAACGCTAATTATGCGTGCAACTAAAGATGGGGGGTATTTACAGTGACATTAAGCTTGTCTGAAATCCGATTAGTTGGCAGCAGGGAGCGTGCCCTAGAATCGCTTATGCAAGCCCATAACAATAAACCCCTGTTGAACTTCAAAGTCTTCTTCCTCGAAGTCCTGCATTAGCCATTCATAGCCCACTTCCATATCCAGTAACAAGGTCGGTGTGAAATACCAGTCAAGGCGGGCACCTGGGCGAACAGTGTAGGCGTCTTGATCCAGACCGTCTATCCAGCGCTGGGTGGTGACAAGTCGGAGCGTCAAGTTGATGTCAGGATTTAACACTAATTTTTCATCAATGAACAGACTGGCACTGCCGCTGGTATCTCCTTCGGTATAGCGTAACCCTGTACTAAGGTAGTCATTGCTAAACAGGGCATCGGCCAACAAGAATTGTAAACCAGCGGTAGTGCTGGCATCTGAGTCCGGAGAATTAAAGTTGGGATCAAATACGGGAAGATCACTCAATTCATAGTGGTAAACCTCGGCAATTAAGCGCAGTCGTTCGGATAGCTGCTGGTTAATAACCATCGAGGCATAGCGATTCAGCGCTGTTTTATCCAGGGCGGCATCATAAATATCGCCTCCTGAGCCTAACTCGTTGATGAGTTCATCAAGGTCTAGATCAAACTCCCCAATCAAGGCGTTGCTGGCTGTCAGGAATGGACTGCGTTGGTAGCCGAGGGATAGTGCAAGGTTGGTGGTCTCGCTAATATCCCAGCTGCTATTGAGCATCAAATTGTTGATTTCACTAAATTCAGTATCGTAATCGGCAATGAACAGGTAATGCGAGTAATCATTAAAATAGGAGACCTCACTGCCGACTGCTCGCCGCTCGGTCAGGCCCTCATAGGTTTGTTCTACACCATAGAGATGAAGTTGCCAGCCAGGATCAGTAAAACGAATATCGGTACTCAGGGCATAAACCTTGCGGTCACTATCCGGGGATTCTCTACTCGAGGTGGTGACAGTACCTCCCACCAGGTTAACAGCAATCTTACCAGTTACCGGGTAGCTAAAAATGGCGCCATCTAAATACCCATAGATGCCATGAGCATTACTACGCAAGCGACCCAGAGTAAGTTCAGCCCCGCTGGGTTCATGGAGCACATTCACATGCAGGTTGCTGACCCGGCCATCTGAGTCTTCGCGGTCGGAGTGGTCACTGAGGTAACCAGTAGTTACCCGGCTGCGTAACAATAAATTTCCTGCCCGGGCGCGGATGTGTAAATCCAGGTCAGTGGCAACAGAGTTAATGGTTGTCTCCGGATCCTGGCCATCTATTTCCCGGCGCATGCCACGGTACACCACCGAGGCACTTCCATAGACTAGATTGTCGTTATTTCGGCGGCGCGCTTTCTTGCGGGCAATTTGCGGTTCTGCCATTGCGGTATTCAACGCCAGTAATCGCTGCTGTACTCTTGGTTGGCTGGAGCTATCCGGATAGCGCAGCAGCCAGCCTGTATAGATTACTATGGCCTGTTCATGCTTATACTGCTTTTCCATTGTTACCCCGTATAGCTCTAAAGCCCAGGCTGCTTGTTCCTCATTGGGTACTTTGCTTAGTAGGCGGTAAAGAATTGCTGCATTGGAGTAATCACTATTTCTATAAAGTTCGGCTGCCCGTTGTATTTGCGCGTAGACCATCGGTCGGCTGTCAATCGGTACAATCCATGTTGATTCATTGTTGGGAGTAACCCAGGGGGGCTTGCGGGTATTTTGTATTCTATTGAACTCTACTTCGTTAATGGTGGATATGCTTAAATCGGGGAATTGATTTTTAAAGGATCTGGAGATTTTTCTTGCCTCAGCATCCGTATTAAAAAAGCCAATATTTAATTTCCAGTGCTCACCATTATCATCTGACTCAGCGTAGGACTGCAGTAACAGCAAGTTCTGCAAGGAGCTGTTGAGTTGCAAGTCCTCAGTCGAGTATTCGCCCAGTTGGATTAAAAAATATCCCTCCTGTGACATCGCCGTAGACGCTGTTGCCAGGCAGAATGCGGCGAGCAGCAGTTGGCAGAGGGATTTTAAGGGACACAACAGCATAGGTGTCTTTCTAGAAATCGCCATCACTAGCTCGATGCTCGCTACTTCTGAATTCCTTTATCGTGGTTAAAGTACTATTGGTATAGATATGACACGATCCGGAGCAATTCCTTAATTCTGAGACGCTATAAGTCATATCCGGGTTTTCATATTTTTTGTGGGGGCCGGCTTTAAAATCCCCTGCGTGGCAGCCGGCACAGGCCGGTTGATAGGCTGAAAACTGCCAGTTCACTGCTTGGGCGTTGTTTCTGTGGCAATCGGTACAAGTTAAATTCCTGCTGTGTTGGCCAGGGTAATTGGGTGAGCGGTGACTAAAATTATCAGGTTGCCAGGCTACCGTTGAGTGACAGCGGTTACAGTCGAGATTGGTTTGGAAATGCCCTGAATCTTTGCCTGTTGCGGTTGTTCCGTTGTGGCAGCTTTGGCAGTTGCCGGTGACGCCCGCGTGGCTGAAATTGGCAGGCTCCCAGGCGATGGTTGAGTGGCAGGTGTTACAGTCCTGGTTGGTTTGAATATGGTCACTGTTTTTGCCTTCGGCCTGGGTGCCGTTGTGGCAGCTCTGGCAGTTGCCAGTGACGCCCGCGTGGCTGAAATTGGCGGGCTCCCAGGCGACGGTTGAGTGGCAGGTGTTGCAGTCCTGATTCGTTAGAATGTGATTGTTATTTTTACCTTCGGCCTGAATGCCGTTATGACAGCTCTGGCAGTTGCCGGTGACACCCGCATGATTAAAGTTGGCCGGCAACCAGCCGAAAGTACCGTGGCAGCTTTGGCAGTCTTCGTTGGTCTGTATGTGTCGACTGTGTTTGCCTGTTGCAATGCTGTTGTTATGGCAGCTAAAACAAGGTTGGCTGATGTTGTTGTGGTTGTGGTTGAAAATAGCGGGTATCCAGGCAATGCTGGAATGGCAGGTTTCACACTGCTGACTGGAAATGACATGGTTGACTGGTTTCCCTTCTGCGTAGCGGCCGTTATGGCACAAGACACAATTTTGAGGCAGCTGGCTGTGATCGACGCGCATAATCTCCTGCCAATTAAAACTGTTGTGGCAGCTGTTGCAGTTTCCTGATGTAGGGATGTGGCCCTGGGGTTTGAATGATGTATCCAACAAGCCATTTCGTTCATGGCACTGTTTACAATCTCTCGGGGTGCCGGCAAATATACCTCGTTTGTGGCAGCTCTCACATTGCAGGTCCTGGTGGGCGCCCCGTAGCTCAAAGCCAGTGCTGAAATGATCAAAGAGTTTTTCTTCTGCCCAGCCGTGGCTTGCCCCCAGCGTAACGGCCAGGCAGAGGAAAAATGTAAGTTGGTGAAGTTTTAGTGTTGCCATTGGACATCTCCAAAAGAATCGCTGGTGTGACAGCGGCCACAGTTAACGCCAAAGTTACCTCGATGCCTGTCATCCGCAGCATGACATCCAGCACAAGTTGCGGGTACATCCTGTGCCCGAGATCCTTGGTGGCAACTATCACAACTCAGGTTTTTATGGGCGCCGGCGAGCTTAAAGTCAGTTTTTTTGTCGTGATTAAACTGCCATAACGACCAGCCATTAGGGCTGTGGCACTGTTCACATTGTGCCCCCATGCTGGCTTTGTGCGCGTCATCCTCTTTGTGACAGGCAATGCAGTCACTTTCAGCACGATCAAACTCCAGGCCACTGTGGCAGCTTTGGCAGGGCACGATGGCGTGCATGCCTTCCAGGGGGAGATTGGTGAGCTCGTGATCGAATTTCTGGCTTTGCTCCCAGCTACTGGTTTGGTGACAGCTGGCGCAGGATTTGAGATTGTCTGAGTGGTGGGGGTTGTCTGCACTGTGGCAGGACAAACAGTTTGAATCCAGCTTTTCTTCAAGGTTCCCACGATGGCATTGCAAGCAGCTGAGTTTTTTGTGAGCTCCAGTCAAAGGCCAGTTAGATTTTTTCGCATGGTCAAAATAGGATTGATGCCATTGCTTACTGTTATGGCAGCTGTGGCACTGTTCGCCATACCTGCCTGCATGAAGGTCGGAGCTGCGATGACAGCTCACGCAAGATGTTGAGGGCGCGTTATCCACCAGTCCGTTGAAATGGCAGGCCTGGCAGGGTTGTTTTTGATGCTGGCCCTTGAGGGGAAATTCTGTTTCTGTGCTGTGATCGAAGGCTAAACTCTGCCAGTCTTTTGTCGTGTGGCATCGATCGCAAGCCTGTCCGTAATTGCCCAGGTGGATATCCTTCACCCGATGGCAGCTGACACAGCTGGTGTCGTCGAATGTATACTGTTGGCCGGCATGACAACGGCTACACTCGAGTTTTTGGTGTTGTCCCTGCAAAGGAAATTCAGTCACGTCGTGATCGAATTTTTTCTGCTGTTTCCAGTTTTCGGCTTGATGACAACTACCGCAGTCATCACCCAGGCTTCCCTGATGTGTGTCCCTGTCTTGATGGCAGTCATAGCACTGGCCAGGGGCCTCGCGGAACAAGTCGCCCTTTTTGTGGCAGCTAGTGCAATTTAACAGATTGTGTTTACCCTCGAGGACAAAATCTGTTTGCTGGTGATTAAAGGTATTGCTGTCCAGTGGCACTATATTGAAATCACGCCCTTCATGATCCTTGTGGCAACTTTTACAGGGGCTGCGATCGAGATTAGGTACTCGTCCGTGAAAACCATTAGCTGTTTTTATATCTTTCGCTACAGCTTTGTGACAATCCAGGCAAAGTGCATCCTGTGCTGATTTATCGAACTGACCATGGCAGGACTCGCACTGCTTTTCTTCTTTTGCATGCGCTTGAGTTAGTGGCCCGGGCATCAGGATCAGCGATTTTAGGCTACTGCTGTCTGACGCCAGGGCAATATGGCTGGTGCTGGCGAGAATGCCTGTGATGATTATCATAGTCAGATAACCCCTCATCCTCAGTACCAGTGCACAACAAAAATATGGACAACGGCGGTAGCAATCATCAATAGAAATACCGGAATATGGATAACATGCCATAAGCCGAACAGACGCTCAAAAATTCTCAGGCTGGATAAAGTTCCCAGTAAGCCAGCAAGGGCGTGGTATTGGGTATGCAGGTCCTGCGTGTCTTTATTATCCTGGGGTGAGTGTTTTTCCGTGGCTAATGCCTGTCGGCGCATTTGTCGCAGCCAGCGGCGCTGCTTGATCAGTTTTCGTAGGGAGATTTCCTGCTGCTGGTTATTAATGATTTTGCATGAACCCAGATAGAGTTTCTGCAGCAACTGTTGCTGCGCGCCGGGCGTGCGCCCCTCCATCTGTTGATAGAGAGTGTCCAGATCCTGTTTAATTTGTTGCAGGGCAACCTGCTTGCCGTAAACGCCATAATGGAATTTGCTATAGAAATATCGGCCAATTAAGCCGCTGCCTGCTACCAGTAACATTGCTATCAGGGCAGTTGAGCTATTGGTTGAACCCAGCTGAAAGTTACAGTGAAGCAATATGCATATTGGCCCCAGCACCCCTAGTAGCATGTGCATTCGAAACCAGCTTTTTATATTCAGCCAATTCTGCATCAGCCTGATACGTTTGCGTAGAGGGTATAGCAAGAGAATGAGCATCAGGCTGCCGCCGATAATACCGAGCAAGTAACCTAAACCAGACTCAGCCTGGATGTAGTGGTAATCGCGGACGGACCAGAACCAGCCCAGAATTGAAAACGAAGTCAGGGAAAATAAGAGAAAAGCGACAGGTTTACCTGTGAGGTAGCGCTCAATTACGGCTTCTTTAGGATTTATCGTTGGTTTTCCTTTCATGATGACGGCACTATTTCCCCTGGAATATGCCAGCCCAGCCTGGTCGCTGGCATTGAGTCGTTGATTGGATCACAAAACGCAAAGCAATTTGGGAATTTTATCCCATTTTGTGACATTATGGGCTAAGTTTTTACTTGTCGCCATTCCGTTGGCCGTTGTTAGGTCGAAATACGTTAGGTCGAAATATTTGCTATGCACAATGTCATCACTATTACGCTGATCTATATTGCGCCGGTTTTGCTCTGTATCGCTATTTATGGGCTGATCCAGCAACGGCGGTCTCGCCGTTCGCAGCGTATCTATAGCGAAGCTGTTGAATCGGGAATGACCGAACCGGCGTCACTGCACCCGGTCATCGATAACCTCCGTTGTCTGGGTTGTGCAACTTGCGTCAAAGCCTGCCCCGAACATGATGTGCTGGGCATTATGGCTAATAAAGCCCGGTTGATTTCCCCAACATCCTGCATCGGGCACGGGGCCTGTAAGGAGGCTTGCCCGACTAATGCTATTGAACTGGTATTCGGCACGGCCACTCGGGGTGTTGATATTCCGCGAGTCGGCAAGGATTTCCAGACTAATGTTGAAGGCATCTATATTGCCGGGGAGCTCGGTGGAATGGGGCTTATACGCAATGCGATCGAGCAGGGCCGGCAAGCCATTGGAGCGATCGCTGTCAGCGGCCGGGTGCAGCAAGCGGGTCAGCTGGATGTATTGATTGTGGGGGCTGGGCCTGCGGGTATTAGTGCAGCCTTGGCAGCCAAGGAATTGGGCTTAAGTTATCGAGTGCTG
The DNA here is from genome assembly GCA_030621845.1 of Spongiibacteraceae bacterium. Taxonomy (GTDB): domain Bacteria; phylum Pseudomonadota; class Gammaproteobacteria; order Pseudomonadales; family Dasaniaceae; genus JAUXHA01. The sequence goes on from JAUXHA010000019.1 coordinate 29,019, forward strand.
GAGCAGGACACCATTGGCGGCACCATTGCCCACTATCCGCGGGGTAAGATAGTGATGACGGCCCCGGCAAAGCTACCTATTATCGGTGAATTTCAGTTTGCTGAAACCAGTAAGGAAAAGCTTATGGCGTTCTGGGCTGGGGCTGTCAAACAGGCTGGGCTGGAAATCAGTGAGGGACAAAGAGTCGATAACATTACACCCATAGAAAATGGCTTTGAGGTAGACGCCGGCCAGGCACAGCTTGCCAGCAATGTGCTCCTGACTATAGGGCGGCGTGGCACACCGAGAAAGCTGGGGGTTCCCGGTGAAGATCACAGTAAGGTCGTGTACCGGCTGCTTGACCCGCAGCAGTATCAGGGTAAAAAGGTGCTGGTAGTGGGAGGCGGTGATAGCGCGCTGGAAGCTGCATTAAGTTTAGCGGAGGTGGCGGCTACCGAGGTTGTATTATCCTATCGCAGTGAGGCGTTCAGTCGAGCCAAGTCTAAAAACCGTGAGCGGCTTGCGGAGGCTGAAAAAACGGGTCAACTGCGTGTTGAATTGGCATCCACTATTACCAGTATTGAGCCGCTCAAGGTAAACATAACGACCGTGACCGGTAAGGAAACACTGAGTAATGATATTGTGATAGTTTGTGCCGGGGGCATCTTGCCCACCGGCTTCCTTGATTCAATGGGTGTTGAGGTGGAAACTCGATTCGGTACTGTATGACTTCTCGCTACATCACAGCCTTGATGATACTGCTGACACTATCAAGCCCACTTCACGCCGAAGACCTATCTCCCGCATACCGTGCTATGCGGCTGGGTGATTTTCCCTTGGCAGCCAGTATATTCAAACAGCATGCCAGTCGTGGGTCGGCGCAAGCCCAGTACCAGCTCGGCAAGCTGTATTTGGCAGGGCGCGGTGTTGAAAAGGATGACGTCCAGGCCGCCAGCTGGTTAGAAAAATCTGCTGCGGCAGGTGACCCAGGCGCCCAGTACACCCTGGGTTTATTAGCTCGCGACAGCGGTGACCCGCAACAAGCTGCACAGTGGTTACATCAGGCGGTCGAGGGTGGGCACGGTAGGGCACAGTCAGTATTGGATAGCCTCGCTATGGTGCCGGATCCGGAAAGAATTGTCGCTGACCCCGAGCTGCGACAGGAGCAATGGTTTCACGCTGTTAATAAGGGCGACATTGAGGCGATGACGGCGCTGGTTTTTTCCGGGGCAGATATTAACAGCCGTGATAAGTACGGGCGTAATGCGCTTTACTACCTGGTTTCCGCAGATGATGAGCAGGCTGTGCAATGGCTACTCAGTAAAGGAATTACTGTCAATCAGGTAGACCGTTACCGGGAGACAGCATTAATGCTGGCGGTCAGGCAGGGTAAGCGGTCTATGTTACAAGACCTGCTGCTAGCGGGAGGGGATACTGATACCGTCAGCCAGTCGGGAGATAGCCTGGCGCACCTGGCAGTAAAGAGTGGGGACATCCAATTATTGGCAGTATTACTGGCAGCGGGTGCGCCAGCCAATTCCGTTAATTCCGCAGGCCATACTCCTTTGGATCTGGCCGTTTTGAAGCAGGATAAACCGCTGCAAGAGAAACTTTATTCCCATGGAGGAAAGCATAGCTTGGGGTGGCAGCCACCGTTGGCACCTGCGGGGGGGGCGATGGCAAGTTATCTCGATAGCACAGAGGGTCGTGATCCCTGGCGAGTGGCCAAACAGGCGGTGTTGCAGGGTGAGAGCGATCTTCTGCAGGCGCTACTGGAAAAATACGGGCCTGAGTTGTTCCAACAGCAGGATAAGCAGGGCAATGGATTATTATTTTACGCCGTAGAAGGGGCGAACCTGACGGTAATATCAGTATTAGTAAAGTCGGGCGTGTTACTTGATCGGCGTAACAATGATGGGCAGACGCCACTGATGCTGGCAGCATCCGAGGGGAAAACAGACATCGTCGTCCACTTGATATCATCGGGCGCTAAAGCCAGTGCACAGAACCCGCAGGGGCGTGATGCATTGCACCTGGCTTTGGCGGGTGGGCATGAGGCATCGGCAGAACGCTTATTGGCAGTTATTAAACAGGTGAATCGCCAGACCAGGACAGGCCAGAGTTATTTAATGATAGCCATTGGGGGCCGGGCGAATTCCCTGGTTGAGGTCTTGATAAAACGGCGCGCGCGGGTGGACTTGCTTGACCAGGATGGGCGGGCAGCCCTTTGGTATGCGCAGCGATATTGTGATGATGCCAGTGGCCACCAGTTGCTCTTGCTGGATAAAAATATAGACCGAGTGGATAACAACAGCTATACGGCATTACATACGGCGGCGGCTAAGGGTTGCAGGGTCGGTGCCAGGTCATTAGTTTCTGCCAAGGCAAACATTGAAGCCCTGACAGCAACACGCAATACACCCTTGATGCTCGCTGTACGCGCCGATCACAGTGATCTTGCTCTGGACTTGTTAGACCAGGGGGCAGATGCCAACCATCAAAATAATAAGGGCGATACAGCACTTCATTATGCGGTGATGGAGGGTTCAGGGAAACTGGTGAAGGCCTTATTGGAGCGTGAGGGTGATCCCTACCGGCGTAATCAGCTAGGCGAGTCTGCTTATACACTCGCCGAACAGCACCAGCCTGGTTTGCTTAAGGTGATTGATGATCGGGGTGGTTTTCGTTTTCCAGGTTTTTAATGATATTTTGGCCATTTTTTCTATTGGGTATATGTTCCAAAGCCCCCGTCAATGGCGCTTGCCCCATGCCCCATGCATAGTGCATTGCTCGATTCGCCTTTTTTCGGCTATAAATTGATTGACTAAAGAATCGGCTGGGAATATATTCCCAATCTATGAAGGGTAATGCTAATAAGCTATTGGCAGCAGCGGTAAGCCGGTTGCTTCGACCGCTGGTTAAACTGTTGCTTCGCAATGGTGTTGCCTACGGTACCTTTGCTGAACTGGCTCGCAAGACTTATGTGGATGTGGCTTTCCAGCAGCACCCGGGCAGCAATAAACGACCTACTGCTTCAAGCGTAGCCGCCCTGACAGGTTTGACCAGAAAAGAAACCAAGCGGCTGCGAGAGCTGGATGGAGCTGAGAGTATCATCGCCGACGAGCGATATAATCGCTCAGTCCGGGTGATTAGCGGCTGGCTTAATGACTCATCGTTTCACGATGCCGCCGGGGCTCCTGCCAGACTTTCATTGAATGATGGCGATAATTCCTTTGCCGCCCTGGTAAAACAGTACAGCGGTGATATTCCCTATTCTGCGATGCTATCAGTGTTACAAATGGCAAAAAGTATTCACTGTGCCGATGGGCAAGTGGAACTGCTACAGCATGCTTTTATTCCCGAGGGAGACACCGGCGATAAGATCAATATACTTGGGGCCGACGTTGCCGAGTTGATAGACACCATAGATCACAATCTCACTTCACCGGCCGACGATTTACGTTTCCAGCGTAAAGTTTCCAATTCCCGAGTCGTTTCCTCTTCCGTTCCTGCGTTTAGAAAGTTATCAGCTAATAAAGGCCAGCAACTTCTGGAAGAGCTTGATGCATGGCTCTCTGAAAATGAACTCAACAGTGATTCAGAACCTGATACGCCTATTCATTATGTAGCAATGGGCATTTATTTTACAGAACACCCCGTGGATAAAATTGACAACGGAGAATGATGGTGAAGATCCAGCGCACAGTAATTATCAGCCAGTTATTAATTTTCATCGTAGCTATGGTCTCCTGTGGGGGAGGCAGTGGCGGAGGCACCGTCGCTGGTATAGGTGGCACCGGTTCCAGGGTCACTGGGCCAATCGATGGTTTTGGCAGTATTTTTGTTAACGGTATCGAGTTTGAGCTTGATACGGCTACCATCACTGTTGATAGTGCCAATGCGACTGAATCCCAGTTGAGCTTGGGGATGGTGGTAACGGTATTCGGTACGGTAGATGACAGTGGGCTGACTGGCGTGGCCGAGAGCGTTGAGTTTGACGATGACGTTCAGGGGCCAATCTCATCGATAAGCAACAATGCGGATGGTACCGTGAAAACGCTGCTGGTGTTTGGGCTTCCGGTTGTAGCGGATCAGGCAAGCACCATTTTTGACGGTGTCACTTTTGATACATTGGCAATTAATGATGTGGTAGAGGTCAGTGGTTTCATGGATGCTAATTTCAGCTTGCAGGCTACCCGAATTGAGAAAAAAGAGGATTTCCTTGAGGGTGTAAGTGAAATAGAAATCAAAGGCAGTGTTAGCGGTTTGTCCGGTACTCAATTTAACCTGGGTACCTTAACGATTGATTTTTCAGCGGCTGATTTGTCGGATATAGAAGGGGGTAATTTGAGTAATGGCATGAGTGTGGAGGTCAAAGGCACCCTGTCAGCTACCGTGATTACTGCAAGTATAATCGAACAAGAGGACGGTCTCTTTGGCGAAGATGAAGAGCGTGTGAGTTTTGAAGGTATTATTTCTGAATTTCTCAGTGTGAGTAACTTCAAACTATCAGGCCAGCCAGTGAATGCGGCAAATGCGCAATTACAACCGGCAACGCTTCAGCTGAAAAATGGTATTCAAGTTCAGGTAGAGGGCTCAGTGGTCAATGGTGTGTTGGTTGCCGATGAGGTGGAATCACGCAGTAGTGAAATTACCCTCGTAGCCCCAGTCCTGTCGCTGGATGTTAGCGGGAGTAGTGGCACTGTTACCCTGGCCTTTGCAGCGGGTAATGTCAGTTTCTCAGTCAACAACCAAACGGAATTAAGGGATGAAACTGATAGTTTTGATCCCTTGAGCCTGTCAAATATTCGTGCCGGAGACTATCTGGAAGTGAAAGCGCTCACTGACAATGGCCAGTTGATGGCCCTCGAAGTCAGGCTTCAGGAGGCATCAGCTGAAATGCTGGAAGGTCAGGTGGATAGCTTTATCAGCAGTAGTGAAATCACCGTGCTAGGGCTTAGTTACAGTACTTCCGGAGCCAGCTTCGAGGATAGTAATGATATGCCAATCACGGGAAGTGATTTTTATATGTCGTTACAAAATGGCAATTTGGTGAAAATTAAAGATGATGAGCCCGCTGATGGAATTGCCGATGATGTGGAATATGAAGATTGATAGAAAGCCTGGTGGGCTGTTCTTGTAGACGAATTGTGGACTTAGCCCGTAGCCCTTCTTTCGTGTAAGCTGTTAAATTTTCAAACGCATCACGCTTGGAGTGAGCATGAAACATCATCTGAATCACACGATAACTGTATTTGCCTGCGCAATTGCACTCGTTGCGACCGGCTATAGCCAGGCGGGTGAAAAAAATTATTCCCCCTACGTTAATCAGTCCTTCCCCCAGAATGTCTATTTTGGTGATACGCATCTGCACACGGCCTATTCCACCGATGCAGGCATGGTCGGTAACACCACTACGCCAGAACAGGCTTATCGTGTTGCCATGGGCGAAACGATCACCAGTCCCACCGGTCTATTGGTGCAACTAAAGAGGCCATTGGATTTTGTTGTTATTTCAGACCATGCGGAAAATTTGGGGCTGGCACCCTTTATTGCTCGTTCCGATAAAAGTGTTCTGGAAACTCCCACAGGGAAAAGATGGTACAACATGGTCAAGGCAGGTGATGGCTATGACGTCTTTATTGAATGGGTGGCGACAACGGGTACCGGCGAGGATCCGATCAAAAGCCAGGCTATGACCCGCTCGGCCTGGAGTGATCTCATCGAAGCGGCAGAAAAATACAACCAGCCTGGTGTCTTTACCGCCCTCCACGGCTTTGAATGGACTTCCATGCCCGGTGGCAATAACTTGCATCGCAACGTGATATTTAGAGATGGCGCCGATAAAGTCAGCCAGATTCTTCCGATGTCCCTTTATGATTCGGAGGATGTGGAAGATCTTTGGGCATACCTTGATGCCTATGAGAAAAAAACCGGGGGCAAGGTGTTCGCCATTCCCCATAACGGCAATATGAGTAACGGCACGATGTTTTCCCCGACAAAATTTGCCAGCAGCGAGCCTCTTGATAAAGCCTACGTTGAAACGCGCGCACGATGGGAGCCAGTTTACGAAACAACCCAAATCAAGGGCGATGGAGAAACCCATCGTTTTCTCTCTCCGGACGATGCCTTTGCCGATTTTGAAACTTTGGACAAATA
>JAUXHA010000050.1 GCA_030621845.1 Spongiibacteraceae bacterium
AAGCGGAACTCATCGCAATGAAACCAATCATTACCAATACCACGGAAGCCAGTGCCAAGGCCGGATCAAGTGTCGGCAGCCGTGGCGGAAAAAGCACCGGCAAACGATTAATTGAAGAGGGAACACCTGCCATCAGTGCAGCCCTCCCGACAAGTGATTAACCGCGGCGGTAAAAAAATCGCCGCGATGCTGGTAGTTATCGAACATATCAAAGCTGGCGCAAGCGGGAGAAAGCAACACAACATCCCCGGCTTCAGCCAGCGCCGCCGCCGCTGCCACTGCGGCAGTCATATCCGTGGACACAGTAACCGACACGCCAGTGGGAATGATTTTTGCTATCTCTGCGGCAGCCTGGCCGATTAACACCACCGCCCGACAATATTTTTTTATTACCGCTGATAAACTGGAAAAATCAGCATCCTTACCATCGCCCCCGGCAATTAAAACAACCTTGCCAGCGATGGTTTCAAAACCGGCGACTGCCGCCACCGTAGCACCGACATTGGTGCCCTTGGAGTCATTGTAAAAGCGTACATTTTCACGCTCCGCAACTAGCTGGCAGCGATGGGGTAAACCGTTGAAATCAGCTAACACCGCCAGCATAGCGGAAAAGGACAACCCCACCGCCCTACCCAGGGCCAGCGCAGCCAATGCATTTTCAATATTATGTTTACCGATGATTTTTATTCCGGAGACAGGCATCAGTGTTTCGAATTCAAACGCCAGGTACTCGACACCTTCTTTTTCAATAAGGCCAAAACCATTAAAATCCGGCTTATCCAGACCAAAGGACCAGACCTTCACCCCATCGCCCACCAGTGGCCGGGTCAAGTCATCAGCGCGATTGACAATGATCTGTTTACACCCCTTAAATATCTGATGCTTGGCCTGATGATAAGCCAGCATCGTCGGGTAACGATCCATGTGATCGGCACTGAGGTTTAAGACGGTTGCCACCTCGGCATTTAATGGCCGCGACCGTTCTAACTGAAAGCTGGACAGTTCCAGCAGATAAAAATCAGGCGACTCAACGGCGAGAAGCTCCAGCGCAGGAATACCAATATTGCCACCGACAGCGACCTTTTTATCATCTCTTGCAATCATCTCCCCGACCAGGGTTGTGACTGTAGTTTTTCCGTTAGAACCTGTTATCGCAATAATCGGCGCCACCGCCTCACGACGGAATAAATCCACATCACCACAAACCACAACACCGGCGGCGATCGCTCTTGCTATCGCCGGCTCATCCAGCGCAACACCTGGACTCACCACCAACTCATCGGCGCCGGCCAGGGATTCATCACTAATACCGCCCAAATGAAGTTCAATTTTGGGGAATTCGTTTTTAAATGCCTCAAGTCCCGGCGGATGCTCCCGGCTATCCACCACCGAAAATATTTGCTGTCTGCTCTCCAAATAACGCGCGCAGGATAAGCCAGTCAGACCCAGACCCACTACAACACGTTTTTGTTCAACAGCCATTACTTGCACAAAACTCTCTCTACTCTTAATTAACGTAATTTCAATGTTGCCAAACCAAACAGCACTAACATCACGGTGATAATCCAAAACCTGACAATCACTCGCGGCTCAGGCCAGCCTTTTAATTCAAAGTGATGATGTATTGGTGCCATGCGAAAGATGCGCTTGCCGGTTAATTTGAAAGAAGCCACCTGTAATATTACCGACACTGTTTCCATAACAAAGATGCCGCCCATGATAAAAAAGACGATCTCATGGCGACTGATAACCGCCACCGTACCCAGCGCAGCCCCCAGCGACAAGGCACCCACATCACCCATAAATATTTGTGCGGGATAAGTGTTAAACCATAAGAATCCCAGCCCAGCCCCTGCCAGCGCACCGCAAAACACCACTAATTCACCGCTACCGGCGACATAGGGAATTAACAGGTAATCAGAGAAAAAGACGTTGCCGGTTAAGTAGGTAATAACACCAAGGGCACTGCCCACCATTACCGTTGGCATGATAGCCAGCCCATCCAGGCCATCGGTCAGGTTAACTGCATTGCTGGCGCCAACGATCACGAAATACGTCAGGATGATGTAGAAGGGACCGAGATTCCAGGCAATATCCTTGAAGAAAGGAATAAATAATTGTGTTTCTACTGGCGTACTGGCCATGGAATAAAGAAAAATCGCCGCACCAAAACCACCGATGGACTGCCAGAAGTATTTCCATCTCGCCGGCAAGCCCACGGAATCTTTCTTAACCACTTTACGATAATCATCGACCCAACCCACCGCACCAAAAACAATGGTGACCCCTAACACCGTCCAGATATAAGGATTCCTCAAGTCACTCCACAACAAGGTACTGAGTACTATAGCGACCAGTATCAGTGCGCCACCCATTGTCGGAGTACCCGATTTACTGAAGTGTGATTCGGGGCCGTCTTCACGAATTGACTGCCCGATCTGGTGATAATTCAAACGGCGAATCATATACGGCCCCAATAACAGGGACATTGCCATCGCCGTCATCACTCCCAGCACACCGCGCAGGGTAAGGTATTGAAATACCTGGAAAGCACCGATATATTGGGTCATGTATTCAGCAAACAGTAGCAACATTACTCGACACCCTCCGCGAGTTTCAGCAATTCCACCACGCGTTCCATTCCCGCACTTCGCGAGCCCTTAACCAACACCACGCTGGCCTCGGTGTTTTCTTCACAAGCCGCCAACAACGCCTTCATATCATCAAAACCACTTGCACCCTCACCAAAACCATCGACAACCGCATCGGCCCATTCGCCCACAGCCAACAGCCGGTTTATCCCCGCCTCCCTGGTGTAACGTCCCACTTCACGGTGCAAAGCCTCGGCCTGCTCACCCAATTCAGCCATTGTGCCCAACACCAGGCAGCTCGCATCGCCAAATTCAGCCAATACATCAACCGCCGCCTTTACCGCACCGGGATTGGCGTTATAGCTGTCATCAATCAGCGTAATGCCGCGCTTACCCGGTAACAGTTTTAAACGGCCAGGCACCGCCTTGACCGTCTCGAGCCCTTTCCTTACATCGCTGATACTGACACCCAGGGCAAAACACGCCGCACTGGCCGCCAGCGCATTAGCAACATTGTGCCTGCCCAATAAAGCCAGCGAGACAGTAAGTTCCTCACCCCGATAGCAAAGTAAAAATCTCAGGCCCTTTGCTGTACTGTTAATATTTTTAGCGCAGACATCGGCTGAATAATCACTGACACTAAATGCGACAACCCGGCGTTCACCGGCCTGTTCGCGCCACTGCCCGGCGAACTGGTCATCCAGATTAATCACTGCCACACTGGTCGGCGATGACGACTCAAAAATTTCACCCTTGGTTGCAGCTACAGTCTGCAAACTGCCGAAGCTTTCCATGTGAGCAGGCATGGCATTCGTCACCAACACAACATCTGGCTCTGCGAACTGGCACAGGTAACTGATGTCACCCTGGCGACTGGCGCCCATTTCAACAACCGCATATTTATGCTGCGCATCAATTGCCAGCAAAGTCTGCGGGACACCGATTTCGTTATTTAAATTTCCCCGCGTTGCCAGTACCGGCCCCAACTGCTGCAAAATAGTTGACACCATTTCCTTACAACTTGTTTTCCCCGCACTGCCGGTCAATGCCACCACTGGCCCCTTGAATTGCCGACGATTGTTACGAGCAATGGCGCCAAGCGCCCGCCTGGCGTCATCAACGTTAATATTGGGGATATCCACTTCCGGAGCGCGAGTCACAATGGCCGCTGCCGCACCCCGCTCAAAAGCCGCGCTTACAAATTGATTGCCATCAAAGTTTTTTCCACTTAAGGCCACGTATAAATCACCCGCTTGAATAGAGCGGGTATCGGTTGAAACACGTGAAAACAGCGCATCACCGGTCAGGTGACCGCCGGTATCGTTAACCAGCGTAGCCAGTGACATTGCCGACATCACGCTTGCCCCCTCACCGCAATGGCCAGCCGCACCTGCTGCACATCACTGAAGGGTAAACGCTGGCCATCAATTAACTGATAATCTTCGTGCCCCTTGCCGGCAATCAAAATACTATCGCCAGCATTTGCCTGCTGTACGGCCAGCGCAATGGCCTTGGCACGGTCTTCCTCGACCAGTACCGGGCGGGTAAAACCCTGCATAATGTCATCAATAATGGCCGTCGCTGATTCTGATCGTGGATTATCACTGGTAACAACGACCTGGTCTGCCAGCCGCTGTGCCACCTCAGCCATTTCCCTGCGCTTCCCTTTATCGCGGTCGCCGCCACAACCAAACACACACCATAACTGCCCCTGCTTATGTAATTGCAATGCCTGCAAAGCCGCCTGCAAGGCTGCTGGGGTGTGCGCATAATCAACCACCGCATGCACACTGGCCGCAGCACTCACCAATTCCATACGACCGGCAACCGCACGCAACAAATCGACCTTGGCCAACACCTCGATCAGGGGATAACCGAGGGCACACAACGCAGTAATAACCGCCAACAAATTGCTGAGATTAAAGTCCCCGATTAATTCACTGGAAAATTCACCCTGCCCCCATGGGCTGTGCAATGATGCCGACACGCCACTGGCGGTGTAGCAAATATTTTCCACCCGGATATCCGCTGTGTTGTCATGCAAGCTGTAGCGGTAGCATTTCACCGCCGCTGGAATCTGTTCAATAAAATAATCGCTGTAGGCATCGTCGGCATTCATCACCGCTATGTTTAATCCAGCTTGCTTGAACAAACCGACCTTGGCCGCGGCATAGGCCTCCATGGTTTGGTGGTAGTCCAGGTGATCACGACTCAAGTTGGTGAAAATCGCCAGCGAAAACACCACACTGGCAACACGCCCCTGATCCAGACCATGGGAAGAGACTTCCATCGCGGCAGCATCGACGGACTGTCCATGCCACAGGGATAACAATTTTTGTATGCTGATGGCATCAGGGGTGGTATTAATAGCTGGCAGCACCGCGCCATCGACACCGCAGCCCAGGGTGCCAATAACACCACAGGAATGCCCCAGAGATTGCAGTAACTGCATGAGCAAATGACTGCAGGTCGTCTTGCCATTGGTTCCGGTAATACCGATAACCGGTAAATGTCGCGATGGATGCCCGAAAAAATTACCGGCAATTTCGCTTAATCGATCTCGTAAATTTTTGACCACCAGCAAAGGTACGTCACGGTAATAACTATTAGCTTGCCACTGCCCGCCTAATTCAACCAGTATCGCTACAGCCCCGCTATCAATCGCATGATCAATATAATCACGACCATCAACTGCACTGCTTGTGCAGGCTAGAAACACCTCTCCTGCAATAATCTCCCGACTGTCCAGTTGCAGGCCGGTGATGGGCATATGCGCCAGCGCCTGATCCAGACCCTCCAGCAGATCACCCAGGTACTTTCCATTACTGTGTTGTTGTGCCGCCATCATTAAGCCGATTTACGCCTCCCTGGTTTCACGGACTGCTGCTTTGTCGTCATTAATTTATCCGGGGTAACATCCAGTAAACGCAGGGCATCTCCCATCACCCTGGAAAAAACTGGTGCCGCCGACTCACCGCCGTGATAACGACTTTCATCGGGCTCATCAATCATCACCACCGCCACCAGGCGCGGATTTGACGCCGGCGCCATACCGGCAAAAATTGCCCGATAACGATTATCCGAGTAACCACCCTTCGTCGCCTTATGCACCGTGCCCGTTTTACCCGCGACGGAATAGGCAGCCAGCGCTGCCCGCGTACCCGTACCGCCACTTTGCGTAACAGTCTCCAGCATCGTCACCACCTGAGCGGCGATCACAGCAGAAATAACCTGCTCACCTGCTACAGCCTGCTGCTGGCGCAACAATGTTGCCGGTCGCAGTACACCGCCGTTAGCTAACACGCTATAAGCCTGCGCCAACTGCAACGGTGTCACCGAAAGACCGTAGCCAAAGGCAAAATTGGCGCGCTCAATGGGACGCCACTTAGCTCGATTCGCCAGATGCCCGGCACTCTCCCCGGGAAAACCACTGTCCGTGCTTTGGCCAAAACCAAAGCGCCGAAACGTATCCCAAACTGACTGTTCATCAAGACTCAAAGCCAACTTGCTAATCCCCACCTGGCTGGATTTGGTGAGGATTTTAGTGACATCGATAACGCCATAATTAACCGGGTCCAACAGGGTTTTCCTGCCCACACGAATATAACCAGGATTGGTATCAACCTTGGTATCGGGTCGATACTTTCCACTCTCCAACGCAGCCACCACCGTTAATGGCTTCACTGTCGAACCGGGCTCAAACACATCGGTCATGGCGCGGTTACGCATCATGTAAGGACGCAGGCTCTCCCGGTTATTGGGGTTATAAGAGGGCTGGTTAACCATCGCCAACACTTCACCGGTGCGACTATCGAGCACCACCATGGAGCCCGACTTTGCCCCGGACCGAATGAGCGCGGCTTTTAATTCACGGTAGGCGAGATATTGCAAACGCAAGTCGATACTTAGTACCAACTCCTTACCAGGGCTGGCTTTTTTACCCTGGTCAATATCGCGAATGATATGACCTTTCAAATCCCTTAATACCCGCTTGCTACCCGCCTCGCCTTTCAACAAGCTATCAAGGGCCAACTCCATGCCCTCCTGACCACGGCCATCTATATTGGTAAAACCAACCAGATGCGATGCCACCTCTGCCGCCGGATAAAAACGCTTGTATTCACGCTGGCTTTTGACGCCTCCAATACCCAGTTCAAGTATTTTCTTTGCACTGGCCGGGGGCAAATGACGACGCAAATAGATAAAACCGCGACTGCGATTGTTAACAATTTTATTTTTTAATTGCGCCAGCGGCATATCCAGCGCCCTGGCCAAGGCCGACCAGGATTCGGGATTGTTGATCAATCTCCGAGGATCCATCCAAATGGAGTCTACCGGCGTGCTTACCGCCAGGGGCTCACCATTGCGATCAGAAATCAGCCCTCGATAAGCTGGAATAATTTCGGTGCGATGACTGCTGGCAATACTCTGGCGCTGTAAAAAATCATAACCGCGGTCTGTATCCAGCACCTGCAACGATAAGGCGCGCCATACCACCAGCACGAGCAAAATCATCAATAACATCACTGCTATTGAAAAGCGCCATACCGGTACCGGCTGCGGTGATTTTTTTTTCATTGTCTTATCACTATCATCTCGGCGGGCCCTGGAGCCACCATGCTCAATTTTGATCTGGCCAAACGTTCAACACGGGAATGGGACGCCCATGTGCTCTGCTCCAATAACAGGCGACCCCACTGCTCCTCCAACAATCTCGATTCTTTGTACTGCAACTGCACATCACTGAATAACTGCCTACTTTTATAGGTGCTAAAAATCACACCAATAGCAGAGGCCAATATCAACGCCACAACCACCGTACAAGCCAGCCACATTCTCACCGCGCTCAGCATCCGCGGAGATGCCACCACGATCGATTTGGCGCGCCGACCGTTGCCATTATTTTTTCCACTTGCTACTGCTTTAGCAGACATAAGCCACTTCTTGGTCATTGGTTTTGAACGCCAGGGCATTGATTATTTCAATGCCGAGCTACGTGACAATGAAGCCACCCCAGCGTCCAAATACTATGCTCTCGATCAGGCGATTTTCTCCGCAACCCGGAGAATCGCGCTACGAGAGCGTATATTCTTTTCTACTTCTTCTATTCCCGCCCGAGCAGCTTTAGCCACCTGCTTCAGGCGTCGATTAAGCTGGGAATCCAAAATGGGCAGATTGGCTGGCAACTCATCACCGCGCACATGCTTTCGAATAAAGCGCTTAACTATTCGGTCTTCCAGGGAATGAAAACTGATAATGACTATCCGTCCACCAACCACCAACACATCCAGTAGCTGCTCAAGAAAAACTACCAGATCTTCCAGCTCCCGATTAATAAAAATGCGAATTGCCTGGAAGGTTTTGGTTGCCGGATGCTTGCCCTTTTCCCAGGCTGGGTGTGCCTCTGCCACAATTCCCGCTAATTGGGTAGTCGTTTCTATCGGGCACTGTAATCGTGCCGCCACAATCGCCCGCGCAATTCTTTTCGCATAGCGCTCTTCACCGTATTCCTTCAGCACCACCGCGATATCACTTTCACCCGCCGCCGCCAACCACTGCGCCGCACTCTGTCCTGCCTCGGGATTCATTCGCATATCCAGCGCTCCCTCACGCAGGAAACTAAAACCACGCTCAGCCTGATCCAGCTGCGGAGATGAAACGCCAAGATCCAACAAAATACCATCGACAGATTCCAGTCCATGCTCCGCCACAATATCTTGCAACTGCGCAAATGAAGCCTGAACAATATCGAACCGTGAGTCCTGCTGCTTTAATCCCCGTCCCACTATCATCGCCTCCGGGTCTTTATCAATCGCCAACAGGCGACCGCCTTCTCCCAAACGATTTAAAATCTCCCGACTGTGCCCGCCCCGACCAAAAGTGCCGTCGATATAGACACCGTCGCTACGCACCGCCAGCGCATCAACCGCCTCTTTTAACAATACCGTTTCATGCATAGCCAGGCCTTTTATAAAGACAGTGCCAGCACTTCATCTGGCACCACATCGTCATCCCCGGCCGCATCCAGGTAAGCGAACCAATTACCCTCGCTCCACAATTCCAGCTTCTTCCCCTGCCCCACCAGCATCAGCTTTTTTTCCAGGCTGGCATACTCTCGCAACGTGGGCGGCAACAGAATTCGGCCATTGGCCTCATCAATTTCAAGACTGGTCGCATAACCCAGCAGCAAACGCTGCATTCGACTGGCTTTACGATTGATATTGGGTAAGGCCTCAATTTGTGGTAGCAATTCCTGCCATTGGGGCTCAGGATAAACCAGCAGACAACGCTCTTCGGTATGGGCAGTCACGACCAACTTGCCCGCACAATTAGCAAGCAGACCATCCCGAACCCTGGCCGGAATAGCTAAACGCCCTTTGGCGTCCATGTTGATTGCATAACTACCGAGATACACCGTTTCCCACCTTTTATTGTTTTAAAAGCACCAAAATACACAAAATGACACTTTTATCCACTTTTAAACACTATAGGGAGGCAGACCCCATATTGCAAGGTGCAAAAACGTGAAATGGATTCGAATTTCGGCAAAAAAAACCTGATCTTGCAGGCATTATCTAAAAACTTGCCACTTGGAAAAAGATAAGAATCGAGAAATCAATTGAATACGGAGCTTAGGTAAGAAAGCACTTTAAGTGTCGGCTTATTTAGTTATTAAAAATATATTTTTTATTCTAAAATATATCATATGGTTATTTTATGACCAGAAAAGGGATGCTTTAACAGGGACAGGCGCTTTTCATTGGTTAATAAATTAAACGGTTTCGACTTCCTCAAAACCTGATCGGGACAGAGGCCATCAAGGCCAGGTGCCTGTATAGGAGGGGGAGTCATCTTGGATCTCATTAGGGCTCAGCACAAACGAAGGTGCATCAAGAAGCCGGATATATGTCAAAGCCGCCATTTTTATTAACACTATTGCTGAGTAACAAAACAGAGTTTTTACAGGGTAAGATCAAAACAAGTGAATAGAAAAAGATCTGGGTATTTAGTCCGCGAGCGGTTTAACGACGACCTAAAAACCTGTTAAGTAGGGTTAAAAACACTAAATGATGTTGATTTGTTCGGGGTGTCCATATATGTCCCCGCTTACCCCGCAATGAATAAAATTGCAGTTTTCCCAGTCGGCGGCTGGTGGAAATATAAGACAGCCGAAGATCGTTGGAAAAAAATATCCGCTATAGCTTAATTGTCAGCATCGAAACCCCCGAAAATTCTACTGACATTTATAGTGTCGTAGAAAATATGGTCAAGATCCCAGTAGAAGTCAGCGTGTAATATTTGTCTATTTATTCTGTGATAATAAATAATAATTACTAAGGCTGATTTAGAATAAATGGCTTGGCGAGCTCAATAAATAAATTTCAGTAACGCGCCGTTATTATTTTTTAAGCTTTTTCTTTTCATTTTTCGCCGCTTTCTTTTCCTTTGCGGTTAAAAGTGGAGCCTTCTTAATATTTTTTTTGCTGTCTTGTCCTTTACTCATTATATTTACCCATAATCATAAGTGCATTAACCTAAGGTAAGCCTGAACCAACCTAAGGACAGTTCCTAAACATTAACTACAAATGGAATTAACGATGTCAATGTGCAGAAGTATGAGTATGGACCTAATGATGAACAACTAAAAGGAGTTGGTGCTATTTATAAATAGTAGCGCTGTGTACTTTTCATTTGTTTTTTAACTATTTGGCAATAACAACCAGAATGGATTATTTGTTAACCATCTGCTGGATTGCAGCTCACCTGAACAACGGGCTCCCTGCAAGGATTTTCCCGGCTTAAGGCGCCGTTTGCAGGCTCTAACCAGCCAGATGAAGAAAAGGCGAAAGGGAGATAAAGAGGATCGCCAGCAGTAGTATTGCAGTTAATACAAAGGCAATGGGGCGGGCTGAAAAACTGCGCCATAAACCCATTAAAAAGCCAGGCTGCTCAGCCCACCAGTGCTCGAACTGCAGCTTGCGCTCACCCTGATACTGCTCGATCAGCTCACGGGCGCGCAACTTCTGGCCCTCATCGAGCAACCATAGACCAGCTACCGAAATACCCCAGCGCCCGGCCGAGGTCTCATAGAACACCAAATCATGCTGCTCTAGCAGCTCGCGCACCTGTGCAGCCTCTTCTTCCGATGCGCCATTGAGGCGAAAAATCAGTACCGACATAGCTGACAACCTGCTAGTAAGAACTTGCCGGCGACTCAAGCACCAACAAAAAGTCTATTATGCGAGATGCGACAGCAAAGTGTCGACATGACTGACGGTAAATAGATAAGCGCGCCCTTAGACTAACGGGGTCTAGACTAACGGGGTCAGGTCTCACATGATCGCTTTCTCATGTTAGTGCGTTTATCCCAAGAAACGATGATGTGAGACCTGCCCCCCCATACTCGATGTCAATCGAAAAATAGCTTTTATAGTCTTAGCCCAATGGCCAATTGTTAAAGAAGGCTTTATATGGATAATAAATACCGTTATCGAAGCCATTGCAGTGTTCACCAAAATTAATGCGTGAAGTTATCCACCAGCTAAACTCGAAAGTTATGAAACGGTGATTTTCTTCTCTCGGTAGGACAAGGAAGTTCAAAACGGTGTTTCTGATGCATTCGACAACTTTTCCAGGCATCGAAACGATAATCTACCCGTCCAATGTGGCATAACTATTATTACCTCGGATAGATTATTTCAATTGATGCCAGCCTGGAATTTTCATTGTCTATGGAGGAAACTGAAAATGAAAAAATCTACGCTGGTCATTCTCCCTTCTATTCTGTTGTTTTTATGGCTCGCATTTAGCCTGAAGGCTGTCACCGATGAAGCAGGATTTTATTCTGGAAACACAAACAGTTCAATAACACAAAACCAGAAATGGCATTTACCCTCAATAATAGAGAGCCACTGATTTGTTTCTGAAAATTTTGCAGCGCCTGAAAGTCACAAGGAGATGACGACCCAGGTGTTGTATTGCAAATTCAACAAGCCTTTTTTAACAAAACAAAACGCCTTAGCCATGTCAATTATGTTTCTGAAGAAACCACCTATTCCTCCCTAAAAGGGACCGAGAATAGGCACTCGCCATTGACTGTATATTCATTCAGCCATTAACATAGCAATCACTCAATCGCTAAAATCGATTTAACGATGACGCGCCCAAGGAAGTAGGACTAGCGGGGTCAGGTCTCACATGATCGCTTTCTCATGTTAGTGCGTTTATCCCAAGAAACGATGATGTGAGACCTGACCCCCAGACTTTACCGCGGCTCACTGAATTCAAAAAAAAACCCCGGAGTATGCCTACACCCCGAGGTTTTTTAATATCAATGAGCCAGCCGATAAGCCGGGTTCTGTCTAGGACAGTCATTCATCTACGCATTACGTCACCGCAACACTTTAGCAACCTACCCGCCCTCAGTGCGGGTACACACCTGTAGAGGGCCTATTTGGTCTTGCTCCGAACGGGGTTTACCATGCCACGGACTGTTGCCAGCCGCGCGGTGCCCTCTTACCGCACCCTTTCACCCTTACCTGTACCAGCGAACTGGCCATCGGCGGTCTACTCTCTGCTGCACTTTCCGTAGGCTCGCGCCCCCCAGGCGTTACCTGGCGTTCTACCCTATGGAGCCCGGACTTTCCTCCCCTCCACCCCCCGAAAGGAAATGAAGCGGCGACTGCCTAGCTGACTCGGAACGCAGACTAGCCAGTCGTGGCGCCAATGGCAAGGGTTAATCGCTCACTGCTGTCCCACCAATGCTGAATAGCAAACCATTCGGCCATGGGGAAATCGTGCTTTAACAGTAATAAGCGTGAAAAACACTTTTTGAGCTCGACTAGCGGAGTATTGAATCCAGGCGATGGGGGCAGCCACCATCACCTTAACTGTGAGCAGCAGGTCTCACAAGACTGAGTGGGCAATAGCTTCAAACTGTGGAACAGCCGTGGTTAATCGCGCCCTTTTTGCTCCAGGCCATACTGGTAAAGCAGGTTTTTTTTCACCCCGGTTATTTTTGCTGCCAGTGAGGCGGCCTGTTTTAAAGACAATTCATCGTTCAACAGCTCAAATACACGCCGCGCCTCAATATCCAGCTCGCCACCACCGCTATAACCCGATACCAGTAACACACACTCGCCCCGCTGCTGGTTGCTGTCCGCTGCCACCCAGTCCACCAACTCACCCAGCGCCGCCCGGCGGATAGTTTCAAAGGCCTTGGTCAACTCCCTGGCCAGCACCACAGGGCGATCCGCCCCCAACACGCTCTTCATGTCTTCAAGGCAGGCTAACAAACGGTGGGGAGCCTCATAAAAAATTAACGTCCTGGCCTCTTCTCGCACTGACTGCAGCTGCTTGATCCTAGCCTGCTGTTTGGCGGCCAAAAACCCTTCAAAAATAAAACGATCCGAGGGCAGGCCGGCAGCACTCAAGGCAGCCACAGCAGCGCTTGCCCCGGGGATTGGGACCACTTTTAGCCCCGCCGTCAAGGCCGCATCAACCAATCTATAGCCCGGATCTGACACCAGCGGCGTGCCCGCATCGGAAATCAACGCCAGGCTTTTTCCCGCCAGCATTTTCCCAATCAAGCCTGCAACTGCTGCGGAACCACTGTGATCATGGTAAGCCACCATCGTCGTAGTGATATCAAAATGCTGCATTAAGCGCTTGCTGTGGCGAGTATCCTCAGCGGCAATTAAGTCAACCGATTGAAGTACCTCCACTGCCCGCGGTACCATATCGCCCAAATTACCAATCGGAGTGGCAACAACATACAGCACTGCCTGTTCACTCAAGGTATACTCTCCATCCACAATAACGGTTCATAGACTAACAACGCATTAACTATGAGAACACTATTATTTTTATTGCTTCATCTCAGCGTGGCTTTGCTACTCAGTGCCTGTATTTCCGAGCAACATGAAACGCTGTCCGGCCAGTTTGAAGACTCCCATACCCGTGCTGAAAAAATCCAGCTGTTACTGCTTGATGCGCAGGCTGCTTCCTCACCGGAAAAAGAACAGATTAAGCTACAGGTCGCTGCATTGTTAATCCAGGAACAGCAACTCGAACTGGCCAACAAACTCCTGCAAGACATTGATACCGACCGGCTGGGGAAAAACCACTATGCACACTTTATCGTATTGAACAGCCAGCTCAAGCTCCTGCTCGGCAATTATCAGCAGGCACTTGACGCGCTGGCTACCCCACGCCTGACCGACAGCTATGACCAGCTAGACCTTGAGCAACAGCTCGCCGTAAGCGAAACCCGCGCCAGTGCCTACGCCTTGCAAGGGCAACATTACGCCAGCGCACAGCAGCGTATTTACATTGATTCCCTACTGCCCGAGGAGCTAAAAGAAAGCAATCGGGAGGCAATTTGGCGTTCATTGATGCAAATTCAGATTGATCAATTAAACCAGTACTGGAAAAGTAACCAGGATGATTTCCAGGGTTGGATAGAGCTCGCGCTGATTGCCAAGGATAATCAGGGTGATCTGGATGAGCAATTGAGGCAACTTGAACACTGGGAATTAAAGTGGGCCAGCCACCCGGCAATAGAAAATATGCCCGGCGGGCTGGAGCTGATTAAAGAGCTGGCCGCCAACCGGCCACAACAAATCGCACTTCTGGTTCCGCTGAGCGGAAAGCTGGCTCCCTACGGCAAGGCGGTACGCGATGGCTTTATTGCTGCCCTCTACCAAACCAAACAACGCGGCGGCGCTACTCCCCGTCTAAAAGTGTATAACAGCGATGCCGGTGAGCAGTTTATTCCGCTCTACTATCAAGCAGTCGCCGAAGGGGCCGAACTGGTGATCGGCCCGCTGGACAAGAAAAAACTGCAGCTATTGTTTGACGAAGTGATTCTCCCTGTTCCCACGCTTGCCCTGAACCGAGTAGACAATTATGGCCAGGCACCCGAATTATTATTTCAATTCGGCCTGGCACCCCAGGACGAAGCGAGCCAAATTGCTGACATTGCCTATCTTAAGAACCACAAACAGGCAATGATTATTGCCCCCAAAGGCGAATGGGGCGAAAAAGTCAGCAACAGCTTTGCAAAAAGATGGCAGCAACTTGAGGGCGTGGTTATTGTCCGCAGTGTATTCAGCGGCCAGAAAGATTATTCCAGCAGTATTAAAAACGCCCTGTCATTGCAACGCAGCGAGGCGCGAGGCAAGCGTATTGCCTCACTGGCAGGCCAGGCGATTGAATTCACTCCCCGACGCCGGCAGGATATCGATATGGTCTTTCTGCTTGCAAGACCGGATGAGGCGCGCTCTATCAAGCCGCTACTGGATTATCACTATGCGGGCGACCTGCCCATTTACGCCAGTTCCCGGGTTTATTCAGGCCCTGCACCGAAAAAAAATCACGACATCAACGGCATCCGCTTTATTGATATCCCCTGGATACTCAACCCGCCATCAGAATTACACCGGCAGATTAGCCAGCAGACCAACAGCAATAAACAATTACAACGGATGATTGCCCTTGGTATCGACAGCTTTCAATTACACCCCCGTCTCAGGCAACTGGATGAGATCGGCACCAGCCGCCTCTATGGGAACACCGGTACATTAAAACTCAATAGCAACAGGGAAATCGAGCGACGGCTGTTATTTGCCAAAATCAAAAATGGCAGGGCACGACTAACACCCCACGCCGATCAACCCACACTAACCAGGGAAGGTTATAATCATGCCAATAAAACTGCAGAGGAAAATTTCTGGTAGCCAGGTCGAGGCACATGCCTGCAAATGGTTAAAAAAACGGGGCCTAAGCTTACTCGGTAAAAACTACCACTGTTACAGAGGCGAAATCGATCTGATCATGCTCGACCGCCAGTGCCTGGTGTTTATTGAGGTTCGCTATCGCCGCCAAAACAGCTTTGGCCGCCCGGAAGAAACCGTTAACAGAAAAAAACAAATGAAGATTATGCTTACCGCTGAACATTTTTTGCTATCCCATTCACAGCATCAAGGGAAAAGCTGCCGTTTTGATGTAATAGCCGCGCAACCCGATAGCAGCGGTGGTAAACTACGCTTTCACTGGATTCGGGACGCTTTTTGCCGGTAACTTTTACGATGGAATCTGAACAGTACGTCAATCAATTATTTCAATCCAATATTGAAATAACCACACGATCAATGGATCAGCTGGCAACCGTGGTATCCCAGTGTTCAGAACTGCTGGTTCAGTGTCTTTTAAGCGAACGTAAGATTCTCTGTTGCGGCGAAGGGGTCAACGGCGCACTGGCACAGATATTTACCTCCCACCTGCTCAATCGTTTTAATTTCGAACGTCCCGGCTTGCCGGCACTCTCACTGGCTTCAGATGCAACCACGCTCACCGCACTGTGTAGCGATGGCAGCTTTAATGAAATTTTTTCCCAACAAATTCGGGCACTGGGCCAATCCGGGGATATTTTACTGGTGATTTCCAACAGCACCAGCGCCGGCAGCAGCATTCAGGCAATCCAGGCTGCCCACGATCATGAAATGATCGTGGTATCAATCAGTGACAGCGACAGTCAGGATATTTCTTCGTTAATGCTGCCAGAAGATGTTGATTTTATTATCCCCAGTAATGACCGACCCCGTGTCATTGAAAATCAGCTACTGATAATCAACTGCCTCTGCGCATTAATTGACCGACAACTTTTTGGAAGTGAGGATTAGGCATTGAACAATCGTTTTATACTATTCGCCGCATTACTGCTACAACTCGGCTTGCTACAAGGCTGTAGCAACATCCTGTCAGCCACTACAGACAGCCCCTATGAAGCGCAAGGTGAACGCAGTACCGGCGGGATGATTGATGATGAAATTATAGAAACCAAAGCGCTGGTGAACATCGATAAAGCCAGCGATGAACTGTCCCAGGCACATATTGTTGTGGTCAGCGTTAATGGGGTTGTGCTGCTCGCCGGGCAAGTAAAAAATGAGCAGTTAAGGCAGCAGGCCGCCGTAGCCGTTGATAAATTGAATGTGCGCAGGATTCATAATGAAATCACCATCGCCGGCTCAACGTCCATGGTAGCTCGCTCTAACGATAGCTGGATTACCAGCAAAATTAAAAGCAAGCTCCTGCTCAATGGCAAGATCGATGGCAGCAAGGTCAAGGTCGTCACTGAAAACGGCGTAGTCTACTTAATGGGACTGGTCACTAAAGCGGAAGCTGAAGCCATCACCGATACCGCCAGAACTACTTCCGGCGTACAAAAAGTCGTCAGGATTTTTGAATACGTCAAATAAACCGGCGGTTTATTTAATCACTTTCAAGGTAGGCTTTACTGGTTTGGGCGGTGTCTTGTCTGGAGGCTCGGGGGCGGAATCTTCCTCCAGATCGAAAAACATACCCTGGCCATTCTCCCTGGCATAAATTCCCATTACCGCCGACATGGGGACATAGACATCCATCGGCACCCCGGCAAAGCGGCCATTGAACTGTAACGCCTCGTTGGTCATCAGCAATTCAACCACCGCACCTGGCGACAAATTCAAAATAATCTGGTCATCTTTGACATACTGTCGTGGCACTACAACATCGTCCGCCATAGCATTGACTAGCACATAGGGCGTGCAGTCATTATCCAGAATCCATTCATAACTCGCCCTGACCAGATACGGGCGCCTGGATTTCATTATCATTATCTAATCCCAAGCCAGGTATTTTATTGGCGCTTCACCAAGACCGGCTTTTGTCGAAAATCCAGCAATAAAAAAGGATGCCGTAACATCCTTTTTTATCATTCTCAGGCCAGTGGCCCGCGCATTTCGCGCTCTTGCTCTGACAGACTCTCCTTGAAGGACTCTCTCTCAAACAACCGTTCCATATAAGCATGTATGGGTTTGGTTTGCTTGTTGGCAGGAATCTCAATCCCCAGCAGCGGCAAACGCCACAAAATAGGTGCCATGCAACAATCGACCAGAGTGAAATCTTCACTCATAAAGAACGGTTTTTCAGCGAAAATCGGCGCAATGGAAATCAGGCTTTCACGAAGTTCCTTGCGCGCTTTATCCAGTGTTTTCTGGTTACCGCTGCCTGCCAGTAGTTTATCTATAGCAACACACCAGTCGCGTTCAATACGGTAAATGTACTGTCGGCTGGCGCCACGGGCTACCGGGTAGACCGGCAATAGCGGTGGATGGGGGAATCGCTCGTCAAGGTATTCCATCATCACCTTGGCGTCATACAACACCAGATCCCTATCCAGCAAAGTAGGCAAGCTATTATAGGGGTTCAGGTCGGCCAGGTCCTCTGGCTTGGACTTCTCATCAACGTCAACAATATCAACGGTAACACCCTTCTCAGCCAGCACAATACGCACCCGGTGACTGTAATGACTATGACCGTCAGAATAAAATATCATTGACGAGCGTTTGGCGACATCACCCATTGAGGATTCCTCTAAATTGAATAAAAACGGTGGCGGTTTGCCGCCACCGATCAGGCAATACTGTAATTAGTGAACGTCTTTCCAATACTCGCGATTGAGCAAATAGGTCAGCACAAACAACAGGGTGATAAACAATAACACATAAACACCTATGCGCTTGCGGTCTTCAACCATAGGCTCGGCAACATACGCCAGGAAATTTACCAGGTCATAGATAGCCTGATCGAATTCCTCGGGGGATAATTGCCCTTCCTTGATCAGTTCCAGACGACCGCAGGGGGCCAGCGCCTGACCATCTTCGGCATAGTAGAGATCTTCACCGGTTAAGGGATCGCGTTTAATACCGCCATTGGCGGCATGTACCGGACCGGGCGCACAATCCTGCAAGCCCTGTACTTCCAGCATCACATGGGGCATGCCGACATCGGGAAATACCTTGTTATTCACACCCCAGGGACGACTGGGATCAACATAGAACGTCCGCAAGTAAGTGTATAACCACTCTGGCTGACGAGCACGGGAGACCAGGGTCAGGTCAGGTGGCGCGGCACCGAACCACTTTTTTGCCATGCTCTCGGGCATCGCATTTTCCATCAGCTCGCCCATTCTGGCACTGCTATCAAATTGAAGATTTTCCGCAAACATATCAACCGGAATACCCAAATCATTAGCCGTGCGCTCGTAGCGCGCATACTGCAGCGAGTGACAACCCATGCAGTAATTCATGTAGTACTTGGCCCCGGACTGCAATGAGGCCTTGTTACTGGCATCCACTTCGATCGCGTCACAGTTCATCGTGCCACAGTTAAAGCTGGATTCAGAACCCACCGCTTTCAACGGCACGATAGCCAGCGCCGCAATAAGCAGCAAGGCGCCCAAACTTCCCCACAAGCCGATACCGCCATCGCTGGTGGTACGCTCGGGAACCGGCTTGGTTTTCTCAATGGATGTCCATACCGGCATCAACAGGAAGAAGCCGAAATAGATGATCGAACAAATCTGCGCTAGCAAGGTCCGCTCGGGAGTCGGGGCTTTCACACCGAGCACACCAAGGATAATGAAAGCGGAAGTGAACAGCACAATCATAAACTTACTGAAATTGCCTTTGTGGCGAATAGATTTCACCGGGCTGCGATCCAACCAGGGCAGAATAAATAAAATCGCTACCGAGGCGGCAAAGGCAATAAAACCGAGTAACTTGTCAGGCACAGCACGCAATACCGAATAGAACGGCGTGAAATACCAGACCGGGGCGATATGCTCCGGCGTTTTCAGGGAGTTGGCAATTTCAAAGTTTGCATGCTCGATAAAATACCCACCCATTTCCGGCGCGAAGAAAATAATCGCACAGAAAGCAAACAGGAACACCGCAACCGCTTGTAAATCATGAACCGTATAATAGGGATGAAACGCCACACCATCGAGAGGAATGCCATCGGGTCCCTTGTGTTTCTTGATATCGACACCGTCGGGGTTGTTGGAACCCACTTCATGCAAGGCCAGCAGATGCAATACCACCAGCGCCAATAAAATAATTGGCAGCGCCACCACATGCAGGGCAAAGAAACGGTTCAGGGTAATACCGGAAATCAGGAAGTCGCCGCGAATCCACTCAACAATGGCATCACCTATCACGGGAATAGCCCCAAACAGGGATATAATCACCTGTGCACCCCAGTAAGACATCTGCCCCCAGGGCAACACATAAC
>JAUXHA010000103.1 GCA_030621845.1 Spongiibacteraceae bacterium
ATTCGAACAGGCTTCGCCGACTTCCCCGACGGACGGCCATGGGCAAAACCATCCCCTGAAAGATCCGCCGCGGGCAGCCGCCACCACCTTAAGCATGAAAGACTAAGTTAAGCGGCGGGAAAAATTGCCAGCCTCAGCTACACTGTAAAATACTAAATTTTAGCCAGGACGCTGGCGTTAATTAATAGATAAACCAATATCAGGGAATGAACAATGAGCGTATCGAGTATTGTACTTTTACTTATCGTTATCGGGCTGGTTTTCTATATTGTCAGTATTTATAACCGCCTGGTGACCTTGAAAAATCGCTACCAGAATGCTTTTTCCCAGATTGAAGTGCAATTGAAACGGCGTTATGAGCTGATTCCGAATTTGGTGGAGATTGCCAAAGCTTACCTCAGCCATGAACGCGAGACTTTGGAGGCGGTAATCAGTGCGCGTAATGAGGCGCTGACGTTATTGAAGGGCGCTGCGGCTGAGCCGGGTAGTGCGTCGGCGATGCAGGGTTTGGCGACAGCTGAAAATACCTTGCAAGGAGCACTGGGTAAGTTGAGCGTGGTGATGGAAGCCTATCCGGATTTAAAAGCCAGCGAAAATATGCAGCAGCTATCTGAGCAGCTCACCAGCACAGAAAATCGAGTGGCTTTTTCAAGGCAAGCCTTTAATGATGCGGTAACCAGCTATAACACTTATCGACAAACCTTCCCCCCGGTATTTTTTGCTCGTCAGTTTGGTCATCCCGAGGACGCCAGTCTACTGGAATTTAAAGACAGTCCGCAATTCCAGGAAGCACCGAAAATCAGCTTTTAATCACCGTCATGGATTTTTTTTCGCAACAGGATAAAGCCCGACGCAATAGCAGTTTACTACTGTTATTGTTTGTCAGCGCGGTACTGACGCTAATTGTTATTACTAATGTGTTGGTGGCGGTAAGCTGGTTGTTGCTCAATGGCGCGGGGAGCGATGGCGTCAGTAACTTTTCTGCGCTGTTTAGCTGGCAGCGTTTTGGACATATCTCGCTGGCAGTTTCGGGGACAGTTGTTTGCGCCATAGTCTATAAATGGTTTCAGTTGTCGTCAGGGGGCAAGGCGGTGGCAGAGTCATTGGGCGGTGTTCGTATCAACCCCAATAGCAGTGACAGTAATCAAAGCCGGGTGTTAAATGTTGTGGAGGAAATGGCGATCGCCTCCGGTATGCCGGTACCGCCGGTGTATTTATTAGCGGATGAACGCGGCATTAATGCCTTTGCCGCAGGGAACACGCCAGCCGATGCGGTGATAGGCGTGACCTTTGGAAGTATTTACCAGCTTAACCGCGAGCAACTACAGGGCGTGATAGCCCATGAATTTAGTCATATCCTCAATGGCGATATGCGTTTGAATATTCGTTTGATTGCGCTGCTTAATGGTATTTTATTTATTGGTAGTATCGGCGAGATTTTATTGCGCAGTAGTGGCTTTGGTCGTCGCAGTCCCCTGCGCAGGACAAGCAAGCGTTCCGGTGATACCCGGGTAGTAATGCTGGGCTTTGGATTAATTATTATTGGCTGGCTAGGTGGTTTTTTTGGCAGTTTGATAAAGGCCGCGGTCAGTCGCCAGAGAGAATTTTTAGCGGATGCCTCGGCGGTACAGTTTACCCGGAATCCACAGGGTATTGCCGATGCCCTGAAAATTATTGGCGGTTATAGCCCGGGCGCCAGGATTGCCGATCCCCATGCGAAAGAAGTGAGTCATTTATTCTTTGGCCAGGCTTTAAATCGCCTGCAGGCCACCTTCGCTACTCACCCGCCACTGGCAGAAAGAATTCAGCGCATTGAGCCGAGCTGGGATGGGCAATTTACCCGACGTAGTTCGGTGATTCCCCAGGCGGATTTTCAAAATCGCCGGGTGCCGCCTGCTGGCGCTCATGAAGCAATTAACAGCGCAGCGATGGTGTCCGCGGTGGCGGCGGAAGTGTTGTTGGCTGACGCGGAGTTTTCTCGTACAGTCGACGATATCCGTGAAGGTATTGATAGCTTGCCTGCAGGTTTGCTTGAACAGGCACATGAGCCTTTTGCAGCGATGGGCATCGCCTTTGCTCTGTTGTTAAGCGACGATAGCAAGGTGCAGGAAAAGCAGTTGCAGAGGATTGAGCAGCAGGGCGTGGCGGGAATGGCTTTACAAACTGTGCGCCTGTATGGCGACATGGCAATGCTGGATAAGCCGTTGCGAATGCCCTTGCTGGAGTTGGCTATGCCCGCTTTGAAATGCTTATCGCTTGAGCAATATAAAAGCTTTAAAAAAACCCTGCTGCTATTAATTCGGACGGATAATCAACTGCAATTATTTGAATGGTGCAGCTACCAATTACTGCGCCACTTTCTTGATGGCGAATATGCACTGAAGAAGCCGGGGCGGGCGCTGTATAAAACAATCGGGCCAGTAAGGATTGAATTCCAGCGAGTGCTTTCTCTACTGGCCCTACAGGGGCATATTGGTCGAGATGCCGCCGAACAAGCTTTTATGGTAGGCGCTGAAACGGCGGGTTTGCATGGACTGGTACTGTTGCCAGAACACAGCATCTCGCTGGATGATTTTTCCCGGGCAGTCAACAAACTGGCAAATTGTTACCCTTTGTTAAAACCGCTGGTGTTAAAAGGCCTGGTGGCTTGCGCGCGGCAGGACGGCAAAATCGCAGCCGAGGAAAGAGAAATAATTATCAGTATAGCGGCAGTGCTGGACTGCCCGATGCCGCGATTGCAATAGAATAAGTGTGATATTGGTCTATATTAGTATGAATTTATAAATAATTTTTCCGAGGGAACGAATGATGAGATTGATCTCCCTGATCATGCTGGTGTTGTGTTTGCCGGCCTGTTCTTCTGACCAGCCAGCCACTGCAACTGAGGCAAAGCCGACATCGGAGCCGACGCATGCTAGTGGGGCGATACCACAGCATCAGCTCGATGCCTTGACAAAAGCTAAAAATACCGAGGATTTGCTGCGCGCCAATGATGAACGGCGCCGCAAAGCCATTGAGCAACAATCCGAATAAATACTTATGGCGGCTGTCTGTGGTCGACTATTGAGCCTACTTTCCGAGCAAATAAATGACGTTAATTATACGTTTCCTGGACACCTTTTTATCGACTAGCCAGCGCAGTAATCCGTCGGATATTATGCGTGGCTACACGCTTGTCGGAATGATTTTTGTCAATATCCTGCTCAGCCTGCTGGCGCTGGCGGGCATGGTGTTTTTTTTCGATCTCGGAGAAAATGCGCTCATTGCAATCACTCTCGATGTGTTTTGTATCGTGGGTTATGTGACAACGCTGATATTGTTTAAAAATACCAAAAATCATGTGTTGTGCAGCAATTTCATGATCACAATTCTTGCCGGAGTCATTTTTTTTGGCGTGCAGATTACCGGTGGCTATTTTGATTCGCCGGTACTGCAGTTTGCCCTGCAGTTGCCGATTACCGCATTTTTGCTATTGGGCTTGCGTCTGGGTATCGCCTGGTTGCTGATAACCTTATTGCTGAGTATCGGCTGCTATTTTAGCGCGCTGTATGATTTTGCTCATCTCCAGTTGGCACAAGAACAGGGCATTATCGATACAATGTATTTTGCGCTGCAACTGATCTTACTGCTGATTGCTGGCGGGGCGTTGATTATTTATGAAATGATTAATAAGCTGCTCAACCAGAAGCTTCATGAAGAGAGGAATAAATTTGAACACAAGGCCAGTCATGATGATTTGACCGGCATTGCCAATCGCTTTGAATTTTTCCGCAGGTTGAAGACAGAGATTGGCGAGGCCAATGAGCGTGAGCATAAAGTGGGTGTTGTCTACATTGATCTCGATGGTTTTAAACCGGTCAACGATATTTATGGTCACCATATGGGTGATGAGGCGCTGAAAGTGATTGCGATTCGCTTGCGGCAAGTGCTGCGGCTTTCCGATACTACGGCGCGTCTGGGCGGTGATGAGTTTGCGTTGATTCTGCCGGGAATTCATGTGCCCAATGATATCGAGGTGATCATGCCCAAGGTATTAGCCGCGATTAAAGAGCCCATCTATATTGATGATGTGCAAGTTGTGGTTTTTGGCAGCTGTGGTGTCTCTATTTACCCCGACCACTCTACAGATTACGATGTGCTGTGTCGCTATGCCGATGTGGCGATGTACCAGGCCAAGGAAAAACAGGATGCCTATCAGGTATTTTCAAAAGAAATGATGGTTTAATTCCCGGCTCCGCGCCGACCAAATGTTTGCCATACGCTTTTGCGCTGCTTGCGTTATAATCGCGGCTTTTGGCGCCCTTCTTATGCAATCACCCCTAACGCCTCTTCGTTTGAAAAACAAAGCCGACAAGCGCCTGCGCGCTGGTCATTCGTGGATTTACAGCAATGAGATCGATGTCGAGCAAACGCCATTGGCCCAGTATCAGCCGGGACAGCAGGTATTGCTTGAGAGTGCCCAGGGTAAAGCGATGGGCATTGCTTATATCAACCCCCATAGCCTGATTTGCGCACGCCTTGTGAGTCGGGATGTTAAATATCCATTAGATAAATCCCTGCTGGTGCACCGTTTGAATATTGCCCTGGCCCTGCGGGAGCGGTTTAGTGCATCGCGCTGTTATCGTCTGGTTTATGGTGACAGCGATGGCTTGTCGGGACTGGTGGTAGATCGCTTTGGCGATATTGCAGTGGTACAGATTGCTACTGCCGGAATGGAGGCAGTTAAACAGCAGATTGTCGAGGCGCTGGTGCAAGTGCTTAAGCCAAAGGGTGTGCTGGTTAAAAATGACTCCCGTATTCGTCAATCAGAAGGCCTGGAAGACTATGTGGAAGTTGCCTATGGCGAGGTTCCGGAGATTGTTGATTTGCAGGAAAACGGGGTGGCGTTCCAGGTGCCGGTTTATGAAGGGCAAAAAACCGGTTGGTTTTATGATCATCGCGCCAGCCGCCTGCGCCTCAAGGATTACGTCAAGGATAAAAAAGTTCTGGATGTATTCAGCTATGTTGGCGGCTGGGGAGTTCAGGCAGCATCGTTCGGCGCCTCATCGGTATTGTGTATTGATAGCTCCGGGATGGCGCTGGATTTTGTCGAGCGCAATGCCCGCTTGAACGATGTGGCGGCAAAGGTTGGCACCATGCAGGGCTCGGCTTTTGATGCGATGAAGCAATTGCACAGCGAGGGGGAGCGTTATGACGTGGTGATTATGGACCCCCCCGCGTTTATTCCCCGTCGCAAGGATGCGCGCAAGGGTGAGCAGGCCTATCGCCGGGTCAATGAGCTGGCGATGCGCCTGTTGGCAAAAGATGCGGTGCTGGTGTCTGCCTCTTGCTCGATGCATCTTGAGCGACAGAAGCTGGGTGATATTTTGCGGGTGGCCTCCCGCCATCTGGATCGGAATCTGCAAATTCTGGAGCAGGGCGGCCAGGCTTTTGATCACCCGGTACATCCGGCGATTCCAGAAACAGATTATCTAAAAGCCATTTTTAGCCGCCTGACACCCGCCTACTAAGATTCATTCTTCGCGCAAACTGATGATTGGCCAGCCACGCTGGCGAGCCGTGGCCGTGAGCTGCGGGTCGGCATCCACAGCAACCGGATAGCTAACGACTTCCAGTAGTGGCAGGTCGTTATGGGAATCGCTGTAAAAATAACTGCCGTCGAGGTTTTGCTGCTGCTGTTGTAACCACTGCTGCAGTCGCGCCACTTTGCCCTGCTGGAAACAGGGCGTGCCCGCCACTTTTCCGGTATAGCGTCCCTCAATAAATTCCACCTCGGTGGCGAGGATAGCATCCACCCCCATGGCGGCGGCGATCGGCTCGGTGATAAACAGGTTGGTGGCGGTAATGATGAGCAGGTAATCACTCTGTTCACGATGCTTGTTCAGTAGTGCATCGGCCTGCGACAGGCGCATGGGGGCAATGATGTCGTGCATAAATTCACGGTGCCATGCATCCAGTTGTTGTTTACTGTGCTGGCTCAGGGGGTACAGGGCAAATGCCAGGTAATCGAGAATATTGAGGCCGCCATCGAGGTATTGCTGGTAGAAACGATCATTTTCCTGTTGGTAAAAATCGCCATCCACAATGCCCTTTTCGACGAGAAACTCGCCCCAGGCATGGTCGCTATCACCTTTCAACAGGGTATTGTCGAGGTCAAATATGGCGAGGCTCAAGGCAGTGTGACTCCTGGTGGGCAGGTGGTTACGGGTGTCCGATAGGATACTGGGCATTTCACCGTTTTGCATCCACTGTGGTGGGAAAAGTCGCTGATTGGTCAGTTATAGCGATTTATGGAACAATGTCTGCCTGTAAGTGGGTGTATCAATGCGAAAGAAAGGGGACAGGGTGTGATTGACGCTGAAGGATTCAGGCCAAATGTGGGAATTATGGTGGCCAATAGCCGTGGCGAGTTACTGTGGGCACGGCGTGTTGGTCAGGATGCCTGGCAATTTCCGCAGGGGGGCATCAGTGAGGGGGAAAGCCCCGAACAGGCATTGTACCGGGAGCTGGAAGAGGAAGTGGGCTTGCAGCAGGAGGATGTCAAAATTATTAGCTGTACCCGCGGTTGGCTTCGTTATCGTCTGCCCCAGCGTCTGGTGCGGCGAGATAGCAAACCGCTCTGTATTGGCCAGAAGCAAAAATGGTTCCTGCTGCAGATGCTGGCCGATGACAGTAAAGTCAGCTTCGAACATGGCGAAAAGCCGGAGTTTGATGGCTGGCAGTGGGTGAGTTATTGGTATCCCCTGGGCCAGGTCATTCCCTTTAAGCGCGATGTTTATCGTCGGGCGATGAAGGAGTTGGCAGCACGGCACAGCCGGCTAGTCAGCAACGCCTAAACCTAAACGGATAGACACCATAACCTAAACGGACAGACACTATTTATGCTTGCATCCCTACGCAGTATTGTTCAGGAAGTTAATAGCGCCGATGATTTACAGATGGCGCTGGACATTATTGTGTCGCGCATACGAGACGCGGTGAATACCGATGTCTGCTCAGTGTACCTGCATGACTCGGCAGCCAACCGCTATATCTTTATGGCCACCGAGGGCCTGAACAAGGACTTTACCGGAAAGATTTCGATGGCCGTCGATGAGGGCCTGGTGGGGCAGGTGGCACTGCGTGAAGAACCCATCAATCTCCACGATGCGGAGTCCCACCCCAATTTTCTCTTTCTGCCCGGTATTGGTGAAGAGCGCTACAGCGCGTTTTTGGGGGTGCCGATTATTCACCAGCGCGAAGTGCTGGGTGTATTGGTGGTGCAGCAGAAAAAACAGCGGCGCTTCGATGAAGAGGAAGAAGCTTTTTTGGTTACCCTGTCGGCCCAGTTGGCGGGGGTTATTGCCCATGCCCAGGTAACGGGTTCGATTGATGCCATGGCTGCCGATGATGGTAAGCCCAGGAGCGCGCGCTTCAAGGGTGTTGCCGGTGCCCCCGGTGTTGCTTTGGGGCAGGCTGTGGTGGTGTCGCCAACGGCAGATCTTAACGCGGTACCCCGCCGCGAGTGCAAGAATGTCGAGGCAGAGCTGAAGTTTTTCCATCAATGTCTGGAGTCGGTTCGTGTTGATATTCGAGCCCTGAGCAGTAAGTTGTCATCCAAACTGGCACCGCAGGAACAGGCTCTGTTTGATGTTTACCTGCGTATGCTTGATGACAACGCCCTGGCCAATGAAGTGGATGAGCGGATTAAGCAGGGGCAGTGGGCGCAGGGAGCCTTGAGCAAAGTGATTCGCATGCATGTGCGCACGTTTGAGAGCATGGAAGATCCCTATCTCCAGGAGCGTGCGGTCGATATCAAGGATCTGGGGCGGCGGGTGTTGTCCTATTTGCAGGCGGCCGCTACCGAAAAAGTAGACTACCCGGAACAGACTATTTTAATTGGCGAGGAGCTCACTGCGTCCATGCTCGGTGAAGTGCCGCCGGAGAAACTATGCGGATTAATTTCGGTGCTCGGTTCGGGTAATTCCCATGTCGCGATTTTGGCGCGGGCGATGGGTATTCCCACGGTGATGGGTGCGGTGGATTTACCTTTTACCCAGTTGGAGGGTGGCAAGGTCATCATCGACGGCTACAACGGCCATGTCTATTTTAATCCCTCGGAAGAACTGCACAATCGTTTTCAATCTATTTACGAGGAAGAGCAACAGTTCTCCAAAGAGCTGGAGACGATCAAGGATCTGCCCTGTGAAACGACAGATCATCACCGTATACCCCTGTGGGTGAATACTGGCTTGATGGCTGATGTGGCGCGATCCCTGGATCGCGGCGCGGAGGGTGTAGGTCTGTTTCGTACCGAAGTCCCTTTTTTATTGCGTGAACGTTTTCCCAGTGAGGAAGAGCAGCGAAAGATTTATCGCCAACAGTTGCAAGCCTTTGCGCCAATGCCGGTGACCATGCGCACCCTGGATATAGGCGGTGATAAATCCTTGCCTTACTTTCCTATCCAGGAAGACAATCCCTTTCTGGGCTGGCGCGGTATTCGCGTTACTCTCGATCACCCGGAACTGTTCCTGGTACAGGTTCGGGCGATGATGAAAGCGAATGCGGATATGAATAACTTGCGTATTATGTTTCCTATGATCAGCTCAGTGCCGGAGCTGGAAGAGGCGTTGGAATTACTCTATCGCGCTCACGATGAACTGGTAGAAGAATTAGGTTTTGAGTTACCCCTGCCTGAAGTTGGGGTGATGATTGAAGTGCCTGCTGCGGTTTACCAGACCCGGGAGTTGGCGAAACGGGTCAACTTCCTGTCAGTGGGCTCGAATGATTTAACCCAGTATTTACTGGCGGTGGATAGAAACAATCCCCGTGTCGCTGATCTTTATCAGGCGTACCATCCGGCGGTATTACACGCCTTGAAAAGTGTCGTTGACGATGGTCATGCCGAGGGTAAGAGCGTGGGAATTTGCGGTGAGTTGGCGGGAGACCCTGGAGCGGCTGTTCTGTTGATTGCCATGGGCTACGATATTTTATCGATGAACGCGACCAATCTGCCGAGGGTTAAATCGGTAATCAGGAGTATCAGCTATCAGCAGGCAAAAGATATTCTGGCCGAGGCGATGACCCTGGACAGTTCCCGGCATATTATGGAATTACTGGATGATCGTTTAAATGAAGCCGGAGTAAAGAGGTTGCTTCGGCCGGTGGTGGCTTAGCCGGGATTTATGGACTTGCGTTCAGGGTAAGTTTATTTTAAAACACGATCGTTGCTGGGGCTCGCCATAGGCGTCGTAACTTTGTTCGGTAAATTGCAGTTGCTGTTTATGGTCGACAGTGATGACGGTCGACGAGCGCGTGCCGTAGCTTTCTGTGTGGATAAATTTTGCGGAGAGTGTTTTCTCTATGCGCTGATCAATCCCGGTGGTGGGGAGAGCGTGATCTGGTGCCAGGGTTCGGTCAGATAACAGCTCGATAATGGCTTCGGCAGGCTTGTGCTGGTGGATTATTTTTTCGAGTTGTTGTTTTCCTGTGCTGACTTTTGGCCAGCCTTCATCCAGATGACCATTGCTTAAACCATAATTCCCCGGCTCAAGTTTTTCTGTGGTTCTGGATTGTCTGGAGTAATAAAACAATTCAGTGCTAGTGCCCAATAATAAGTTGAAGCCAGCAAAGTCATAATAATAGCTGTCAATGGAGGCCAGGTAGTTTTCAGCATTTAGTTTGCAGGTGAGAAAATCCTTAACCAGGGCTCCCC